>CALXGG010000015.1 GCA_944387785.1 uncultured Oscillospiraceae bacterium | reverse complement strand
CGGGGGACGTGGAGCAGTTCACCGCCGGGGAGGTGAGCCTGCGGCTCAGCGCCGCCGGCACCGGCGCCGCCGCCGCCCTCACCCGCCAGGCCGACGCCCTGATGGCCCCCTACTGGCGGGACGACGCCTTCGCCTTCCTGGGGGTGAGAGGATGACGGGCTCCTTTGACCGGCTCCTGGCCCGCTTCGGCCAGAGCGTCACCCTCACCCCCGGGGATCCCGGGCCGTCCCTGGCCCTGCGGGCCTTCCTCCAGCCCATTTTGAAGCGCCGGGAAGCACTGCCCGTCACGCCCTCCCCCCTGGGGGCCGTCAGCCAAAAACGCTGGCTCTACCTGGGCGCCGGCGGCCAGGCCCTGGCCCCCGGCGACCGCGTCGACGCCGGGGCGCTGTCCCTCGTGGTCCAGGAGGCCCACATCGTCTACTGGCGGGATGAGCCCTTCTACCGCTGGGCCATCCTGCGGGAGCGGAAGGAGGCGGCGCAATGAACCGTGGCCTGGAACAGGTCCGGGACGCCCTAGCCGACGCTCTGCGGGCGGCGGGCCTGGCCGTATGCCCCGCCTTCTCCCCCGGCTGGGCCAAGCAGTACAGCGCTCCGGTGGCCGCCGTGGGCCTGCGGGCCGGGGAGAGCCGCAGCGACGCCTTCAACAGCTACCTGGGCCGGCAGTTCGACCCGGAGACCCAGAGTACCCATGAGCTCTACGGCATGCGGCTGGAGCTGACGCTGTCCCTGGACATCTACGCCCCGCCTGAGTCCGGCGCCGCCGGCTGCGACCAGGCCCTGGACACCCTCCACCGCGTCATGCTGGAGGGCCTGCCCACAGGGCTTAAGCCCGCGGAGCTGCGCTGGGAGGAGACGGCCTGGGACGAGACCACCTCCATGTTCCTGCGCCGGGGCAGCCTCTCCTGCAGCGCCTACTTCGTGGCCACCGCCACCGAGGAGGGCGCCTGGCTCACCGACTTTATTCTGAAAGGTGTTGTGACCAAATGAGCAATATCATCATCCACGAACGCCCGGGGGTCTACTCCTCCTACGACGCCTCCACCGTTATCCGGGGCGGGCGGGCAGTGCGGGTCATCGGCGTGGCCGCCAAGACCGCCGCCGGCACCCCCAACGTCCCCGTCACCCTCACCAGCTATGAGGGCGGCCTCTCCGCCTTCGGCGAGGACGCCGAGGGCACCCCCGGCATGGCCGCCCTCCTCTCCCTCCTTTTCCGGAACGGCGCCTCCACCGTGGTGGCCGCGGCGGTAGACGGGGAGGATTACGCCTCCGCCTTCGCCGCCCTGGGGGGTGAGGACAACATCCAGATCATCGTCTGCGACAGTGATGACGAGACGGTGCAGCAGGCCCTGCGCGCCAGCCTGGAGGAGGCCTCCGCCACCCGCCGGGAGCGCATCGCCGTGGTGGGCATGAGCGACGCGGACACCACCGCGCTCACCCAGCGGGCCGAGGCCCTCAACAGCGAGCGGATGGTGCTGGTGGGCCCCGACGTGCTGGACCAGGCCGGCAAGACCCTTTCCGGCGTCTTTGCCGCCGCCGCCGTGGCCGGCGCCATCGCCGCCACCGCAGACCCCGCCATACCCCTCAACGGCACCCCCCTCAAGGGCCTGGGCGGCGTGAGCGCCCTCTATACCGACAACGAGATCGACCTGCTGGTCCGGGGCGGCGTGACCCCCCTGGAGGCGGTGGGCGGCGTGGTCTCCCCTGTCCGGGGCATCACCACCCGCACCACCACCGGCGGCATCCAGGATATCACCTGGCGGGAGCTGACCACCATCCTGGTGGTGGACGACGTGATCCCCTCCATCCGGTCCAGCCTCCGCAGCCGCTTCAGCCGCACCAAAAATACCGCCCAGACCCGAGGCGCCATCCGCTCCCAGGTCATCGTGGAGCTGGAGAACAAGCTGCGCTCCGAGATCATCGACAGCTACGGCGAGGTGGAGGTGTCCGTCTACGAGGACGACCCCACCGTATGCCTGGTGGAGTTCAGCTTTGCCGTGGCCCACGGCCTCAACCAGATCTACCTCACCGCCCACATCACCATTTAACAAGGAGGCACGCATATGGAGGTAACAGGATTCCCTACCAGCTGTGATATCTACCTGGAGCTGGAGGGCAGGAAGGTGGCGGTGGTACAAAGCTACACCGCCAAGGCCACCAAGAGCAGCCAGGTGGTGGAGGCCTTCGGCGAGAGCGAGCCGGTGGCCACCATCAACGGCCAGAGCAAATACGTCCTGGAGCTGACCCGGCTCTACGCCACCGACGAGGCCATCAGCGACGGCATCGACTTCTTCTCCCTGGCGGACTTCTCCCTGGTCATCTGCAAGCCCGACCGGAAGGTCATATACAGCGGCTGCCAGTGGAGCGCCATCCAGGAGGAGGGCAAGGTGGGGGCCATGGTGGCGGAAAAGGTGACCCTGATGGCCACCAACCGCATCGAGGTCACCGCCTGATGGAGCCCCGGGAACAGATCGCGCTGACCATCCAGCTGCCGGTGGAGGAGCTAGGCCGCCTCTCCCGGCTGCTGGATCAGGTCCGGCAGCTGATGGCGGCCGGCGCCGCTCCCGCCGGAGCTCCCCAGGCCGAGGCGGAGGCCGGCGGCGCCTTCGACAGCGGACGCTTTCAGGAGCTGGCCATACGTCAGGCCCAGGCGGAGGCGTGGCCGGAGCCGGCGCAGCCTCCGGCGGAGCCGCTGGGGATGGCGGAAGTGCCGGAGGCTGCCTCCGCTACGGCGGCTCCCGCCGCAGCGGCAGACCCTGCCGCCCCGGCGGAAGCCCCCCAGCCCCCGGCGGCCCCAGGCCCGGAGGAGGCGCCCGCCGTTCCGGAAGAGGCCGGGGAGGCGGCCCCATCCGACGGCAGCCCTCCGCCCCCCGCCGCCCCGGAGGGCGGCGGGCCGGAGGGAGCGGAGGCGGAAGCCCTCCCCTTCCCCGAGGAGCGGGCGGAGGGGCTCTCCGCCCCGGGAGCCGGGTATGAGCCCGCCGCCCAGCCGCCCCAGGCCCCCGGCGGGAGCTGGGGCGGCATCCGGGAGGAGCTGGCTTTCCCCGGGCCCGCCCCCCTCACCGCCGAGGCGGTATCCCTGGCCTTCCAGCGGGATGACCGGCGCTATGACAACGGCTTTCCCCTGTATTGACGGAGGTGACGAACCATGCTGCTGACCCCTATGCGCTATAAAGACTATGTCTGGCCCCACAACCCCGCCACGTACTCCATCACCTTTGAACGGCAGGTGGCCCTCCACAAGGTGCCCTTCGGTCGCTACTACATGCAGGACCTGGGCCAGAGCTGCCGGGTGATGCGTGGGGAGGGGGAATTCGCCGGGCCCGGCGCCTACGAGGAGTTCAAAAAGCTGGCCACCGTCTTTTACGGCGGCGGGCCCGGGCTTCTGATCCACCCGGTGTGGCAGGTGTCCAACGCCTACTTCACCGACCTGCGGCTGGAGCAGGCCCCCCTGCCCGACTATGTGCGTTACAGCTTCACCTTCCGGGAGCGCTACGACGGATACAGCGACGCGCTGACGGCGCTGGACTCCGCCGGGAGCGCCTATGCCGGCGGGACGGAGGCGGTGACCCACACCGTGGTCAGCGGCGACACCCTGTGGGGCGTGGCCCTCAGCTACGGCGTGGCCCTGGAGGAGCTGCTGGCCGTGAACCCGGGCATCAAAAACCCCAACCTCATCCATGTGGGGGAACAGGTGGTGATCCCATGCTGACCATGGAGCTGACCACCTGGGACAAGCGGAGCTACCAGCTCCCCGTGCTGCTGGAGTGGTCCCTTACCTACACCGGCGGGGTGCCCTGCGACAGCATGACCGCCTTGTGCCCCTACGACAGCGGCATGGCGGACATCCTCCCCGACGCCACCCGCTTTACCGCCCGGCAGGGCGGGGCCATCATGCTCCGCGGCGTGATCGACGCCTATGAGATCTCCCTGTCGGGCCAGGGGCTGCTGGTGACATTGGAGGGCCGGGGCATGGCCGCCCTTTTGCTGGATAATGAGTCGGAGGCCCTGACCTACGGCGCCGCCGCGCTGGAGGATATCCTCCTGAACCATGTGGCCCCCTACGGTATCCAATGGAACGGCGGCAAGCCCCTCTCCGGGGAAGGCTATGCCGTCACCTCCGGCTCCAGCCAGTGGAAGGCCCTCCAGGGCTTTACCCACCGCTTCGGCGGGTTCGACCCCTACTTTACCCGGGAAGGGGTCCTGGCCATACAGCCCCTGTGGGGCAGCGGCCCCACCCTGCGGGTGGATGAGGCCACCCCCTTCCGCTCCCTGCGCCGCCGGGAACAGCGCTACGGCGTGATCTCCGAAATGCTGATCCAGGACAAGGTCCAGGGCATCCGCCACCGGGTGGTGAACGAGCCGTTCCTGAAAAAGGGCGGCTGCCGCCGCCATGTGCTGTATATGCCCCGCAGCACCGCCGACGAGCGCCGCTACACCGGCCAATACCAGATCGCCCAGTCCGCCCTGGACCAGCTGGAGATCACCCTGGAGCTGCCTCTCCCCTTCGCCGCCTTCCCCGGGGACCGCGTCCGCCTCGCCCTGCCCCGCCTGGGCCCAGAGGACACCTACGACGTGGTGGAGGCCCGGTGCCGTATGGACGGGGAGGGGCAGCGGACGGAAATCGTACTGAGCAGGAGGTAATCGACCATGTGGTTATCCAAAAAACTGGCGGCCTACCGGGCCGCGGAGCAGGAGGGGACCGTCGCCGACATGGGCGTGACCACCATCGGCGGCGCCAGCGCCTCGGTCATGACCCGGGGAGAGCAGCGCGACCTGGAAATATTCGCTCCCGGCGGCCTGGTCTGGCAGCCCCGGGCCGGGGACACGGTGCTGGTCATCAAGGGCGGCGTGGGCTGCCAGGAGCACTGCGTGGTGGCCGCCGCCACCAGCCCCGTCGCCCCGGAGGATATGGCCCCCGGCGAGCTGTTCCTCTACTCCGCCGGCGGGGCCTCCATCCATCTGAAAAACGACGGCAGCATCGCCCTAAAAGGCACCGTCCGGCTGGAGGGGGATCTGGAGGTCCAGGGCAACGTCAAGCTCACCGGCACCACGCGGGTGTACGGCGGCCTCCTCATCAACGGCCTTGTCTGCCCCGCCTGCGGCGCCTGACGGAAAGGAGCACACCGATCCATGGAAACCAAATTGATCCAGGGCGACTATGTCCCCGACGGTCTGGGCGGAGTGGAGCGCTGCGCCGGAGCGGAGGCCCTGCTGGCCCGGGTCCTCTTCCGCCTCACCGCCCGGCGGGGCCAGTTCCCC
The DNA here is from genome assembly GCA_944387785.1 of uncultured Oscillospiraceae bacterium. Taxonomy (GTDB): domain Bacteria; phylum Bacillota; class Clostridia; order Oscillospirales; family Oscillospiraceae; genus Pelethomonas. Next base: position 23,186 of record CALXGG010000015.1, on the reverse strand, counting down.
CTCCTCCCCCAGCTGGGCAGCCAGCTGTACCTGCTGGGGAAAGAAAGCCCCGGCAGCCGGGCCTCCGCTGCCCGGAAATTCGCGGCGGAAGCCCTGGCGGAGGAGGATGTGGCCGTCACCGACGTACAGCTGTCCTCCGCCGGGCAGGGCCATATCCAGGTGACGGTCCTGCTGGACTACCGGGGCAGCCAGCTGTCCGTCACGCTGACCGTTTAGAAAAGAGGGACCGATATGACCAAAACCATTGATGAGATCTACGGGGAGATGCTGGAGGTCTTTGCCCGGGAGAGCGGGTACCTGCCCGCCTCCTCCTGCGACCTGGCCGCCCGGCTCCGGGCCGCCGCCGCCCAGATCCAGGGCCTCCTGATCCAGGCCCAGTGGGTGCTGGACCAGAGCTTCCCCCAGACCGCCCAGGGCGAATACCTGGAGCGGCTGGCCGCCCTGCGGGGCATCAGCCGCAGCATCGCCACCTGCGCCACCGGGGCCCTGCGCTTCGGCGTGTCCAACGCTGTCAGCGGCGACCTTTCCATCCCATCGGGGACCGTCTGCATGACCCCCGGCGGCATCCGCTTCGCCACCACCGACAACGCCGTCCTCCCCGCAGGCAGCCTGTATGTAGACGTGCCCGCCATGGCCCTGGAACCCGGCAAAGCCGGCAATGTGGCCGCCGGTACCGTCACCATCATGGCCGCCATGCCCGCCGGCATCCGGGCCTGCACCAACCCCCAGCCCTTCAGCGGCGGCGACGACGCCGAGGACGACGCCTCCCTCCGGCTGCGGCTGCTGGACAGCTTCATCCGCCTGCCAAACGGCGCCAACGCCGCCTACTATGAACAGGCCGCCATGTCCTTCCCCTCTGTGGCGGCGGCCAGGGCCATCGGAAGGCCCCGGGGCGTGGGCTCCGTGGACGTCTACATCGCCACCGACGCGGGCCTTCCCGACGAGGAACTGCTGGAGGAGGTGGACAGCTACCTCCAGGAGCGCCGGGAGATCTCCGTGGACCTCCAGGTGCTGGCCCCGGAGGAGCTGACCGTGAATATCCAGGTGGCCCTCAAATGCGCCCAGGGGCACGACTTTGAGGACGTCCAGACCCGGGCGGAGGCCGCCCTGCGTTCCGCCTTCACCGGAGCCCTCCTGGGCCGGGAGGTGACCCTGGCGGCCCTGGGGGATATCCTTTTCCACCTGGAGGGCGTGGCCAACTACCGCTTCTCCGCCCCCGCCGCCGACATCCCCGCCGCCCCCACGGTGCTGCCCCGGCTGGGGACCCTGACCATCACCGAGTGGGAGGCGTGACATGGGCTACTGCGACCATCTGAAGGAGCTGCTGCGGCCCCTGGGCATCTATGACCTGACGGAGGGGAGCCTCAGCGCCAGCGAGCTGGAGGCCCTGGGCCAGGGGCTGGACGGGGCGGAGGCCGCCGTGGACTACGCCGAGCGGGAGGGCTCCCTGCCCACCGCTCAGGGTGAGGGGCTGGACCGCTGGGAGTCCCTCTTTGCCAGCGCCCCCGTCCACTACTCCACCCAGCTGCGCCGGGAGGCCATCGCCGCCCTGCTGCGGATCGGCGAGGACAGCTTCACCCTCGCCGCCATCAACGACACCATCTCCGGCTGCGGCATCCGGGCCCTGGCCCAGGAGAAAAACCGCTTCGGCTATATCCGGGTCATCTTCCCGGAGGTGGCCGGCATCCCCGAGGGCTTTGAGCGGATCCGCACCATCATCCTGGACATCATCCCCTGCCACCTGGAGGTGGAGTTCTATTTCCGCTACCTTACCTGGGCGGAGTGCCACGCCCACGGCTACACCTGGGCCTTCATCCAACAGCAGGGACACACCTGGCATTCCTTCCAGCTGGCGGTGTGAGCCGTTTCCGGCGGCCCCCGGCCCGCATATACTGGATGGGGCGGCTCCCGCCGTCCCGAAAGGAGCGAGAACGGATGCTCAACAGCAGGGACATCGATCTGCTGCGCCGGGACGTGGCCGCCAACTGCCGCCTCTGGCTGGAGCGCTGCCGCGCCGCCGGCCTGGCGGTACTGGTGACCAGCACCGTCCGGGACCGGGAGTACCAGGAGTTCCTCTACGCCCGGGGCCGCACCCGGCCCGGCGCCATCGTCACCAACGGCAGGGTACCCACCTTCCACAGCGACACGGCGGGCCTTGCCTGGGATTTCTGCCAGAACGTCAAAGGCCAGGAGTACAGCGACCCCGCCTTCTTCCGGGCCGCCGCCGGCCTGGCCAAGGAGATGGGCTTCAGCTGGGGCGGGGACTGGCGCTCCTTCCCCGACAGCCCCCACATCCAGTGGGACGCCGGTGGGAAGTGGACCAACAGTCAGATCCTGGCGGGCAGGCTGCCGCCGCCCATGCCCCTGTATGGGGGGCCCGGGGACAAGGAGGACGATCCCATGACCAACGAGCAATTTGACGCGCTGATGCAGAACTGGCTGGAGCGGCTGAAGGCCCAGCCCCCCGCCGCGTGGAGCCAGGAGGCCCGCCAGTGGGCCGAGGAGAGCGGCCTCATCCAGGGGGACCAACAGGGGAACCTGCAGTACCGCTCCCTGGTCACCCGGGAACAGCTGATGGTATTCCTCCAGCGGCTGGCCCGGCAGGCCGGGCTGTGACAGCCCGCCAAAGCATTCTCCGGGAGGCGCCGCCCCAGGCGGCCCTCCCGGTTCCCGGGGAGGCGTCACGGGCGGCCCCTCCTCCCCGCCGCGGCAAGCAAATGACCTGGAGCCAATGGCTCCAGGTCATTTTTCATCTTCTCCGGCCTCCAGCCGCGCCTTCTGGGCCGCCAGGGTGGCCAGGGTATCCCCCAGTTGGGTCAATACTGCTGCCAGCACCGCCAGATCCCCGGCGGGAAGGCTCTCATACAGGGCGTTGGCGGCGCCCGTCACCAGCAGCGTCAGCTCCCTCGGATCCACAGCTATCCCCTCCCCGCCAGTATATGAGGCGCCGCCTCCCGTTATCACGGGCGGCGGCGCCTCCTGCCGCTCAGTTGAGGGTATCCCCCTGGTCCTCGAACATCTGGCTGACCCGAAGGGCGGTCAGCGGATACTTCCGCAGCGCCGGGTCTTCCTCCAGCAGCGTCTCCGCCGCCTCCCGGGCCTCCTGGAGCAGCGCCGCGTCACAGGTGAGGTCCGCCACCTTCAGCGCCGGCAGGCCGTGCTGCCGGCGGCCGAAAAAGTCCCCCGGCCCCCGCAGCCGCAGATCCTCCTCCGCGATTTGAAAGCCGTCAGACGTCTTGGTCATGACCCGCAGCCGCTGCCGGGTCTCCTCATTGCGGTTGTCCGAGATCAGGACGCAGTAGGATTTCTCTTTCCCCCGGCCCACCCGGCCCCGGAGCTGGTGGAGCTGGCTGAGGCCGAACCGGTCCGCGTCCTCCACCACCATCACCGTGGCGTTGGGCACGTCCACGCCCACCTCCACCACCGTGGTGGACACCAGGATCTGCACCGTCCCGGCGGCAAAGGCGGCCATGACGGCCTCCTTCTCCCTGGCCTTCATCCGGCCGTGGACATAGCCCACCTTCAGCTCCGGGAACACCTGCTCCTGGAGCATTTTCGCGTACTCCGTCACCGCCTTGCGCTCGTCGGGGATGGCGTCGTTCTCCTCCACCATGGAGCAGATCACATAGGCCTGGCGGCCCGCCGCCGCCTCCCGGCGGATAAATTCCCATACCCGGCGGCGGTAGGCGGAGGTGACGGCAAAGGTGTCGATCCTCTGCCGCCCCGGGGGCAGCTCGTCGATCACCGACACGTCCAGGTCCCCGTAGATGATGAGGGCCAGGGTCCGGGGGATGGGGGTGGCCGACATGACCAGCAGATGGGGGTGCCGGCCCTTGGCGGCCAGGGCGGAGCGCTGGGCCACGCCGAAGCGGTGCTGCTCGTCGGTGACCACCAGGCCCAGGTCCCGGTAGGCCACATCGTCGCTGATGAGGGCATGGGTGCCGATGGCCGCCTGGGCCTCCCCCCGCTCCAGCCGTTCCAGGGCCTCCCGGCGCTGCCGGGCGGTGAGGCTGCCGGTGAGCAGGACGCAGGCGATCCCCAGCTTCTCCAGCAGGGGGGCAAGGCCCTGATAATGCTGCTCCGCCAGAATCTCCGTGGGGGCCATCAGGGCCGCCTGGCGGCCGTTGCGGACGGCGCACACCATAGCGGCGGCGGCCACCATGGTCTTGCCGGAGCCCACGTCCCCCTGGACCAGCCGGTTCATGGGCCGGCCGGAGGCCAGGTCCCCCAGGATCTCCCCGATGGCCCGGCGCTGGGCCCCGGTGAGGGAAAAGGGCAGGGCGGCGTAAAAGGCCGTCAGGTCCGTGTCCCCGAAGGGCGGGCACCGCAGTCCCTCCCGCCGGCGGCGCAGCCCCCACAGGCCGATGGCCAGCAGGAACAGCTCCTCGAACACCAGCCGCCGCCGGGCGTCGGAGAGCTCCTTTTCATCCCCGGGGAAGTGGATCTTCTCGTAGGCGTAGCCGGTGTGGCACAGGCCGTGGGCGGCGCGGACCTTGTCCGGCAGGGGGTCCGCCAGCAGGTCCCGGCACTCCGCCAGCCCCTGCTCCACCGCCCGCATCAGCGTCAGCTGGCTGATGCCGGCGGTGAGGGGGTAGACGGGCACGATCCGGCCGGTGAGCTGCCGCTGCCCCTCCTTCTCCACCACCGGGTTGGTCATGGCCTTCCTCAGGAGGTTCCCCTCCGCCTTGCCGTAGAAAACGTACGTTTCCCCGGGGATAAGGCTGGTTTTCCGGTAGGCCTGGTTGAAAAAGGTGACGTACAGCGTCCCGGTTTCATCCACCGCCCGGAGCTTCACCAGCTCCAGGCCCTTGCGGACCCGGCTGAGGGTGGGGGCGGCGGCCACCATGGCCGCCGCGCAGGCGCTCTCCCCGTCCCGGAGATCCTTGATCTTCACGAACTCCCGGCGGTCGTCGTAGGCCCGGGGAAAATAGCCGATCAGGTCGTGGAGGGTGCGGATCCCCAGCTTGGCCAGGGCCTTGGCCTTCTGCTCCCCGATGCCCTTGATATACCGCACGTCGGTGCCCAGATCCGCCATGGCCCGCTCCCCTCCTTTCCGCCGTCACTGGCTGTCCCGGTTGATGTACTCGATAAACTGGTAGTCCCATGTCCCGTCGGACACGATGGCCCCGGACCGCAGCACCTGCCACTGGGGCAGGGCGTCCAGATCCGGGAAAAACACGGCGCTCTCCGGCCGGGCGTAGACCCGGGTAAGCCAGCACAGCCGGCAATAGGGCAGCAGCTGCCGGTAGATCTCCCCGCCGCCGATGACCCACACCTTTTCCGGATCCTCCCCCGCCGTCAGGCGGAGGATCTCCTCCGGGGAGTGGGCCACCTCCACCCCCTCCCGGGCAAAATCCGCCTGCCTTGTGAGGACGATGTTCCGCCGCCGGGGCAGAGGCTTCCCTCCGGGCATGGAGTCCAGGGTCCTGCGGCCCATGATCACCGTGCCGCCTGTGGTCAGCGCCCGGAAGCGCTTCATGTCCTCCCCGATGTGGAAGAGGAGGTCGTTGTCCTTCCCGATGCCCCAGTCCAGGCTCACCGCAGCGATGGCGTTCATCAGATGGCCACCTCGATCCTCTCGTCAAAGGGCCAGGGGTCGTAGCCCTCCAGGCGGAAGCTGTCCACGGTGAAATCATAGAAATCCTTCACGTCCGGGTCGATGACCAGCCGTGGGGCGGGCCGGGGCTCCCGCTTGATGAGCGCCTCCACCTGGGGGATGTGCCGGTCGTAGATATGGCAGTCGGCGATGACATGGACCAGCTCCCCGGCCTCCAGCCCCGCGTGGCGGGCCATCATATGGACCAGGACGGCGTACTGGCACACGTTCCAGTTGCTGGCGGTGAGCATGTCCTGGCTGCGCTGGTTCAAAATGGCGTTGAGGGTGTTGCCGCTGACGTTGAAGGTCATGGAGTACGCACAAGGATACAAGCCCATCTCGCTGAGGTCGTGGTGGTTGAAGATATTGGTGAGCATCCGGCGGCTGGCGGAGTTCTCCCGGAGGTCCTTGAGGATCCGGTCCACCTGGTCGTACCAGCCGTCGCTGTACCTGTGCTTGACCCCCAGCTGGTAGCCGTAGGCCTTGCCGATGGTGCCCTTCTCGTCGGCCCAGGCGTCCCAGATCCGGCTGTGGAGCAGGTGGGTGTCGTTGGATTTCTTCTGCCAGATCCACAGCAGCTCGTCCACGCAGGACTTGAAATAGGTCCGCCGCAGGGTCATGATGGGGAATTCCTTCCGCAGATCGTAGCGGTTCACCACCCCGAACTTTTTTACTGTGTGGGCCGGCGTGCCGTCCTCCCAGTGGGGCCGGACGGCCAGCGCCTCGTCGCTGAAGCCGTTGTCCAGGATATCCCGACAGACGTCGATAAATACCTGATCCGCGTAGCTCATGGCCTTTCCTCCTTTTTCGCTCTCTCTGTGATCTCCCGGTCCCCGCAAACCGCCGCCCCCAGCCGCCACAGCAGGGGCTCAAAGTCCACGCCCTCCGGCTCCGGGGCGCCTTCCGCCGCCGTCCGGGCCGCGCAGCGGGCGGTGAAGTCCGCCGCCAGTGCCCCAGCCTCCGCCAGGTGCTTTCCCCGCACCAGGGCCCCGGTGAGGATGCCGGCGAAGAGGTCGCCGGTGCCGTGGAAGGCCCCTGGGGTGAGGGTAGCCGACACGATCTCCGTTTTCCCCGTTTTCCGGTCGAAGCAGGCCGCGCCGATGCGCCCCGGCTCCAGGGACACGCCGGTGAGCACCACCGACCGCCGGCCCTTCAGGCTCAGCGCCTCCGCCCACCGGCGGCAGTCCGCCTCCGTATCCAGGGGCACCTCCTCGTAGGGCTTGTCCAGCAGGATAGCCGCCTCGGTGCGGTTGGGGACGATCACATCCGCCAGCCGGGCAAGGCTCACCATCCCCCGGCACAGCTCCGGCGTACAGGTGCGGTAGGGCTTGCCGTTGTCCCCCAGCACCGGGTCCACCACCACCACCGTCCGCTCCCGGCGGAAGGTGCGGATCAGGCTCTCCGTCAGGCCCACCTGCCGGCGGCTGCCCAGAAAGCCGGTGTAGATCCCGTCAAAGGTCAGGCCCAGGGCCTGCCAGTGGGCGGTGAAGCCGGCCATCTCGTCGGAGAGGTCCAGGAAGGTGTTTCCCGTATAGCCGGTGTGGGTGGATAAAAGGGCCGTGGGCACCGGACAGCACTGGAGTCCCATGGCGGACAAAACAGGGGACACAATGGTCAGGGCGCAGCGGCCAAAGCCGCTGAGATCGTGGACAGCGGCGACGCGGGGCGTAGGCATGGTAGACTTTCCTTTCTTCTTCTCCGATCCCGCCCCAGGGCGGGAAATCTGGTATACGCCGCCAATTATATGCTACTTTTGGCTTTCCCGCAAGAGGCCGTCCGCAAAAGAGGCTCCGTCCCCCGCCGGCGGCCGCCATGCGGCCGGAGCGCAGGCAGCGCGCCCCGCCGGCCGGCGTCCTTCCGTCCATCCCGGTTTTGAAATTTCCCGTTTACAAAACCGCCGGTCATGGCGTATAATCGGATTCGCAGTCATGCGGGTATGGCGGAATTGGCAGACGCGCTGGATTTAGGTTCCAGTGGGCGACCGTGTGGGTTCGAGTCCCATTACCCGTACCACGTCGGAGCAAGCTTTATATCGCTTGCTCCGATTTTTTTGCAAAAGTCAGAGCGCGCTCATGCCACCGCTCCTCCTCTCCAAATCGAACCCGCTGCGCTGGGCTTCGATTTGGTTTCAGGCGCGGACCTGGAATTTGCGGCATCTATACTGTTGCAACGTTCCGCGTCGCCGTGGTCGGCAGGCCGCGATCGGCAGCCGCGGGAAAGGCCAGATCCTCCATTTTTCCCTTATATCCCACTCTTTTTGCCCCGCTCCCTTTACACTCGCCCAAATGTCTGATATAGTAAATACCGAAAAAGCAGGAATATACGCCATGCCGCACATGGGGGAAGTCCGGTGAAACGCCGGCGCAGTCTTACCTCTACTGTATGCGCCCTCGGGGCGCGAGCCAGGATACCCGTCGGCATCGGCGCCAGCGCTCTTAGGTGGGGAGGCTGGAGTACCGCTCCCTTGCCGGTATGCTCTCTCCCTTCCGGGAGAGAGCATTTTTCGCGTTGGGGGGGAGCGGCCATGGGACGATTGGAGCACTACATCCCGGTGGGGCAGCGGCGGCTGCGCTGCGGCTATACCACCGGGACCTGCGCCGCCGCCGCGGCCCGGGGCGCGGCGGCGGCCCTTCTCGGCGGCCGGTGGCCCGCCGCCGTCACCCTGGACACCCCCGCGGGCATCCCGGTGACGGCGGAGCTTCTGGAGCCCGCCCGGGGGCCGGGCTGGGCCAGCTGCGCCGTGGAGAAGGACGGGGGCGACGACCCCGACGTGACCCACGGCTGCCTGGTGTACGCCCGGGTAGCCCTGCGGGAGGCCCCTGGCGTCGCCATCGACGGTGGGCCCGGGGTGGGCCGGGTCACCCGGGCCGGACTGGACCAGCCCGTGGGGGCGGCGGCCATCAACTCCGTCCCACGGCGCATGATCGCCGGGCAGCTGGAGGCGGCCGCCCGGGACTTCGGCTACGGCGGCGGCTTCTCCGTGGAGATCTCCATTCCCGGCGGGGAGGCCCTGGCGAAAAAGACCTTCAATCCCCGGCTGGGGATCGAGGGAGGCCTCTCGGTGCTGGGCACCGGGGGGATCGTCCGGCCCATGAGCGAGGACGCCCTCATCGCCACCACCGCCGCAGAGCTCTCCACCCTCTTCGCCGCCGGGAAGCGGCATGTGCTGGTCACTCCCGGCAACTACGGGGAGGCGTTCAGCCGGGACGTCCTGGGGCTCTCCCTGGACAGCTGGGCCCTGTGCAGCAACTATGTGGGTGAGGCCATCGACCGGGCCGCCGCCCTGGGCTTCGAGAGCTTCCTGCTGGTGGGCCACCTGGGGAAGCTCATCAAGGTGGCGGCGGGGGCCATGAACACCCACTCCCACACCGCCGACGGCCGGCGGGAGGCCCTTACCGCCCACGCCGCCCTCTGCGGGGCGGACCAGGCCCTGCTGGGCCGCCTCTTTGCCTGCCTTACCACCGACGAGGCCATCCCCCTTCTGGACAGGGCGGGCCTGCGGGAGCCGGTGATGGCCTCCATCGCCCGGGCCCTCCAGGAGGTGCTGACCCGCCGGGCGGGGGAGCGCATGGCCATCGGCGCCCTTTTCTTTTCCAACCAATACGGCATCCTGGGCCGGACGGCCGGGGCCGAGGCCCTTCTCGCCATCCATCAACACAAGGAGGAACAGCCATGATCCATTTTGTTGGCGCCGGCAGCGGCAGCGCGGACCTGATCACCGTCCGGGGCGCCCGGCTGCTGGGGGAGGCGGACTGCGTCATCTACGCCGGCAGCCTGGTGAACCCCGACGTCCTGCAATATGCCCGGGAGGGCTGCGCCCTCCACGACAGCGCCGGCATGACCCTGGAGGAGGTGCTGGCCGTCATGGCGGACAACGAGCGGGCGGGCAAGGCCACCGTCCGCCTCCACACCGGCGACCCCAGCCTCTACGGCGCCATCCGGGAACAGATGGACCGGCTGGAGGAGCTGGGCCTTACCTACGACGTGACCCCCGGGGTTTCCTCCTTCTGCGGCGCCGCCGCCGCCCTCCGCGCGGAGTACACCCTGCCGGAGGTGAGCCAGAGCGTCATCATCACCCGCATGGCCGGGCGCACCCCGGTACCGGAGGGGGAGCAGCTGCGGAAAATGGCCAGCCACGGCTGCACCATGGTCCTCTTCCTCTCCACCGGCCTTCTGGAGGAGGCGGAGCGGGAGCTGCTGGCCGGCGGAGCCTATACCGCCGACACCCCCGCCGCCATCGTCTACAAGGCCACCTGGCCCGACGAGCGGGTATTCCGCTGCACCGTGGGCACCCTGGCGAAAACCGCCCGGGACAACCATATCACTAAAACCGCCCTCATCACCATCGGCGGCTTCCTGGGGACGGAGTACGAGCGCAGCAAGCTCTACGACCCCGCCTTCAGCCACGGCTGCCGGGAGGCCCGGGGATGAACGCCGCCGTTATCGCCTTCACCCGCCGGGGAGCGGAGCTGGGAGAGGCGGTAGCCCGGCATTTGGATGCCACCCTCCACGTGCCACCCCGGCTGGCCCCGGAAACCGGGGCGGCGGCCTGCTGCTCTCTAGAAGCATGGACGGCAGAGGCCTGGCAGAGCCGGGACGCCCTCCTCTTCATCGGCGCCTGCGGCATTGCCGTCCGGGCCATCGCTCCCCATGTACAGGATAAATTTACCGACCCCGCCGTGGTGGTCATGGACGAGGGCGGCCGCTTCGTGATCCCCCTCCTCTCCGGCCATGTGGGCGGAGCCAACACCCTGGCAGCCGCCCTGGCGGAAGTGACCGGAGGCCAGGCGGTGATCTCCACCGCCACCGACGTCAACGGCCGCTTTGCCGTGGACGTGTGGGCCCGGGAGCGGGGCCTTGCCATCACCGACCGGCAGCTGGCAAAGGCCGTCTCCGCCGCCATCCTGGAGGACGAGGCGGTGGGCTTCGCCTCGGATTTTGACCACGGCTGCCCTCCGGGGCTCCGCCCGGGCCGGGCGGAGCTGGGGGTCTGGGTCACCTGCCGCTCCGGCGGCGGCCCCTTCCCCCGGACTCTGCGGCTGGTACCCCGGCAGCTGGTTCTGGGCATCGGCTGCCGGCGGGGCATCGCAAAAGAGGCCGTCGCCGCCGCCGTAGACGCCGCCCTGGAGATGGCCGGTCTGGATCCCCTGGCCGCCGCCGCCGTGGCTACCATCGAGCTGAAGGCGGAGGAGCCGGGGCTGCTGGCCTTCTGCCGGGAGCGGGGCCTGCCCCTCCGGGTATACAGCGCCGGGGAACTGGCGGCGGTGCCCGGGGACTTCACCGCCTCTCCCTTTGTCCGCTCCGTCACCGGGGTGGACAACGTGTGCGAGCGGGCGGCTTTGGCGGAGGGCGGAACGCTGCTGCTGCCCAAGGCCGCCGGGAACGGCGTCACCGTGGCCATCGCCCTGGCGGACCCGGCCCGGACAGATCCCAGCCAAATTATGTAAAAAAGCGAGTGTGAAGCGGGAATGAAACTGACTGTTGTGGGCCTGGGGCCCGGGGCCGGGGAAGATCTCACCGGCCGGGCCCGCCGGGCCATTGTGGAAGCCGACCTGGTGGTGGGCTACACCGCCTATATCGCCCTGATCCGGGACCAGTTCCCGGACAAGGAGATGACCGCCACCGGCATGAAAAAGGAAGTGGACCGCTGCCGCATGGCGGTGGAGGCCGCCGTCAGCGGGAAAACCGTGGCCGTGGTGTGCTCCGGGGACTCCGGGGTCTACGGCATGGCGGGCCTCATCTACGAGGTGGCCCGGGACTATCCCCCTATCGACATCGAGGTGGTCCCCGGCATCACCGCCGCCTGCGGCGGCGCGGCGGTGCTGGGCGCGCCGCTGACCCACGATTTCGCCGTCATCTCCCTGAGCGACCTTTTGACCCCCTGGGAGAAGATCGAAAAGCGGCTGGAGGCCGCCGCCGCCGCGGACTTCGTCATCTGCCTCTACAACCCCCGCAGCCGCAGTCGCGCCGACTACCTGCGGCGGGCCTGCGACATCCTGCTGCGGCAGAAGTCCCCCGACACGGTGTGCGGCTTTGTCCAGAACATCGGCCGGGAAGGGGAACGGGCGGTGACGCTGACCCTGGGGCAGCTGCGGGACAACACCCAGGTGGATATGTTCACCACCGTCTTTATCGGCAACAGCGACACCGCCCTCATCGGCGGGAAAATGGTCACCCCCCGGGGCTACCTCCAGCGGGAGAGGCCGTAACTTTCAGGAAAGGAGCCCACCTGTCAGGGCGCCGGCCCGGCCCATGCCGGCGCAGCGGCCGCCCCCAGGGAGAAAGCCTATGAAAAAAGCGATCCTGGCGGTGTCCTTTGGCACCACCTTCCCCGATACCCTGGAAAAGAATATCGCCGCCATCGAGGCGGACCTTGCCGCCGCCTTTCCCGACCGGGCCCTGCGCCGGGCCTTCACCAGCGGCATGGTGATCCGCCGTCTGGCGGAGCGGGACGGTGCGGCGGTGGACACCGTGGCCCAGGCCCTGGACCGGCTCCACCGGGAGGGCTTTTCCGACGTGGTGATCCAGGCCACCCATGTGATGAACGGCGAGGAGTACGATAAGCTCCGTGCCCTGGCGGCCCCCTATGAGGAGGCCTTTGACCGTTTCTCCTTCGGCGCGCCTCTCCTCACCTCCCCCCGGGACTACCAGGAGACGGTAGCCGCCATGCTGGAGCGGCTGCCGGAGAAAACCCCGGGCCAGGCGGTGGTCCTTATGGGCCACGGCACCCCCCACCACGCCAACGCCGTCTACGCCGCCCTGGAGTATGTGTTCCGGGACGCCGGCCGGGACGACGTGGCCATCGGCACTGTGGAGGGCTACCCGGAGCTCCAGGAGGTATACCGCCGCCTGGAGGAGATGGGCGGCGTGGACCATGTGGTGTGCCTGCCCCTGATGGTGGTGGCCGGCGACCACGCGAGGAACGACCTTGCCGGGGAGAACGAGGACTCCTGGCGGTCCCGTCTCACCGCCCGGGGCTACCAGGTCCGCTGCATCCTGGAGGGCCTGGGGGAAAACCCCGCCGTCCGGGCCATTTTCGTCCGCCACGCCCTGGAGGCGGCACAGTAACTGACAAGAGGAAGGACGGGGCCAAGCCCCCCTTCATATATTCGAGGATCCTCGGTTCCCCCTTTCCGGAGGGGGATCAAAAGGGAAGCTGGGTGCAAATCCCACACAGTCCCGCTGCCGTAAGGAGGAGCCCCGCCGCATGATGTCACTGGGAAACCGGGAAGGCGCGGTAGGGGCCATGAATCCAAGTCGGAATACCTGCCGGGGATCAGAGCCACTACTCTACGAGCGATGGAGGAGGTGAGACAATGATCGGTTGTCGTAAAGCAGATCCCGGGTAGGGCCCCGGAGCGTTTCCGCCAAACCATATAAAAAGAAAGGAATGACGCTATGAAACGTTCTGCCTGGAAACTCTGCTCCCTGCTGCCCATGGCGCTGGTGCTGCTCACAGCCCCTGCCGGGGCCATGCACATCATGGAGGGCTATCTGCCGGCCCCTTGGGCCTTCGGCTGGATGGCCATATGCATCCCCTTTGTGGTAACAGGCTTCCTGTCCATCCGGAAAAAAACGGCCCGGGAGCCCCGGGCCAAGGTGCTGCTGGCCATGTGCGGGGCCTTCGCCTTCGTCCTCAGCGCCCTGAAGATCCCCTCGGTGTTCGGCTCCTGCTCCCACCCCACCGGCGTGGGGCTGGGCGCCATCCTTTTCGGCCCCACGGCCACCGCGGTGCTGGGTCTCATCGTCCTTCTCTTCCAGGCCCTGCTGCTGGCCCACGGCGGCCTTACCACCCTGGGCGCCAACGTGTTCTCCATGGCCATCGTGGGGCCCTTCGTGTCCTTCGGCCTCTACGCCCTGCTGAAAAAAGCGGGGGCAAAGCCCGCCCTGGCGGTGTTTACGGCGGCGGCTTTGGGCGATCTCGCCACCTATGTCACCACCTCTATTCAGCTGGGCGTGGTCTACGGGAATTTCCTCCAGTACCTCTCCATCTTCGCCCTGACCCAGATCCCGCTGGCCATTGCCGAGGGGCTTCTCACCGTGGTGGTGTTCAACGTGCTGGAGAAATACGCCAAAGAGGACCTGCGGGCCCTGGCGGTACTGTAAAGGAGGCGGCGACATGAAGCTGTGGCAGAAAAATCTGATTTTGGTACTGCTGGTGGTTCTTATCGCCGCGGTGCCCCTGTGGCTGTGCCGGGACGCGGAATTCGGCGGGGCCGACGGCCTGGCCGAGGAGCTGATCGTGGAGACCCACCCGGACTACGAGCCCTGGTTCTCCCCCATCTTTGAGCCCGCCAGCGGGGAGATCGAATCCCTCCTCTTTGCCCTCCAGGCGGCTCTGGGGGCCGGGGTCATCGGCTTCGTCCTGGGCCGGATGACCGCCAAGAAGCCGGAGGAGAAGGCGTAGCATGGGAACGGATCGCTGCGCCTACCTGTCCCGGCTGCGGCGGGTGGATCCCATCCCCAAGGTGTGGTTCGCCCTGGCGGCCCTGCTGATCTGCGTGCTGTCGGACAGCCTGGGGGTGGGGCTTTTCACCCTGGCGGCCCTGTCGGCGCTGAACCTTATCCTGGGCGGGCAGAGGGTCGGCGACCTGCTCCGCTTTCTGAAGGTGCCCCTGGCCTTCCTGGCCATCGGCGGCCTGACCATTGCCATCCGTCCCATCGGGGAGGCGGAGGCCCTTTGGGCCTTCCGCCTCCTGGGGCGGTGGAACTGGGGGATCACGACGGAGAACCTGCGTCTGAGCCTTTTGGTGTGCGGCAAGGCCATGGGGGCCGTGTCCGCCGTATACTTCCTCTCCATGAACACCCCCATGACCGACCTCACCCTGGCTCTGGAGCGGCTCCATGTACCAAAGCTGTTTGTGGAGCTGACGGAGCTTATCTACCGCTTCATCTTCCTCCTGGCCGGGGAGGCGGGCCGTATCCGCACCGCCCAGGAGTCCCGGCTGGGCTACCAGGGCTTCCGGCGGTCCCTGGGCTCCATGGGAGAGCTGCTCAGCACCGTATTTGTCCGCTCTCTCCGCCGGGGAGAGCGGGTATTCTCAGCCCTGGAGAGCCGGGGCTATACCGGCGCCCTCGCCACCCTGCCCGGGCAGTATGTCCCGGGCCGCTGGCTCTACGGCCTGGCTGCCGCCACCGCCGCCTGCCAGCTCCTCATCCTGCTGGCGGAAAGGAGGCTCCTGCCATGAGCTGTGCCATCGAAGTGAAGGATCTTACCTACGCCTACCCCGACGGCACCCCCGCTTTACAGGGTGTCTCCTTCGGCGCGGAGCGGGGCGCGGTCACCGGCATCCTGGGCCCCAACGGGGCGGGGAAATCCACCCTGTTCCTCAACATGAACGGCGTGCTGACCCCCCAGGGCGGCCAGGTGCTGCTGGACGGGGCGCCCGTGTCCTACGCCCGCCGGGACCTGCCGGAGCTGCGCCGCCGGGTGGGCCTGGTGTTCCAGGACCCGGACGATCAGCTCTTCTCCGCCGACGTGTACCGGGACATCTCCTTCGGGGCGGTGAACCTGGGGCTGCCGGAGGCGGAGGTCCGCCGCCGGGTGGAGGACGCCATGGCCCGCACCGGCGTGTCCGCCCTCCGGGACAAGCCCACCCACGCCCTCTCCTACGGCCAGAAGAAGCGGGTGGCCATCGCCGGGGTGCTGGTGATGGAGCCCAGCGTCATGATCCTGGACGAGCCCACGGCGGGCCTTGACCCCCAGGGGGTCAGCGATATCATGAGCCTTCTCCGGGACATCCGCAAGTCCCTGGGCGTCACCATCATCCTCGCCACCCACGACATGGACATCGTCCCCCTCTACTGCGATCGGGTGTACCTCCTCAGCGGCGGCCGGATGGCGGCCCAGGGCACCCCGGAGGAGGTGTTCCGCCGGCCGGAGCTCCTGCGGGAAAACCACCTGCGGCTGCCCCGGATCGCCCATCTCATGGAGATCCTCCGGGACCGGGACGGGGTGGATGTAAATGGCGGGGCCGCCACCATCTCGGCGGCCCGCCGGGAGATCCTGCGGCTGCTGGGCGGGCGGTAACGCCCCCCCGCGCGGCCATTTTTTACCCGCCGCGGATCCCCCCCCGGCGGGTCCCCTCCCGTTCCTGATCCGCCGGAGGGATCCGGCTTATCTATCTGCAAAGCAAAAGGAGAACGCGACATGAGCAAAGGAACCCTCTACGGCCTGGGCGTGGGCCCCGGCGACCCGGAGCTTCTGACCCTGAAGGCGGTGCGCCTCCTGAAGGAGGCGGACGTGATCGCCGTGCCCGACAAGGGCAGCGGGGAAAAGACCGCCTTACATATCGTGGAAGCCTACATCCAGGGCAAGCCTCTGCTGCCCTGCGCCACCCCCATGGTCCGGGACCAGCAGGTCCTGGACGCCGCCCACCACCGGATCGCCGACGCTATCTGCGCCCTGCTGGAGGAGGGGAAGACCGTGGCCTTCATCACCCTGGGGGATCCCACGGTGTACTCCACCTACATGTACGTCCACCGGCGGGTCCTGGCGCGGGGCTGCGAGGCGGTGCTGGTGCCCGGGGTCCCCAGCTTCTGCGCCGTGGCCGCCCGATTGGGCCAGAGCCTGTGCGAGCAGAGCGAGCGGCTTATGATCGTCCCCGCCTCCCACAGGGATATGGACGACTGCCTGGAGGCCGACGCCAACCTGGTGTTCATGAAGGCGGGCCGGGAGATCGGCGCCCTCCGGGAGGCCCTCCGCGCCCACGGCCTTCTGGACAAGGCCAGCCTGGTGGCCAACTGCGGCATGGAGGGCGAACAGGTATGGCCCCGCTTCGCGGACATGCCCGAGAACACCGGCTACTTCTCTGTGGTACTGGTAAAAAAGGGGGACAAAGCATGAACCGCTTCCCTTTGTTCATCGACCTCACCGGCCGCCCCGCCGTGGTCATCGGCGGCGGCGCCGTGGGCCTTCGCCGGGCGGAGACTCTCTCCCGCTTCGGCGCCCAGGTGACGGTGATCTCCCCCACCCTGGCCCATCCCGCCCAGGGCCTTGGGCACCTGCCACGGCCCTACCGGCCCGGGGATCTGGCCGGGGCCTTCCTGGTGGTGGCTGCCGCCGATGACCCCGCCGTCAACGACGCCGCCGAGGAGGAGGCCCGCCGCCTGGGGGTCCTCTTCAACCGCGCCGACGACCAGAGCCGCTGCGACTTCTTCTTCCCCGCCATCTGCCTGGGGGAAGGCCTGGTGGCCGGCGTGGTGGGCGACGGCAGCGACCATCACAAAACCGCGGAGGCCGCCCGGCGGATCCGCAAGGCCTGGGAGGGATTGTCATGACCATCACCGTCGGCAGCCGGGAGAGCGCCCTGGCGGTCATCCAGTCGGAGATCGTCATGGCGGCCATCCGGAAGGCCCATCCGGAGCTCACCCTGGAGCTCCTGACCATGAAAACCACCGGCGACAAGATCCTGGACCGGACGTTGGACAAGGTGGGCGGCAAGGGCCTCTTCGTCAAGGAGCTCAGCGCCGCCCTGCGGGAGGGCCGGGTGGACCTTACCGTCCACAGCTGCAAGGATTTCCCCATGGAGGAGGATCCCGATCTGCCCCTGACCGCCTTTTCCCGGCGGGAGGACCCCCGGGACGTACTGGTGCTGCCCCAGGGGCAGACGGAGATCGACTTCTCCAAGCCTGTGGGCTGCGCCAGCCTGCGGCGCACCCTCCAGTTTCAGGCCCTCTATCCCCAGGCCCAGGTGGCTCCGGTACGGGGCAACGTGCCCACCCGGCTGCGGAAGCTGGACGAGGGGCAGTTCTCCGCCCTGATCCTGGCGGGGGCGGGCCTGAGGCGGCTGGGCCTGGAGGAGCGGATCTGCCGCACCTTCTCCCCGGAGGAGATGCTCCCCGCCGCCGGCCAGGGGATCCTGGCGGTGCAGACCCGGGCGGATTTCGATCTGTCCCTTCTCGCCTGCGTGGACGACCCGGACAGCCGGGACTGCGCCCGCAGCGAGCGCGCCTTCGTCCGGGCCCTGGACGGAGGCTGCTCCTCCCCGGTGGCGGCCTACGCCACCGTGGCAGGCAGTACCATCACCATGGAAGGCATTTACGCAGATGAAGCGAACCGGCTGTACCGGGGCAAAACCTCCGGTCCCCGGGAGCAGGGTCCCGCCCTGGCGGCGGAGCTGGCCCTGCAGCTGAAGGAGGAAGCGTCATGGACGGAAAAGTAACGCTGGTGGGGGCGGGCCCCGGGGATCCGGGCCTGCTGACCCTGAAGGGCCGGGCGGCCCTGGCCGGGGCGGACGTGGTGGTATACGACCGCCTGGTGAGCCCCGCCATCCTGGCCATGATCCCCCCGGAGGCCCGGACCATCGACGTGGGCAAGGAGGCCTCCCACCACAAGGTGCCCCAGGAGCAGATCAACCGCATCCTGCTGGAGGAGGCCCTGGCGGGGCACAACGTGGTGCGCCTGAAAGGAGGCGACCCCTTCGTGTTTGGCCGGGGCGGAGAGGAGCTGGAGGCCCTGGCGGAGCGGGGCGTCCCCTTCGAGGAGATCCCCGGCGTCACCTCCGCCATCGCCGCCCCCGCCTACGCGGGGATCCCGGTGACCCACCGGGACTACTGCTCCTCCGTCCACATCATCACCGGCCACCAGCGGGCAGGCAAGCCCCTGGCCGTCGACTTCGAGGCCCTGGTGCGGACGAAAGGGACCCTGGTGTTCCTGATGGGCGTCACCGCCATGCCCGCCATCGTGGAGGGCCTGCTGGAAGCGGGCATGGATCCCGGCACCCCCGCCGCCATGGTGGAAAACGGCACCACCAGTACCCAGCGGCAGTGCGACGCCACCCTGGCCACCCTGCCGGAGCGGGCCGCCGCCATGGGCATCCACAGCCCCGCCATCATCCTGGTGGGACAGGTCTGCGCCCTGGCGGAGCGGTTCTGCTGGTTCGACCGTCTGCCCCTCCGGGGCCGGCGGATCCTGGTGACCCGGCCCCGGGACCGCTCCGGCTCCCTCTCCGGCAGGCTGCGGGCCCTGGGGGCTGACGTGTGGGAGTACCCCTGCATCGAGACACAGCCCATCCGGCCCTGCCCCGCCATGGATGCCGCCCTGGACCATCTGGAAAACTACCGCTGGCTGGTATTTACCAGCCCCGCCGGGGTGGCCGCCTTCCGCCGGGCCCTTCAGGAGATGAAGAAGGACGGCCGGTACCTCTCAGGCGTCCGGCTGGCCGCCATCGGCTCCGGCACCGCCCGGGCCCTGGCGGACATGGGCCTCACCGCCGACTATGTCCCCCCGGTCTACGACGCCGCCCACCTGGGGGAGGGCCTTCCCGCCGAGGGAAAGGTATTGATCCTCCGGGCGGAGACCGGCTCCCCCGCTCTGACGGCGGCTCTGGCGCGCCGCGCCATCCCCTATGACGACATCCCGGTGTACCGCACGGTATACGAAAACCCCCGCTCGGAGCAGCTGCGCGCCGCTCTGGAGGCCGGGGAGGTGCCCTTCGCCACCTTCACCTCCGCCTCCACCGTCAAGGGGCTTCTGGCCGCCGTGGGCGACGACGCGGATCTCTCCCGTGTCACCGCCCTGTGCATCGGGGAACAGACCGCCGCCGAGGCCCGGAAGCACGGCATGACCATCCAAATCGCCGCCCAGGCCACCATCGACGCGCTGGTGGACCTGGCCCGGGAGACGGCAGTTTCTTTTGAATACACATTGGGAGGCGTTACGCTATGAATCTTATCAACCGACCCCGCCGCCTGCGCCGCACCGACGAGGTGCGCCGTCTGTGCCGGGAGACCCGCCTGTCCTCCGACAGCCTGATCTGGCCCATCTTTGTGGACGAGGCCCTCTCCGGCGTGCGGCCCATCGAGAGCCTGCCGGGGCAGAACCACTACGGCCTGGACAGCGTGACCCAGGCCGTGGAGGAGAGCCTTGCCCACGGCGTCACCCACGGCGTCCTCTTCGGCCTGCCCCGGCACAAGGACGCCTGCGGCTCCTCCGCCTGGGCGGAGGACGGGGTGATCCAGCAGGCCGTCCGCACCATCAAGGCCGCCTATCCCCACTTCCATGTCATCACCGACGTGTGCATGTGCGAATACACCGACCACGGCCACTGCGGCATCCTCTGCGGGGAAGAGGTGGACAACGACAAGACTTTGGAGGTGCTCTCCAAAACCGCCCTCAGCCATGTCATGGCGGGGGCGGACATGGTGGCCCCCAGCGACATGATGGACGGCCGGATCGCCGCCATCCGGGAGACGTTGGACAGCCACGGCTTCGCCATGACCCCCATCATGGCCTACTCCGCCAAGTACGCCTCCGCCTTCTACGGTCCCTTCCGTTCCGCCGCCGGCTCCGCCCCCGCCTTCGGGGACCGCAGGGGCTACCAGATGGATCCCCACAACCGCCGGGAGGCCCTGAAGGAGTGCGCCCTGGACGTGTCCGAAGGGGCCGACATCCTGATGGTGAAGCCCGCTTTGAGCTACCTGGACGTGATCCGGGAGTGCTGGGACGCCTTCGACCTGCCCCTTTGCGCCTACTCCGTGTCCGGGGAGTACGCCATGATCAAGGCTGCCTCCGCCGCCGGGCTGGTGGATGAGTACCGGGTCATGTGCGAGACCGCCCTGAGCATTTTCCGGGCCGGAGCCGACATGCTCATCACCTACTACGCCAAGGAACTCTCCGACGCCATCCGGCGGGGCGACATCGGCTGACGTCCCCCGCCCCGGCCGCCGTCCCGGCGGGGACGGCCAAACACCGCCGCCCCGCAGCGGGCGGAAAAAGGAGGCCCCCTATGCGCGATCCCATCGGCGTGATCCACGGCCGCTTCCAGATGCTCCACCTGGGGCATATGGAGTACCTGCTGGCGGGGAAGGAGCGCTGCGAGCGGCTCATCATCGGCATCTCCAACCCCGACGCCACCGTCACCCGCTTCTCCAGCGCCAGCCCCCACCGCTCCCAGCAGTCGGCCAACCCCCTGACCTACTTCGAGCGCTACGAGATGATCCGGGGCTCCCTTTTGGAGAGCGGCGTGCCCCGGGAGGAATTCGACATTGTCCCCTTCCCCGTCAACTGCCCGGAGCTTATTTTCAACTACGTCCCCCGGGACGCCAAATTCTACATGACCCTCTACGACCAGTGGAGCCTGGAGAAAAAGGCCATGCTGGATGGCCTGGGCTGCGCGGTGGAGGTCATGTGGCGGCGCACCGACGCCGACCGGCTCACCAGCGGCACGGAGGTCCGGGAGCGGATCCGCAGCGGCCAGCCCTGGGCCCATCTGGTGCCCCCCTTCGTTTACCGGTACATGACCCAGCAGGGCATCGAGGGGCGGCTCCGGGAGGAGCCATGACCGCCGGAGCTCCGTTGGAACACCGGGAAAAACAGAAAACAGGCGGAGGCCAAAGGGCCTCCGCCTGTTTTTTCCTTCTTTTTACCACACCACGGTGGCGAAGTAGTCCTCCACCGTTTCCGCCCGGCGGATCCGCTCCACGGAGCCGTCCTCCCGGAGCAGCAGCTCCGCGGAGCGGAGCTTGCCGTTGTAGTTGTAACCCATGGAGTGGCCGTGAGCGCCGGTATCGTGGATCACCAGCAGGTCACCCATGTCGATCTTGGGCAGCATCCGGTCCACGGCGAACTTGTCGCAGTTCTCGCACAGGGAGCCGGTAACGTCATATTTATGGTCGCAGGGGGCGTCTTCCTTGCCTGCCACTGTGATGTGGTGGTAAGCCCCGTAGATGGCCGGCCGCATCAGGTCCGCCGCGCAGGCGTCCACCCCGATGTACTCCTTGTAGATGTGCTTTTCGTGGATGGCCCGGGTCACCAGGCACCCGTAGGGCCCCATCATGAACCGGCCCAGCTCGCTGCACAGCGCCACGTCCCCCATGCCGGCAGGCACCAGGATCTCCTCATACTGGCGGCGCACACCCTCGCCGATGACGGCGATGTCGTTCTCCGCCTGCTCGGGGCGGTAGGGGATGCCGATGCCGCCGGAGAGGTTGATATAGCGGATATGGCAGCCCGTCTCCGCCTTCAGCTCCGCCGCCAGGCGGAAGAGGATCCCCGCCAGGGCGGGGTAGTAGTCGTTGGAGATGGTGTTGGAGGCCAGGAAGGCGTGGATGCCGAAGTGCTTGACGCCCTTCTCCTTCAGCCGCCGGAAGGCCTGGGCCATCTGGTCCCGGGTCATGCCGTACTTGGCGTCGCCGGGGGTGTCCATCACCTGGAAGCCCTCCTTGCTCTCCCCCAGGGTGAACACCCCGCCGGGGTTGTAGCGGCAGAGCACCGTCTCCGGCACCCGGCCCCCCAGGGACTCCTCCAGGAAGTCCACATGGGTGAGATCGTCCAGGTTGATGATGGCCCCCAGCTGATCCGCCAGGCGGAACTCCTCCGGGAGGGTATTGTTGGAGGAGAACATGATCTCATGGCCCCTAAAGCCGCACTTCTCCGCCATCAGCAGCTCCGTCATGCTGGAGCAGTCCGCTCCGCAGCCCTCCTGGCGCAGGATCTTCAGCAGGGCCGGGGTGGGGGTGGCCTTTACGGCGAAATACTCCTTGAAGCCGGGGTTCCAGGAAAAGGCGGCGTTGACCCGCCGGGCGTTTTCCCGCATCCCCTTCTCATCGTAGAGATGGAAGGGGGTGGGGTACCGCCGGACGATCTCCTCCAGCTGCTCTTTTGTCACAAAAGGCTTCTTCATCTTCTGTATTTCCTCTGTTTTCCCTCTTAGAAATCCGCGGTGCCCACGGTGCGGGGATGGGGCAGCACGTCCCGGATGTTGCTCACGCCGGTGAGGTACATGACCATCCGCTCAAAGCCCAGGCCGAAGCCCGCGTGGCGGCAGGAGCCGTAGCGGCGCAGGTCGCAGTACCACCAGTAGTCCTCGGGCTTCATGCCCAGCTCCTGGATCCGGCTCTCCAGCACCTCCAGCCGCTCCTCGCGCTGGCTGCCGCCGATGATCTCGCCGATGCCGGGCACCAGGCAGTCGGCGGCGGCCACGGTCCTGCCGTCGTCGTTGAGGCGCATATAGAAGGCCTTGATCTCCTTGGGGTAGTCGGTGACGAACACCGGCTTTTTGAACACCTGCTCGGTGAGGTAGCGCTCGTGCTCCGTCTGGAGGTCGCAGCCCCAGTCCACCTTATAGTCGAACTTGTCGTTGTTCTTCTTGAGGATCTCCACCGCCTCGGTGTAGCTCACCCGGCCGAAGTCGGAGGAGGCCACATGCTCCAGCCGCTCCATAAGGCCCTTGTCCACGAAGGAGTTGAAGAAGGCCATCTCCTGGGGGCACTTTTCCATCACCGTGCGGATGATGTGCTTGATCATGGCCTCGGCCACGTCCATATCGCCCTTCAGGTCGCAGAAGGCCATCTCCGGCTCGATCATCCAGAACTCGGCGGCGTGGCGCTGGGTGTTGGAGTTCTCCGCCCGGAAGGTGGGGCCGAAGGTGTACACGTCGCCGAAGGCCATGGCAAAGTTCTCCGCGTTGAGCTGGCCGGACACAGTGAGGTTGGCGTGCTTGCCGAAGAAGTCCTGGCTGTAATCCACCTTGCCGTCCTCGGTCCTGGGGATATTCTCCAGATCCAGGGTGGTCACCTGGAACATCTCGCCGGCGCCCTCGCAGTCGCTGGCGGTGATGATGGGGGTGTGGACGTAGACGAAGCCCCG
>CALXGG010000014.1 GCA_944387785.1 uncultured Oscillospiraceae bacterium | reverse complement strand
CCACCGGGTCCTGGGCTCCCGCTCCCCCACGCTGCCGCCCCGGAGCAGCTCGATGGGCCGGGAAACCTGGATCTTTACCAGGTTCACCAGCACCGTGGCGGCGATGAGACCGGCAAAGAGGACCGCCGTCTCGGCGAGGCCCGACCAGGAGATGTAGAAGCCCAGAGGCACGGAAAAGTCCAGCACTCGGCACAGCAGCAGGGACACCAGCTTGTGGAGCAGCAGCCCCGCCGCCAGGCCCCCGCCGATGCCCAGGATTCCCACATACAGCCCCTCCAGCAGCAGCAGGGCGGCGATGTGGCTTTTGCCCATGCCCAGGATATTGTACAGGCCCAGCTCCCGCTTGCGCTGCTTCATCAGGAAGCCGTTGATATAGAACACGAAGATCACGGAAAAGACGAAGGCCACGAACATGCCCAGGGTCATCATCATCCGGACGTAGTAGTAGCCGTTGGAGCGGCCGGGGGTCATGTCCGCCACCCCCGGGTCGGTCACCAGGGCGGACATGATGTAAAAGGCGGCCACATTGCCCACCAGGGAGAGAATATAAGGCACAAAGAAGCGGCGGTTGAGCTTCAGGCTCTGGGCCGCCAGCCGGGGATAGAGGCTCTTACGCACGGCCCTCACCTCCGGACGCCAGCAGGGTCAACGTGTCGGAGATCTTCTGGTACATCTCCTCCGGGGTGCTCATCCCCCGGTAGATCTGGTGGAACACCTCGCCGTCCCGGATGAACAGCACCCGCCCGGCGTGGCTGGCGGCCTTGGTGCTGTGGGTGACCATGAGGATGGTCTGGCCCTCGGCGTTGAGCTGGCCGAAGAGCCGCAGGAGGCTGTCGGTGGCCTTGGAGTCCAGGGCGCCGGTGGGCTCGTCGGCCAGGACGATCCGGGGCTCGGTGATGAGGGCCCGGGCCACCGCCACCCGCTGCTGCTGGCCGCCGGAGATCTCATAGGGGTACTTCCCCAGCAGCTCCTCGATGCCCAGGTGCCGGGCCAGGGGGATGAGCCGCTTTTCCATCTCCGGGTAGGTCCGCCCCGCCAGCACCAGGGGCAGCAGGATATTGTCCTTTACGGAGAAGGTGTCCAGCAGGTTGAAGTCCTGGAACACGAAGCCCAGGTGGTCCCGGCGGAAGGCGGCGATGTCCTTCTCCCGGATGGACACGATGTCCTTCCCATCCAGCAGCACCTTGCCGCTGGTAGGCTTGTCCAGGGCCGCCAGGATATTGAGAAGGGTGGTCTTGCCGGAGCCGGACTCCCCCATGATGGCCACATATTCCCCCGCCTCCACGGAAAAGTTCACCTTGGTGAGGGCGTGGACCTGCTGGCCGCCGAAGCGGGTGGTGTAGGTCTTTTTCAAATCGTTTACTTGCAGGATCGGCATATATTGATTCCTCCTTGGGATCCGTTTGACAAGGTCAGTATACCCTCTTCTCCCCGGGCCTGCCATCGATGTGGCTTACAATCCGGCCCGGAACCTTACATATCCGTAAGGTTCCCCCAACGTTCTTTCTTTTGTGGGGAGATGCCGACAGCCATTGACAGTTTCCGCCGCCCTTTGTATCATAGGGGGTACGGATACCACCCGGCATCCCAGCAAGCCGGGCCCATCGATACAACAGAAATGAGGGACACCTATGAACCATCTGACAGATTACGTAGTAGAACAGGCAAAGGCCATTCTTTCCATTGACAGCCCCACCGGGTTCACCGCCCGGGTGGCGGAGTATGTGATGAATGAATATAAGAAGCTGGGCTACGACCCCGTCCTTACCAACAAGGGCGGCATTTTCGTCTGCGTCAGCGAGGGGAGCAGCGCCCCCGCCGAAAAGCCGGAGGAGGGCCCCATCCTGCTCCAGGCCCACATCGACACCCTGGGCGCCATGGTCTGCTCCATCAACGAAAAGGGCCGCCTGTCCGTGAGCCCCCTGGGCGGCATGAACCCCAACAATGCCGAAGCGGAGAACTGCCGGGTCTACACCCGGGAGGGGAAGGTCTGCTCCGGCACCTTCCAGATGAAAAACGCCTCCATCCACGTCAACGGCGACTACAATTCCACCGCCCGCTCCTACGACACCATGGAGGTGGTGCTGGACGAGCTGGTGGAGAGCAAGGCCGACGCCCTGGCCCTGGGGATCCTGCCCGGCGACATGGTGTGCTTTGATCCTCGCACCGTAGTTACAGAATCCGGCTTCATCAAGAGCCGCTTCCTGGACGACAAGCTGAGCGTGGCCATCCTGCTGGGCTATGCCCGCTATCTGAAGGAGAACCATGTCCAGACCGCCCGGCGGATCTATCAGCACATCACCGTGTTCGAGGAGGTGGGCCACGGCGGCTCCGGCTCCGTCCCCGCCGAGGTGACGGAGATCCTGGCGGTGGATATGGGCTGCGTGGGCGACGGCCTTGGCTGCAAGGAGACCCAGGTGTCCATCTGCGCCAAGGACTCCGGCGGGCCCTACCACTACGAGGTGGTCAGCGCCCTGGTGAAGGCGGCCAGGGCCGCCGGCCTGGACTTCGCCGTGGACGTCTACCCCCACTACGGCTCCGACGCGGAGGCGGCCCTCCGGGCGGGCTACGACTGCCGTCACGGCCTCATCGGCTCCGGCGTGTATGCCTCCCACGGCTATGAACGCAGCCACAAAAAGGGCGTGGAGAACACCCTGGGCCTGCTGAAGGCCTACCTGGGCTGAGCTTTCCAGGCAGGGAAACCCGCCCCCGATCCCGATACCCCTTCCATCCAAAAACGCGCCGCGGGACGAATTTCCGCGGCGCGTTTTACGTTATTCCACCTCCAGGAGGGGGCGGTCCAGGCCGATGATGATCCGGGTGCCCCGGCCCACCTCCGACTCCGCCGTGATGGTATGGCCCAGCCGCCGGCAGATCTCCCGGCACAGGTACAGCCCGATGCCGGTGGCCCGCTTGTCCATCCGGCCGTTGCAGCCGGTAAAGCCCCTCTCGAAGATCCGGGGCAGGTCCTCCCAGGCGATGCCCACGCCATTGTCCTCCACAACCAGCCGGGTATCCCGGGCATAGATCCGCACCCGGCCGCCGGGGGCGTACTTCACCGCGTTGGACAGCACCTGCTCCACCGCCAGCTGCAGCCACTTCTCGTCGGTCAGCACCCGCAATCCCGTAGGCGAAAGCTCCAGGGACACCTTCCCCCGGATGAACAGCGGCGCGTACTTCCGCGCCGCCTGCCGGAGGATAGCGTCCAGTTCCTGCTCCCGGATCACATAGTCGCTGGCATCCGACCCCAGCCGCAGATAGCTGAGGACCAGCTCCACATACTGCTCGATGCGGAACAGCTCCGCGCGCAGCTCCCGGCCCCGCTCCGTGTCGTCCCCCTGGAGCAGCAGAGCCATGGCGGCGATGGGGGTCTTGATCTGGTGGACCCACATGGTGTAGTAGTCCACCGCCTCCCGCTCCCGGGCGTCGGCGTCGGAGCTCACCTGCCGCCGCAGCTCGTCCAGCTCCCGCAGCAGCTCCTGATAGGCCTCCGCCTCCAGCCCCTCCGGCTCCGGCAGCTGATCCAGCGTCAGGGCGGCCCGGCCCTGCATCTCCTCCAGCCGGACCAGGCGCCGGCGCCACCAGAGGAAGCGGAGCGCCGCCCACAGCAGCAGCACCGCGCCGCACAGCGCCGCCGCGTAGCCCGCCGCTTCCGCCGGCATCCGGTACAGATACAGCACCACGGCAAAGATCCCCCCGCAGACCGCCAGCAGCGCCGCCGTCCAGATCCGCTCCCGGACAAACCCTATTCCCCGTCTCATAGCGTCCCTCTCATCCAATCAGATACCCCATACCTTTCTTCGTATGGATAAAATCCTCCAGGCCCATGCCCTCCAGCTTCCGCCGCAGCCGGGCCATATTCACCGTCAGGGTGTTCTCATCCACAAAGCTGTCTGTCTCCCACAGCTTCTGCATCAGGGTCTCCCGGGAAACGGTGTTCCCCTTGTGCTCCAGGAGCACCTGGAGGATGCGGTACTCGTTGCGGGTCAGCTCCAGCGTATGGCCCTGGTAGCTGAGGGTATTGTCCCCGGTATCCAGCACCGCCCCCCGGCACTCCAGCAAAGGCGCGGCGGCGCCGAAGTCATAGGTCCGCCGCAGCAGGGCCTGGATCTTGGCGGTCAAAACCTCCAGGTCAAAGGGCTTGGCCACAAAGTCGTCGCCCCCCATGCTCATGGCCATGACGATGTTCATCTTGTCCGAGGCGGAGGACAGGAAGATGATGGGCACCCGGCTGAGCTTGCGGATCTCCCCACACCAGTGGTAGCCGTTGCGGAAGGGCAGGCCGATGTCCAGCAGCACCAGGTGGGGCGAAAAGGCCAGCAGCTCCCCCACTACATCGGTGTAGTCCGCCGCCCGGCGGACCTCCCAGCCCCAGGAGGCGATGTGCCGTTCCACCGCCCCGGCAATGGCGTCGTCATCCTCCACCAGGAAAATTTTATACGGCATCCTCTCTCCCTCCCGCTGTCCGGGCGGCGCGCGCCGCCTCTCGTATCTGTTTCATCATAGCCGCTTTTCCCGGCGATGGCAAGGCCGCGGTGTTTAAGATTTTTATAAAAACACCGGCGGACGCCGCCAGAGCGGTGTTGGCAGCCGCCCGCCTGTATGGTATACTGGGTCAAAAGCCCGGCCTTATGGGCGGGGCCCGCTTATTTCCCGGAAAATGGGGGTGCATGCACCATGGAAGCACAGCTGCGGATCGAGAACATGCCGGCCATTTCGGCCATCTACTACGCTCTGCTGCAAACAGGCTACGATTTTTACGGATTTGAGCGGCCGGAGGCCCTGGTCCGGCGGCTTTCCGCCTTCCAAAGCGAACAGCGCCCATATCCCTTTTTCCGCTCCGTCAAGCAGACCACCTGCCAGGTCTACCCCTATTGGCCCAGGGCCGCCATCCTGGAGACCGCCTCCTTCTATGCCGATCCCATGGGATCACAGTTTCAGGATTTCCCGAAATTCAAGGAGGCCGTCATGTCCGCCGGCAACCTCCGGGAGGAGGAGCGGGACGACGCGCTGTGGGCCTGGATCCCCGGTTTCCCGGCGGCGCTGAAGCAGGTCTTGCTGGACAGCGCCTTCCAGGCCTATTTCCAATGGGAATGCGGCTGGGTCGAGGAGCAAAGCCGCCTCCATGAGGAGGAGCTGCGCACGCTGCAAAGGCGCCTGGAAGGGTGCGCCCGCCGATACGCCTCCCCGATCACAGAGGCCCGCATCGTGCTGAGCCCCATCAAGTGCGTCTACTCCTCCGATTACCACATCCAGGGAAGCTGCCTGATCTTCTCCTCCGGAGCCTTTGACGGCCGGTCCGTGATCCACGAGTTCCTCCACCCTGCCGTCCACCGCTTCCTGCTGTCCCGGCGGGGGGAGATCCTGGGGCGCGATCTGTCGGATCTGGGGCTGGACGCCTCCTACTACCTTGCAAACGACGACGCCGGACGGCTGAACGCCTTTGAGGAAGCCTTCGTCCGGGCACTGACGGCACAGATCGCGGCGGACGCCCCGCCGGAGGATCTGTCCGCGTTCCTGGCGCGGATGCTGACAGGACGCAGCCGATAAAAGATCCGCCGGGAACCAAATGGTTCCCGGCGGATCCTGTTTTATATTGCTTCCCGCGGTCAGCGGCGCTTACTTGTTCTTGAGCTGCTCGTCGATGGCCTTGGCGGCGGTCTTGCCGGCGCCCATGGCCAGGATCACGGTGGCGGCGCCGGTGACGGCGTCACCGCCGGCGTACACGCTGTCGCGGCTGGTGAGGCCATCCTCGTTGACGATGATGCCGCCCTTCTTGTTGATCTCCAGGCCCTTGGTGGTGGACTTGATGAGGGGGTTGGGGCTGGTGCCCAGCGCCATGATCACGCAGTCCATGTCCATCTCGAACTCGCTGCCCTCCTTGACGACAGGACGGCGGCGGCCGGAGGCGTCGGGCTCGCCCAGCTCCATCTCCACGCACTTGATGCCGATGACGGAGCCGTTCTTGGGATCCCGCTTGTCCTCGGGGTTGTTGTAGCCCAGGATCTCCACGGGGTTGTTGAGGGTCTTGAAGATGATGCCCTCCTCCTTGGCGTGCTCCACCTCCTCGCGGCGGGCGGGCAGCTCCGCCTCGGAGCGGCGGTAGATGATGTACACATCGGCGCCCAGACGCTTGGAGCAGCGGGCGGCGTCCATGGCCACGTTGCCGCCGCCCACCACGGCCACCTTCTTGCCCTTCAGGGGCATGATGGGGGTGTCGGAGCCCTCCCGGTAGGCCTTCATCAGGTTGATGCGGGTAAGGAACTCGTTGGCGGAATACACGCCCTTGAGGTTCTCGCCGGGGATGTGCATGAACATGGGCAGGCCCGCGCCGGAGCCGATGAACACGGCCTCGAAGCCCATCTCGTCCATCAGCTCGTCGATGGTGATGGAGCGGCCGATGACCACGTTGGTCTCGATCTTCACGCCCAGGGCCTTCAGGCCGTCCACTTCCTTCTGGACGATGGCCTTGGGCAGACGGAACTCGGGGATGCCGTAGACCAGCACGCCGCCGGCCAGGTGCAGGGCCTCGAACACGGTGACCTCATACCCCTTCCGGGCCAGGTCGCCGGCGCAGGTCAGGCCGGCGGGGCCGGAGCCGATGACCGCCACGCGGTGGCCGTTGGAGGCGGGTCTGGCCGCCTTCTCGGTGGCGTTGGCGTTGTGCCAGTCGGCCACAAACCGCTCCAGGCGGCCGATGCCGACGGGCTCGCCCTTGATGCCCCGGACGCACTTGCTCTCGCACTGGGTCTCCTGGGGGCACACGCGGCCGCACACGGCGGGCAGGGCGCTGTCCTGGGCGATGATCTGATAGGCGGCCTCGAAGTCGCCCTCCGCCACCTTGGCGATGAACTCGGGGATGTGGATCATCACGGGGCAGCCGGACACGCAGGGCATGTTCTTGCAGTGGAGGCAGCGCTGGGCCTCGTCGATGGCCTGCTCCTTGGTGTAGCCCAGGGCCACTTCTTCAAAGTTGCCCGCCCGGACCACAGGGTCCTGGTGGGGCATGGGGTTCTTCTTCAGGCTCATATTCGGCATCTTACTTTACCTCCTGCTTGAACAGATTACAGGTTTCCTCACGGGCGTGGAGCTCGAAATCCCGGTACATGGCGCCGCGGCTCATGGCCTCGTCGAAGTCCACCTGGTGGCCGTCGAACTCGGGGCCGTCCACGCAGGCGAACTTGGTCTCGCCGCCCACGGTCAGGCGGCAGCCGCCGCACATGCCGGTGCCGTCGATCATGATGGGGTTCATGCTCACCACGGTGGGGATGTTGTACTCCTTGGTGAGCTGGCAGACGAACTTCATCATGATGACAGGGCCGATGGCGATGACCCGGTCATACTTGGCGCCGGCGTCGATCTGCTCCTTGAGCAGGTCGGTGACCAGGGCCTTCTTGCCGTAGGAGCCGTCGTCGGTGCCGATGATGAGGTTGGTGGAGGCGGCCTCAAACTCCTCCTTGAGGATGATGAGGTCCTTGTTGCGGAAGCCCACGATCAGGTCCACATGGCAGCCCTCGTCGTGGAGCTTCTTGGCCACGGGGTAGGCGATGGCGGTGCCCACGCCGCCGCCCACAACAGCCACGCGCTTGAGACCCTCGGTCTCGGTGGCGCGGCCCAGAGGGCCGACGAAGTCCTGGATATACTCGCCCTCCTCCTTGTGGTTGAGCTTCTCCGTGGTGGCGCCCACGATCTGGTAGATGATGCTCACAGTGCCCTTCTCGCGGTCATAGGCAGCGATGGTCAGGGGGATGCGCTCGCCGTTCTCATCCACGCGCAGGATGATGAACTGGCCCGGCTCCGCCTTCCGCGCCACGGCGGGAGCCTCGATCTCCATCATGGTGACCGTTGGGTTCAATACTCTTTTTTTAACGATCCGATACATAGTGTTTCCTCTTTCCACCTAGATTCGGTTCTTTGTTTGCTGTATGCTCCTGCACATACGTTAATAGTCTAACATAGTCTTTCGCCCGCGTCAATTTCAATTCCTGAAATTCTCTGGAATTCCCTGCCTTTCCCGGCTTTCGTGGCCCAAAAGCGTCACCCGACGGCCCTCCATGGCGATGAGGCCGTCCTGGCGCATGCGCTTGAGCTCCCGCATCATGGCGCTGCGGTCGGTGCTGATGTAGTCGGCCAGGGTGCTGAGGGTGAAGGGCAGGGTCACCGTCCCCCCGCCGGCCTCCAGGGCCAGGATCCGGAAGTAGCACAGGAGCTTGTCCCGGATGGACCGCTGGCTGAGGACCTCCACCCGGCGGCTGAGCCGCCGGGCCTGCTCCGCCACCAGGCGGAACAGGTTCTCCACCAGGCGGCTGTGGTGGCGGCAGGCCTTCTCGCAGCGCTTCATGATGTGGGGGTAGTCCATGAACAGCACCTCGCACTCCCCGGCGGCGATGACCTCCAGGCCGTCCCCCAAGGCGGCGGTGAAGGCCAGCAGCTCCCCGAACACGCCGCCGGTCTCCAGCCGCTCCAGGATGGTGCGGGTGCCCGCGCTGTCAAAGCGCACCAGCTCCGCCGTCCCCCGGACCATGATGCCCACGTCCTGGCTGCCGCCGTACACCCGGATGGTCTCCCCGGGCCGGAATACCGCCCGGCGCATCCGGAAGCAGGTGATCATGGCCTCCACCTCGCTGTTGGAGATGTCCCGGAATATGGCGAACCGGGTATAATCCATGGCCTCTCCCCTTTCCGTCCACACGCCGCGCCGCCGGAGGCTTCCCCGGCGGCGCATGCGTATCATTCTCTTTGTATTGTAACCCTTTTGCCGGGTTTGTCAACGCTTTTCCCCCGGTTTTCCCGGCAGGACGGCAGGAAAAAAATACCGCCCGCCGCTCTCTCAAGCGGCGGGCGGCAGAGCCGGGGGAACGGCGGCGATCAGCTGTGGACCGTGAAGGTCAGCTTCTCGCCGTCGCTGCCCACGGTGACGTTCTGTCCGTCGGACACTTCGCCCCGGATCAGCATGGCGGCCAGCTCCGTCTCCACATACTTCTGGAGGTACCGCTTCACCGGCCGGGCGCCGTAGGAGGGCGTGTAGCTGGCGTGGGCGATGAATCGCTTGGCCTCGTCGGTGAGGGTGACGGTGATCTCCCGGTCCCCAAGGCGGGCGGCGATGGCGGCCATGGCGATGTCGA
This sequence comes from uncultured Oscillospiraceae bacterium, assembly GCA_944387785.1. GTDB lineage: Bacteria > Bacillota > Clostridia > Oscillospirales > Oscillospiraceae > Pelethomonas. The sequence continues at coordinate 20,840 of CALXGG010000014.1, read as the reverse complement.
TGATGCCGGTGATCTGACCCTCCGTCAGGGGGGAGAACACCACGATATCGTCCACACGGTTGATGAACTCCGGGCGGAAGTACTTATTGAGCTCCTGGCGGACCTGCTCCTTCACGGCGGGGTCGATGGAGCCGTCGGCGTGGACGCTCTCCGTCAGGTAGGCGGAGCCGATATTGCTGGTCATGATGACGATGGTGTTCTTGAAGTCCACCGTCCGGCCCTGGTTGTCGGTGAGCCGGCCGTCGTCCAGCAGCTGGAGCAGGATGTTGAACACATCCGGGTGGGCCTTCTCGATCTCGTCGAACAGCACCACGCTGTACGGCTTGCGGCGGACCGCCTCGGTGAGCTGGCCGCCCTCGTCGTAGCCCACATATCCCGGAGGCGCGCCCACCAGGCGGGACACGGCGTGCTTCTCCATATATTCGGACATGTCGATGCGGATGATGTTGCGCTCATCGTCAAAGAGGGCCTGGGCCAGGGTCTTGGCCAGCTCCGTCTTGCCCACACCGGTGGGTCCCAGGAAGATAAAGGAGCCGATGGGCCGGTTCTCATCCTTCAGGCCTGCCCGGCCCCGGAGGATGGCCTCGCTGACGGCGGTGACGGCCTCATCCTGGCCGATGACCCGCTGGTGGAGAATTTCCGGCAGCCGCAGCAGCTTTTCCTTCTCGCTCTCCATCAGCTTGCTCACCGGGATGCCGGTCCACTTGGCCACCACCTCGGCGATCTCCTCCTCGGTGACCTCCTCCTTGAGCAGGTGGTCGTCCTTGCCGGCCTCCACCCGCTGCCGCTCCTCCTCCAGCTGCTTCTCCAGGGCGGGGAGGGTGCCGAACTTCAGCTGGGCCATCTTTTCCAGGTCGTAGCCGCGCTCCGCCTCCTCCATCTGGTGCCTGGTGTCCTCGATCTCCTGCTTGATGCGCTTGAGGCCGGCGATGGACTGCTTCTCCGTCTCCCACTGGGCCCGCATGGCGTCGTTCCTGGCCTTCAGCTCCGCCAGCTCCTGGTCGATGTGGGCCATACGGTTCCTGGAGCCATTGTCCTCCTCCTTGCCCAGGGCCTGCTTTTCGATCTCCAGCTGCATGATCTTCCGGCTGATCTCATCCAGCTCCGAGGGCATGGAGTCGATCTCCATACGGATCTTGGCCGCCGCCTCATCCATCAGGTCGATGGCCTTGTCGGGGAGGAAGCGGTCGGTGATATACCGGTCGGACAACGTGGCGCAGGCGATGAGGGCCCCGTCGGTGATCCGGACGCCGTGGTGGATCTCAAAGCGTTCCTTCAGGCCGCGGAGGATGGAGATGGTGTCCTCCACCGTGGGCTGGTCGATGAGGACCTTCTGGAACCGGCGCTCCAGGGCGGCGTCCTTCTCGATATACTTGCGGTACTCGTCCAGGGTGGTGGCGCCGATGCAGTGGAGCTCGCCCCGGGCCAGCTTGGGCTTGAGGAGGTTCCCCGCGTCCATGCTGCCCTCGGTGCGGCCGGCGCCCACGATGTTGTGGAGCTCGTCGATGAAGAGGAGGATCCTTCCCTCGCTCTTCTCGATCTCGTTGAGCACGGCCTTCAGCCGCTCCTCAAACTCGCCCCGGTACTTGGCCCCGGCGATGAGGGAGCCCATATCCAGGGCGAAGATGGTCTTGTCCTTCAGGCCCTCCGGCACGTCGCCGTTCAGGATCCGCTGGGCCAGGCCCTCCACCACGGCGGTCTTGCCCACGCCGGGCTCGCCGATGAGCACCGGGTTGTTCTTGGTCTTGCGGGAGAGGATCTGGATGGTGTGGCGGATCTCCGCGTCACGGCCGATCACCGGGTCCAGCTTCCCCTGGCGGGCCATCTCCACCAGGTCCCGGCCATACTTGCCCAGGGCGTCATAGCTCTCCTCCGGGTTCTGGCTGGTGACCCGCTGGCTGCCCCGGACCTTGGTCAGGGCCTGGAGCAGCTTCTCCCGGTCGATGCCGTACTGGCGGAAGATCCGGGCGCTGGGGGTGCCGTTCTCGTCCGCCAGGGCCAGGTACAGGTGCTCCACGGACACATATTCATCCTTGAACTGCTGGGCGTTCCTCTCCGCCGCCATCAGCAGCTGGCTGAAGCGGCGGCTGGCGTAGAGCTGGTCGCTGGCGCCGGACACCTTGGGCAGCTTGTCGATCTCCTGCTGGACCTGGCGGATGAGGGTATCCACATCCAGGCCCATATAGGTCAGGAGCCGGGGCACCAGCCCGTCCTGCTGGCGCAGCAGGGCCAGGTGGAGGTGCTCCCCCTCCAGCTGCTGCTGCCCGTTCTCGATGGCGATATTCTGGCAGTCCGCCACAGCGGCCTGGGCGTTCTGGGTATACTTGTCAAAGTTCATGGTCTCTGCCTCCTTTTTCGGCGGGGCGCGGCCTTCGCCGCAGCCGGTCTTGTTCTTTTCGCTGGTTATTGTACACCTGTTCTATCCGGATGTAAAGAGGAAAATTAGCACTCTCGTGTCTAGAGTGCTAATTTTTTGTGAACGAACTGTGAATTTTCCCACCGGGACGGCGGACGCCGCCGCCAGGGCCCCCGCGCCGCCATTCTGGTCGAAATAAACATTGAATGAATGGTAAATTTATGGTATTTTCAGAGCAGAATAGTACCCAGCGGCGCTGTGGGGGGCCTTTGCCGCCCGCCGCGCCGCCGTGAGGATAAAAGGAGGAAGCATATGCTACTGGAGGAATACCGCAAGGCCCTCCGCCAGGGGCTCAAGGAGGTCAAGGCCGCCGCCGCGGCGGGGAAGGAGACGGGCCTTCTGGTCCTGCCCGAGAGCATGGAGGCCAAGGCGGTGCGCCGGGAGTCCATGGGCGTGGTGGAGATCCCCATGGAGCTCATCGACGGCACCTACAACGCCATGCGCTGCAACGACTTCTCCCCCGGGTATTACCCGGTGCTCAGCGAGGAGAGCGAATTTGCCAGCAAGTGGGAGATGCTCTGCAAGGCCCATCTGGACGAGGGCATCCGGGACCCCATCAAGGCGGTGGAGTACCTCCACCACTTCTATGTCATCGAGGGCCACAAGCGGGTCAGCGTCCTCAAGCACTTCGGGGCCATCTCCGTCCCCGGCACCGTCACCCGCCTCTATCCCCCCCACTCCGATGACCCGGAGGTAATGGCCTACTACGAGTTTTTGAATTTCTATCAGATGACCGGCCTGAGCTTCCTGGTGTTCAAGCGGCCCGGGGAGTACCAGGAGCTGCTGGAGGCCGTGGGCATGCCCGGCCGGGACCCCTGGAGCGCTGAGGACGTCTACCGCTTCCGCTCCTTCTACTACATGTTCCGGGACGCCTACCTCCGCCGGGACATGGATCCCAGCTACGTCTCCCAGGCCTTCCTGGTCTATATCCAGATCTTCGGTTACCGGGCCTGCCGGGAGAAGATGACCTCCGAGATCCTGAAGGACCTGCCCAAGATCCGCCAGGAGATCCTCAACCGGCTGGAGAACGCCGGCACCACCGTGGTGCTGGACGACGCCGTCAAGCGGCCCATCATCTCCCCCATGGTATCCATGCCCGCCGGGGGCAAGCTGTGCGTGGCCTTCCTCCACGACGGCTCCTCCTCCACCTCCCGCTGGGAGTACGGCCACGAGTACGGCCGGTACAGCCTGGAGAACAACATGGCCGGCCAGATCCGCACCCTGTCCTATGAGAACGTGGACACGGATGAGAAGGCGGAGGAGGCCTTTGAAAACGCGGTGAGCGAGGGGGCGGGCGTGATCTTCACCACCACCCCCAAGCTGCTGATGCCCAGCGTCAAGCAGGCGGTGCTCCACCCCGACGTGAAGATCCTCAACTGCTCCCTCAACACCACCTACCCCTCGGTGCGCACCTACTACCCCCGGCTCTACGAGGCCACCTTCATCAAGGGGGCCATCGCCGCCACCCTCACCACCGACGACCGCATCGGCTTTGTGGCCGACTACCCCACCTTCGGCAACATCGCCGGCATCAACGCCTTTGCCCAGGGCGCCCGGATGGTCAACGCCAACGCCCGGATCTACCTCACCTGGGACACCCTCCGGGAGGGGGGCGGCCTGGAGGAGCTCCACGAGCTGGGCATCCTCTATATCGACCGCCGGGGCCGCCTGGCCGCCCACTCCGGCCGGAACCTGGACGGCGCCCACAACCTGGCCCTGGCCCAGATCCGCTGGGGCAAGTTCTACCTGAGCATCGTGCGCCGGGTGCTGGAGGGCAGCTGGAAAAAGGAGCTGCGGGGCAGCAGCGCCATCAACTACTGGTGGGGCATGAACCAGGGCGTGGTGGACGTGCTGTGCTCCCGGGGCCTGCCCATCGGCACCCGGCGGCTGGTCAGCGTGCTGCGCACCGCCCTTCAGGCCGGGCGGCTGGATCCCTTCTACGGGCTGCTCATGAGCCCGGACCAGGATCCCAGCGACGACAGCGCTCCCCCGCCGGCGGAGCAGATCCTCTCCATGAACTGGCTCTCCCCCTATGTCCAGGGCCGGATCCCCGCCTTTGAGGAGCTGACGGACGCCGCCCAGGAGCTGGTGAAGCTCCAGGGCGTGGAAAGGCGGAACGGCCTATGAGGATCCTTGCCCTGGCCGACCAGGAGTCCCCCTACCTGTGGGACTATTTCACCCGGGACAAGCTGGACGGCATCGACCTGATCCTCTCCTGCGGGGATCTCAAGCCGGACTACCTGTCCTTTATCGCCACCTTCGCCCACTGCCCGGTGCTGTATGTCCACGGCAACCACGACGACCGCTACGAGAAGAACCCGCCCCTGGGCTGCATCTGCATCGACGGGGAGCTCTATGAGCATCAGGGCCTGCGGATCCTGGGGCTGGGGGGCTCCATGCGCTACAAGGAGGGCGTGCACCAGTACACCCAGCGGCAGATGGCCTGGCGGGCCCTGAAGCTCCGGCCCCGGCTGTACTTCAAAAAGGGCTTCGACATCCTCCTCACCCACGCCCCCGGGGAGGATATGGTGGACTGCCACGACCTGGCCCATCTGGGCTTTTCCACCTTCAACCAGCTTCTGGACAAGTACCATCCCGCGCTGTTCCTCCACGGCCACACCCACCTCTCCTACGGCCGGAGCATCCAGCGGGAGAGCCGCTACGGCGACACCCGGGTGGTCAACGCCTATGAGCGGTATATCATCGACATCGACCTGTGAGCCCATGGCCGCCCGGCAGGACCGGGCGGCGCGGAATATCATTTGCGTGAAGGAGGAGTTACCATGCTGATGGATTGGCGCTTTCAGGAGGACGGGCGGGACGACAAGGACTGCCGGGCGCGGCTGAAGGCCCGGCGGGCCGACCTGGCCGCCCTGCAGCAGCCCATCAAGGAGGCCAAGCTGCCCGTCATTGTGCTGGTGGAGGGCTGGGGCGCCGCCGGCAAGGGCAGCGTGATCCACTCCCTGATCCGGGAGCTGGACCCCCGGTTCTTCAAGGTGCGCAGCGTAGGGATGCCCACGGCGGAGGAGCGGCGCTGGCCCTTCCTCAAGCGGCACTTCGAGACCATCCCCGAGGAGGGGAAGATCCTGCTGCTGGACTCCGGGTGGATGGACGAGACCGTCCGGGAGCGGCTGCGGCGGGACCTGTCCGACCAGGAGTACCAGCGGCGGCTGGAGAGCATCCGGGTGTTCGAGCGGCAGCTGGCCGCCGGGGGCTACCTTCTGGTGAAGCTCTTCCTCCACATCAGCCAGGAGACCCAGGACCAGCGGCTGGCCAAGCTGGCGGAGGACAAGGACACCGCCTGGCGGGTGGGGGAGAACGACCGCAAGCAGAACAAAAACTACGACAAGGCTCTGGAGGCCTTCGACGAGTACCTCACCGCCACCGACTTCCCCTGGGCCCCCTGGAAGATCATCGACGGCACCGACGCCGTCCGCTCCCAGCTGGACGCCGCGGACTGGCTCTATGCCCAGATCACCGACGCCCTCCGGCGCCGGCCCCGGCCGGAGCAGCCCCGCCGGGCCTGGCCCCTGGCGCCCATCCCCCTGCTCCAGGACGTGGCCCTGGACAAGGCCATGGACGAGGAGGACTACGACAAGGCCCTCAAGCGCTGCCGCAAGAAGCTGGCCAGGCTCCATAACGAGCTCTACCGCAAGCAGGTGCCGGTGGTCATCGCCTACGAGGGCTGGGACGCCGCCGGCAAGGGCGGCAACATCAAGCGCCTGGCCTCCGCCCTGGATCCCCGGGGCTGCGAGGTGCTGCCCATCGCCAGCCCCACCCCCGACGAACTCCACCGCCAGTACCTCTGGCGGTTCTGGACCCGCCTGCCCAAGACCGGCCACATCGCCATCTTTGACCGCAGCTGGTACGGCCGGGTGATGGTGGAGCGGCTGGAGGGCTTCTGCACCGAGGACGACTGGCAGCGGGCCTACGACGAGATCAACGAGTTCGAGCGGGAGCTCACCGACGCGGGGGCCGTGGTGCTGAAATTCTGGGTGCAGATCGACAAGGACACCCAGCTGGCCCGGTTCCAGGACCGGCAGAACACCCCGGAAAAGCGCTGGAAGATCACCGACGAGGACTGGCGCAACCGGGAGAAGTGGGACGCTTACGAAGGAGCCGTCAACGAGATGCTCCAAAAGACCAACACCCGCAACGCCCCCTGGCACATCCTGGAATCGGTGGACAAGCGCTACGCCCGGATCAAGGCCATGGAGACGGTGATCGCCGCCCTGGAGGCGGCGCTGTAAAACAGGCTTTTGCCCCGGGAAGCAGGGTACGGGAGGCGGCTGCGCCGCCTCCCGTACCCTGCTTTTCCGTCCGCTTTCCCTCCTCCCCGGCGGAAAACCGCCGCCGGGAGGCCCCCTTTGTCAAAGGGGCCTCCCGGCGCATATTGTGTAGGGAGAATCTATAAGAGCGGGAGGAAAACCCATGACAACTGCCACACGCTTTTTCCTGGGAGCCAACAGCGGCCAGGGCTTCCAGAGCCTGTTCCCCCAATTCTGCGACCCGGAGCGGCACTACGACCTGCTGGTGCTCAAGGGCGGCCCCGGCGCGGGGAAATCCACCCTCATGGCCCGGGTGGGCGCGGCCATGGAGGAGGCGGGGGAGGACGTGGAGTACCTGCACTGCTCCGGGGACCCCTCCTCCCTGGACGGCGTCCGCATCCCCCGGATCCGCACCGCCATCGTGGACGGCACCGCACCCCATGTGGTGGAGCCCCGGTACCCCGCCGCGGTGGAGCGGTATGTGGATATGGGGGTATGCTACGACATCGCCGCCGCCAAGGCGGACCGCCGGGAGATCGTCCGCTGCACCGCCGCCTGCTCCGCCGCCTACCAGCGGGCCTTCCGGGCCCTGGGAGCCGCCCGGCAGATGGCGGACAGCGCCGCCGCCCTGGTCCGGGAGGGGTTGGACCCCGACAAGCTGCGCCGCCGGGGGGAGGGCATCATCAGCCGGGAGATCCGGGGCCGGGGGGCCGGGAAGCCGGACGAATACCGCTTTCTGGGCAGCGCCACCTGCCAGGGCCCCCTGTGGCGCTTTGACAGCGCGGAGGCCCTGTGCCCCCGGATCTACCAGCTCCAGGACAGCTACGACCTGGCCGTCCCCCTGCTGGAGCAGCTTCACGACGCCGCCCGGGACCGGGGCTTTTCCGCCATCCTCTGCCCCGACCCGGAGCACCCCCGGCGCCTCCAGCACCTGCTGCTGCCGGAGCTGGGGGTGGCCTTCCTCACCTCCCGGGAGGGGATGCGCTGCCAGGGCAGCGCCTATCGCCGCATCCGCATCGACGCCATGGTCCCCACCGCCCACTACCGGCAGTACCGCTCCCGGCTCCGCTTCACCGCCCGGATGGCCGCCGCCCTGCGGCAGGAGGCCCAGGAGGCCCTGGCGGAGGCCAAGGCCGCCCATGACGCCCTGGAGGCGGTCTACCGGCCCCATGTGGACTTCGCCCGGGCCGACGAGATCACCGCCCGGGAGCTGGAACGGATCCGGAGCTACCTTTGACCCGCCGCCCCGCCAAATCTCCCGCCGCGCCCCGCCGGCAGCAAAACCACGCCCCCGCCCATAAACGGCGGGGGCGCGGCTGCATGTCTGCGGATCAAATACCGGGGCGGCGGCTTCGCCGGAGGACCTCCCGTCCTAGCGCCCGGCCACGTCCCCTACCGCCGCCACGTCCACGCCGGTGCCCAGGATGTCCCGGCACACCACGTCCCCGGCGGACACCGGGGCGGCCGCCTTCACGGTCCGCAGGGCCCGGGCGCAGGCCAATACCAGTTCCTTGGGCACCTCCCCCAGGGTCTTGACCGGCACTGTGGGGGCCGTGCCGCCGGTCACCCGCACCGTGGTGGTCAGCACCCGGGTGGGGGCCGTCACCTCCCGGCGGGCATAGGCGTCCCCCCGGCGGCAGGTGTTGCCCGCCACCGCCGTCACGGCCCCCGCCTCCAGGGTCACCGTCAGCCGGCAGCCCATGGGGCAGCCGATACAGGTCAGCCCTCTCGTCTCGCTCATGGCGCCACCTCCAGCGAAATGGTGATCTCCCGGACCGCCGGCCGCTCCAGCAGGTCCTTCCGGCTCAGGCGGACCTCCTCCATCTCCCCCGGGGCCAGGATCCGCTTCTTCCGCCGCTGGAGGACCTCCTCCCCGGCGGACACCACCACGGCGGCGCCCCGGTACTCGTTGTCCACCCGGAAGCGGACCGTCAGCTCCTCCTCCATCCGCAGGGGGTCCGCCTGGGCGGGCACCGTATAGCGCACCCCCCGGCCCGCCGTCAGGCGGACGGCCTCCCCCCGCTCCCCGCCGCCGGCCAGGTACCGGGCGGCCCGGCGGCCCGCCTGGGCCGCCTCCTGGGAGACGAAATCCACCAGGTCGTGGACGTGGAGCACGTTGCCGCAGGCGAAGATCCCCGGCACGCTGGTCTCCAGGCTCTCGTCCACCACCGGCCCGTTGGTCACCGGGGAGAGGGCCACGCCGGCCCCCCGGCTCAGCTCGTTCTCCGGGATCAGGCCGCAGGAGAGGAGCAGGGTGTCGCATGTGTAATGCTCCTCGGTGCCGGGGATGGGCCGGCGGTTTTCATCCACCCGGGCCAGGGTCACCCCCGTGAGCCGCTCCCGGCCCTGGATGTCCACCACGGTGTGGCTGAGCTTGAGGGGGATGCCGAAATCGTCCAGGCACTGGACGATGTTGCGCTTGAGGCCCCCGGAGTAGGGCATCAGCTCCGCCACCACCCGGACGCGGGCCCCCTCCAGGGTCATCCGCCGGGCCATGATGAGGCCGATGTCCCCGCTGCCCAGGATCACCACCTCCCGGCCGGGCATGAGGCCCTCCCGGTTCACCAGGCGCTGGGCGGCGCCGGCGGTATAGACCCCGGCGGGCCGGAAGCCGGGGATGTTCAGGGCCCCCCGGGGCCGCTCCCGGCAGCCCATGGCCAATATCACCGCCCCGGCCTGGAGCTGGAACAGCCCCCGCTGGGCGTTCACCGCCGTGACCACCCGCTCCGGGGAGATCTCCAGCACCATGGTGTCCATCAGGCAGGGGACGGCCAGCTCCTCCGCCCGCCGGATGTACCGCCGGGCGTACTCCGGGCCGGTGAGCTCCTCCCGGAAGGTGTGGAGGCCGAAGCCGCTGTGGATGCACTGGTTGAGGATGCCCCCCAGCTCCCGGTCCCGCTCCAGCACCAGCAGGTCCGCCACCCCCGCCTCCCGGGCGGCGATGGCCGCGGCCAGCCCCGCCGGGCCCCCGCCCACGATCACCAGATCACACCGTTCCATCGCTCTCCTCCTCTCCGAAGCCGTCCTTGTTCTCTCCCACGATCAGCCGGGACCCGCCGCCGGACTTGGTGATCTCCTCCATGGGCAGATCCAGCTCCCGGGCCAGGATCTCCATGACCCGGGGCGCGCAGAAGCCCCCCTGGCAGCGGCCCATCCCCGCCCGGACCCGCCGCTTGACCCCGTCCAGACTCCGGGCCCCCAAGGGGCGATGGATGGCGTCCAGGATCTCCCCCTCGGAGATCCCCTCGCAGCGGCAGATGATCCGGCCGTAGGCAGGGTTCTCCCCGATCAGCGCCCGGCGCTCCTCAAAGGGCAGCGCCGCCGGGTTCACGATCCCCCGGCGGGTGGCCTTGTAATGGGCCTTCCGCCGCAGCAGCAGCTTGTCCCGCACCAGCTCCGCCGCCATGCGCCCGATGGCCGGGGAGGCGGAAAGGCCCGGCGACTCGATGCCCGCGCAGTCGAAAAACCCCGGCGCCCCCTCCGCCTCGCCGATGACGAACTCGTGGCCGTCCTCGTGGGCCCGCAGGCCCGCGAAGGAGGTGATGACCTGGCGCAGCGGCGCGTCCTTTACGATATTGGCCGCCTTGCGCATCACCTGCTCCAGGCCCTCGGCGGTGGTGTTCACCCCCTCCCGGTCGTCAATATCGATGGCGGTGGGGCCCACGATGGTGTTGCCGTGGACCGTGGGGGCCACCAGGACCCCCTTGCCGTACTTGCCGGGGAGCTGGAAGAGGGTGTGGCGGGCGTAGCCCCCGGTGGTCTTGTCCAGGAGGTAGTACTCCCCCCGGCGGGGGGTGATGTGGAGCCGGCGGGTGCTGACCAGGTTGTGGAGGACGTCGGTATACACCCCGGCGGCGTTCACCACCGCCCGGGCCGCCACGTCACCCCGGTCCGTATGGACCGTCCAGCCCTCCCGGGTGCGGGCAAAGCCGGTGACGGCGGTATCGAACCGGAACTCCACCCCGTTCTCCGCCGCGTTCTCCGCAAAGGCGATGTTCATGCCGAAGGGGCACACGATCCCCCCGGTGGCGGCCTCCATCCCTGCCACCACGTCCTCCCGGACGTGGGGCTCCATACGGAGGATCTCCTCCCGGGTGACCATCCGCAGGGCGGACACCCCGTTGCGCCGGCCCCGGTCGTAGAGGGCCTGGAGCAGGGGCAGATCCTCCTCGTGCATGCACAGCACCAGGGAGCCGTTGTTCCGGTAGGGGAAGTCCAGGTCCCGGGCCAGCTGGGGGATCCGATAGCTGCCCTCCACATCCAGCCGGGCCATGAGGGTCCCCGGCTGGGCGTCGTAGCCCGCGTGGACGATGGCGCTGTTGGCCTTGGAGGTGCCGCAGCACACATCCTCGCACCGCTCCAGCACGCACACCCGCGCCTCATATTTCGCCAGCTCCCTGGCCACGGCGGCGCCGGTCACCCCGGCGCCGATGACCACCACGTCGTACATGACCATCGTCTCCCTCCATCCCCGCAAAACAAAAAGAGCAAGACAGCCAAGGGCCCCGGCGGGCCCCTCTGCGCTTGCTCTCATGACTCATCAGCGGTATGTACTTGTTGCTATTGATTATACACGCCGCCCGCCGCCCTGTCAAGTCGCCCGGCCGGGCCTCCAGGCCCCGGGACCGGGGCCCGGCGGAAAAATCCCGGCGGTTTTACCAACATTTTACTTAACAAGCAGGCGGTAAAATGGTATACTGTCGGAAAGGCGGAATACGCTTCCGCGACTACGGGAGGGATCACTGTGGCAAAAAATCCGGACAAAGACATGAGCCAGTACAGCTACACCCAAAGCCGGGAGCTCAGCTGGCTGCGCTTCAACCGCCGGGTGCTGGAGGAGTCCGGGGACAATACCGTCCCCCTTCTGGAGCGCCTGAAGTTCATCTCCATCTTCACCAGCAACCTGGACGAGTTCTTTATGGTCCGGGTGGGGAGCCTTTTCGACATGTCCCTGGTCACCCCCAATGAGATCGACAACAAGACCGGCCTCACCCCCGCGGGGCAGCTGGACCAGATCTACCGGGTCATCCCCGGCCTCATCGAGATCAAGAACCACCTGTACACCGAGGTGTCCGGCCTCCTGCGGCAGCAGGGGATCTGGGACCTCGCCATGGACGAGCTGGCCCCCGAGGAGAAGAAGTACATCACCCAGTACTACAAGGTCAAGATCCTCCCGGTGCTGTCCCCCCAGATCGTGGACGGCCGCCATCCCTTCCCCCACCTGGGGAGCAAGGCGCTCTACATCGCCGCCCTGCTGCGCAGCAAGAAGGGGAACCCCTCCCTGGGCTTCATCCCCGTGCCCGCCACCCTGCCCGCCTTCCTGACTCTGCCCGGGACGCCGGGGCGGTTCATCCGCATGGAGACGGTGATCTACCACTGGGCCCCCACCCTCTTCGGCAGCTACCGGGTGGAGGACTCCTGCGTGCTGTGCGTCACCCGCAACGCCGACATCAGCTTCGACGAGGAGAAGTTCGAGGACGACGACGGCGATTTCCGCAGCCGCATGAGCAAGCTGCTGAAAAAGCGGGCCAACCTGGCGGTGGTGCGCCTGGAGCTCAGCCGCAAGGTCAGCGGCGACTTCCTCAAGCTGCTGAAAAACCGCATCGAGGTGGAGGAGCACCAGATCTACATCGACCGCACCCCCCTGGACATGAAGTATGTGTACAGCTTCGTCCGGGCCCTGCCGGCGGAGATCGCCGACCCCCTGTCCTTTGCCCCCTACCAGCCCCGCTGGCCCGAGGACCTGGACGAGAAGGGCAGCATGATCGAGCAGATCCAGCGCCGGGACCGGCTGCTGTTCTTCCCCTTCGACAAGGTGGACCCCTTCCTGCGCCTCCTCAGCGAGGCCGCCGACCGGCCCGACGTCCTCTCCATCCGCATCACCATCTACCGCCTGGCCTCCTCCTCCAAGATCGCCCATATCCTCTGCCGGGCGGCGGAGAACGGCAAGGAGGTCACCGTGCTCATGGAGCTGCGGGCCCGGTTCGACGAGGCCAACAACATCTCCTGGTCCAAGCTGCTGGAGGACTCCGGCTGCCGGGTGATCTACGGCCTGGAGGGCTACAAGTGCCACAGCAAGATCTGCCTCATCACCCTGCGCAAGGGGGACAAGCTCAGCTATATCACCCAGATCGGCACCGGCAACTACAACGAAAAAACCAACACCATGTATACCGACCTGAGCCTGATGACCGCCAACGAGGCCATCGGCCTGGACGGCACGGTGTTCTTCCAGAACATGCTGGTGGGGAACCTCACCGGCAGCTACGGCCATCTGCTGGTGGCCCCGGCGGGGATCAAGGCCCGGCTCCTGGAGCTTATCGACCGGGAGATCGCCAAGGGCCCCGACGGCTACATCTGCATCAAGGCCAACTCCATGACCGAGCGGGAGGTCATGGACAAGCTGGCGGAGGCCTCCCGCTCCGGCGTGCAGATCCAGATGATCCTACGGGGCATCTGCTGCCTGCGCCCCGGCATCCCCTCCCAGACGGAGAACATCCACGTCACCAGCATCGTGGGACGCTATCTGGAGCACGGCCGGATCTACTGCTTCGGCCGGGGCCAGGACGCCCTGCTCTACATCTCCTCCGCCGACCTCATGACCCGCAACCTCAACCGCCGGGTGGAGATCGCCTGCCCCATCTACGACCCGGAGGTGAAGGAGCAGCTCATGTGGATCCTCCACACCCAGCTGGAGGACAACGTCAAGGCCAGCACCCTGCTGCCCGACGGCTCTTACGCCCGGAAGATCAACAGCCTGGCCCCCTGCGCCAGCCAGGAGCTGTTCATGGAGCGGTCCATCCACAAGGCCGCCGCCCCCCAGGCCCAGCCGGAGAAGGCCCGGCACTGGTGGAGCGGCCTTCTGGGGCTGTTCCGGCGGAAGGACTGACCTCCGTCCCCATACCGCAAACGACCGCGCCGCCCTGAAGGGCGGCGCGGTCGTTTCAGGCCGGCAGGTGGCTCACACCCGGTCCTTTTTCGTCATGGCCCGGCGCAGGCCGATCTCCTGGCCGGTGAGCAGGCGCTTGATATTGACGAAATGCTTGGCGAAGATCACCACCGACGCCGCCGCCACCGCCAGAGCCGCCAGCCGCTCCGCCCGGACGAAAAACGCCAGATAGGCGGGGACGGAGACGATGGAGGCAAAGGTCCCGATCACAATGTAATCCGTTATCAGAGTGATCACCACCACCGCCGCCACAAGGGCCAAAAAGAACCGCCAGTCCAGTGCCAGGGTCATCCCCAGGAAGGGGGCGAAGCCCTTCCCGCCCCGGAACCCCATGTAGAAGGGGAAGATGTGGCCCAGCACCGCGGCGGCGCCGGCCACGGCGGCAGCGGCGGGCGTCCCGGGAAACAGCGCGGCGGCCAGCAGGGCGGCGGCGCAGGCCTTGCCCATGTCCAGGGCCCCCACCGCCGCGGCGGCCTTGGGCCCCATGGTGACCAGGGCGTTGCTGGCCCCGGCGTTGCGGGAGCCGGTGTCCCGGATGTCAAAGCCCCGGCGCTTCCCCAGCAGGAAGGCCGGGTTCAGGCACCCCAGGGCGTAGCCCAGCAGGGCCGCCAGCACATAGGCCGTCATACCGAGCCCTCCCTGTCCCGCCGGATCTGATTGCCGTAGCGCTCCTCCTCGGAGAACACGCAGCCGCAGTACTTCTGCATATACAGCCCCAGCTCCCGGGCCTTGGCCTGGCCCTCCCGGAACCCGGGCCGGAAATCCCGGTACAAAAACGCCACGCCCCAGCGCGCCGCCATCTCCTCCGCCGTGGCCCGGAGGCGCTCATGGTCCTGGTAGGGGCTCACCAGCAGGGTGGTGGAAAAATGGGTAAAGCCGTGCTCCGCGGCGTACCGGGCGGTCTCCTCCAGCCGGCAGGCGTAGCAGTAGCCGCAGCGGTGGTCCAGATCCCCCGCCACCGCCCGCACGAATTCCCGCAGGCCGTAGTCCTCCCGGACCAGCAGCCCCAGGTCGATGGAGGCGGCGTACGCCTTCAGGGTGTCCCGCCGGGCCTTGTACTCCTGGTAGGGGTGGATATTGGGGTTGTACCAGAAGCTCACCGGCTCGATCCCCTCGCCGCGCAGGCTCTCCACGCAGTAGACGCTGCAGGGGGCGCAACAGGTATGCAGCAGCAGGTTCTCCATGGCAGGCCCTCCTCTCCTTTTCAGACCCCAGGCGGCCGCCGGCCGCCTGGCTCGCCGCTATGATACCATATCCCCCGGGGGTTGTAAAGCGTCCCCCCGCCGGCGGCGGGACCTTTCCCCCTTTTCCGGCAAAATCCCCTGGCCTTTGTTGACAAATCCCCGGCTGAACGGTACAATATTCCCTGTTGAACAGGCTGCAAGTGCCCCAAGGGACCTTCCGTCCCGGCGGGAGAATAGGGAACCGGGTGGAACTCCCGGACGGTACCGCCGCTGTAAGCGCCGCGGCCCCTCCCACCGGCGAAAGCCAGCCACCGGGTCACCGGGAAGGCCGGGAGGGGGCACGGGGGAGCCCTCCCCCGCCGGCGCGAGTCAGAAGACCTGCTTGCCCAGCCGCGCCCTCCCCGCGGGAGACGGGGACGAGGGCGCTTTTGTTGCGGGAAAACGGCCGCGGCAGCGCTGCTGCCGCGGCTTTCATGCTTTGTCGAGAAGGGAGCGACCCTATGGCGTCCTACACCGTCCCCCGGGTGCTGCTGGCGGGCACCAACAGCGGCTGCGGGAAAACCACCCTCACCTGCGCCGTCCTCCAGGCCCTGGCGGACCGGGGCCTGGCCCTTAGCTCCTGCAAGTGCGGCCCGGACTACATCGACCCCATGTTCCACAGCCGGATCATCGGCGCCAAAAGCACCAACCTGGACCCCTTCTTCTTTGGGCGGGACACCCTCCGCGCCCTGCTGGAGAAAAACGCCCGGGGACGGCGCCTCTCCGTCATCGAGGGCGTCATGGGCTATTACGACGGCATCGGCGCCGCCGACCCCCGGGCCAGCACCTATGAGGTGGCCAAGGCCACGGACAGCCCGGTGGTACTGGTGGTGGGCGTGGGAGGCGCGTCCCTCTCCGTACTGGCGGTGATCCAGGGCTTTCTCACCCTCTACCCCGACAACCACATCCGGGGCGTCATCCTCAACCGGTGCAGCCCCATGCTTTACCCCGCCCTGGCGGAGGCGATCCGCCGCCGGTTCGGCCCCACAGTGACCCCCTTGGGTTACCTGCCCTCCATGCCGGATTGCACCCTGGAGAGCCGCCACCTGGGGCTGGTCACCGCCGCCGAGGTGGCGGGCCTGCGGGAGAAGCTCTCCCGCCTCAGCCGCCAGGCCCAGGAAACCATCGATCTCGACGGCCTTCTCCGCCTGGCGGACCGGGCCGCCCCTCTCACCTTTCCCCCGCCGCCGCCCCTCCCCCGCCGGGAGAACGTGCGGATCGCCGTGGCCCGGGACACCGCCTTTTGCTTCTACTACGAGGACAGCCTGGACGTGCTGCGGGACATGGGGGCGGAGCTGGTGGATTTCAGCCCCCTCTCCGATCACCGTCTCCCCGAAAACATCCAGGGTCTGTACCTGGGCGGCGGCTATCCCGAGCTGCGGGCCCGGGAGCTGTCGGAAAACGCCGCCCTGCGCCAGGGCATCCGCGCCGCCCTGGAGGGCGGGCTCCCCTGCATCGCCGAGTGCGGCGGCTTCATGTACCTGACACAGCATATCGCCGGCTTCCCCATGGTGGGCTTCCTTCCCGGCGGCTGCGCGGACAGGGGCCGCCTGGTCCGCTTCGGCTATGTGACCCTCACCGCCCGGCGGGACAACCTCCTCTGCCGGGCCGGGGAATCCATCCGGGGGCACGAGTTCCACCGCTGGGACGCCGACGAACCCGGCGACGGCTTCACCGCCCGCCGGGAATCCGGCCGCAGCTGGGACTGCGCCGCGGTGAGCCCCACCCTCTACGCCGGGTTCCCCCACTTTCACTTCCGCGCCAACCCCGCCTTCGCGGACCGCTTCTACCAGGCCTGCCTGGCCCGCAAGCGCGCCCGGAGCCTCTGATACCCTCTATTTCTCCACAAGGAGTCCTGCCCATGAAATGGTCCCTGCTGGCCCTGGTGATCGGCTTTGTCATTGATTTCTTTGTGGGGGATCCCCACGGCTTCCCCCACCCCATCATCCTCATCGGTAAGCTCATCTCCACTCTGGAGAAGGGCCTGCGCCGCCTTCTCCCCGCCACGCCCCGGGGGGAGCGGTGGGCCGGCGGCATCCTCTGGTGCCTCACCGCCGGACTTGCCGCCGCCGTCCCCGCCGGCGTCCTCTTCCTCTGCGGCCTTGTCAGCCCCTGGCTGCGTCTGGCGGCGGAGAGCCTCATGTGCTGGCAGATCCTGGCCGCCCGGGCCCTGGAAAGGGAGAGCATGCTGGTCTACCAGGCCCTGGAGAGCGGCGACATCGCCGCCTCCCGGAGGGCCGTGTCCATGATCGTGGGCCGGGACACCGCCGCCCTGGACGACGCCGCCGTCACCCGGGCCGCTGTGGAGACGGTGGCGGAGAACACCTCCGACGGCGTGGTGGCCCCCCTGCTGTTCCTGGCCGTCGGCGGCGCGCCCCTGGGCTTTTTCTACAAGGCGGTGAACACCATGGACTCCATGCTGGGGTACACCGAGCCGCCCTTTAAGAACATCGGCCTGGTCCCCGCCAAGGCCGACGACGTGGTGAACTTCCTCCCCGCCCGGCTCTCCGCCCTGCTGATGCTGGCGGCGGGGGCCCTCATGGGGCTGGACGTCAAAAGCGGCTGGCGGATCTACCGCCGGGACCGCCGCAACCACGCCAGCCCCAATTCCGCCCAGACCGAGGCCATGTGCGCCGGGCTTCTGGGCCTGCGGCTGGCGGGGGACGCCTGGTACCACGGCGTGCTCCACCGCAAGCCCTTTATCGGCGACCCGGTCCGGGCCATCCGCCACGACGACATCCCTCGTACCTGCCGGCTCATGTACCTCACCGCCCTTCTGGCCCTGCTGCTGTGCGGCGGTGTCAAGCTGGCCCTGATCCTTTTATAAAGGAGATATCCTCCCATGCTCTACCAGACAGAAAACCCCCACGGCGGCGACCTCTACGGCCGCGCCGTTTCCCTGGACTTCTCCGCCAACACCAACCCCTTGGGCACTCCGCCCGCCGTGGGGCAGGCGGTGATCGACGCCGCCTGCCTCCTCAACCAGTACCCGGACCCCTACTGCCGGGAGCTGGTGGCGGCCCTGGCCGCCTTTGAGGGCGTGCCCGAATCCTATATCCTCTGCGGCTGCGGGGCGGCGGAGCTGATCTTCTCCTTCTGCGCGGCGGTCAAACCCTGCCGGGCCCTGGAGCTGGCCCCCACCTTCTCTGAATACGCCACCGCCCTGGAAGCCATGGGCTGCGGCGTAGACCGCTATCCCCTGTCTGAAGCCAACGGCTTTGTCCTGACAGAGGCGTTCCTCCCCTTCCTGGATAAAGGCCCTTGGGATGCGGTGTTCCTCTGCAACCCCAACAACCCCACCGGCCAGGCCGTCCCTCCCGCCCTGCTGGAGGAGATCCTGGCCCTGTGCCACCGGAAGGGGATCCGGCTGTTCGTGGACGAGTGCTTCCTGGACCTCACCGACGGCGGCAGGGACCTGTCCCTGAAGGGCCGCCTGGCGGATCATCCGGAGCTGTTCCTCCTCAAGGCCTTTACCAAAAGCTACGGCATGGCGGGCCTGCGGCTGGGCTACTGCCTCAGCGGCGACAGCGGGCTGCTCCGGGCCATGGGCCGCACCGTACAGCCCTGGAACGTGTCCCTCCCCGCCCAGGCCGCCGGGGTGGCGGCCCTGGGGGAGACGGCCTTCCTGGAGCGGACGCGGGCGGTGATCCATGAGGAGCGGGCCTGGCTGCGGCAGCAACTGGAGGCGCTGGGCCTCTGGGTATGCCCCTCCCAGGCCAACTACCTGCTGGTGCGGGGCCGGGAGGGCCTCTGGGAAAAGCTGCTGGCGCGGGGGATCCTGGCCAGGAGCTGCGCCAACTACCACGGCCTTGGGCCCCGGTGGCTGCGGCTGGCGGTGAAGCGGCACGAGGAAAACAGGGCGCTCATCGCCGCCCTGGGCGACATCATCAAGGAGGGCTGACATGGCAAGGAACATCATGATCCAGGGCACCATGTCCAACGCCGGCAAGAGCCTGCTGGCGGCGGGGCTGTGCCGGGTGCTGCGGCAGGAGGGGCTGCGGGTGGCCCCCTTCAAGAGCCAGAACATGGCCCTCAACTCCTTCATCACCGCCGGCGGCGGCGAGATGGGCCGGGCCCAGGTGGTCCAGGCGGAGGCGGCGGGCATCGCCCCGGACGTGCGGATGAACCCCATCCTCCTCAAGCCCACCACCGACCGGGGCAGCCAGGTGATCGTAGGGGGCCGGGCCCTGGGCAACATGGACGCCGGGGCCTACTACCGCCGGAAAAAGGAGTTCATCCCCGCGGTGCTGGAGGCCTACGAGAGCCTGGCCGCGGAGTACGATGTCATCGTCATCGAGGGGGCGGGCAGCCCCGCCGAGATCAACCTCAAAGCCGACGACATCGTGAACATGGGCCTTGCCAGGCTGGTGGACGCCCCCGTCCTTCTGGCGGGGGACATCGACCGGGGCGGCGTGTTCGCCCAGCTCTACGGCACGGTGGCCCTGCTGGAGCCGGAGGAGCGGCAGCGGATCAAGGGCCTCATCATCAACAAGTTCCGGGGAGATCCGGCGATCCTGCGGCCGGGCCTTGGGGATCTGGAGCGGCTGTGCGGCGTGCCGGTGGCGGGGGTGATCCCCTATCTCCATGTGGATATCGATGACGAGGACAGCCTTACCGAGCGCTTCTCCCGCCGGGAGGGCCGCCGGGACATCGACCTTGCGGTGATCCGCCTGCCCAAGATCTCCAACTTTACGGATTTCGGCCCCTTTGAGCGCTACGACAACGTGTCCCTGCGGTATGTGGGGAGCCTGCGGGAGCTGGGGGATCCGGACATGATCCTCCTGCCCGGCACCAAGAGCACCATCGCCGACCTCCTGTGGCTCCGCCAGAGCGGCCTGGAGGCCGCCATCCAGAAGGCGGCTGCCGCCGGGACGCCGGTGTTCGGCATCTGCGGCGGCTACCAGATGCTGGGCCGCAGCGTGTCCGACCCGGAGGGGGCGGAGGCGGAAAAGGGCACCCGGGCGGCGGGCATGGGCCTCCTCCCGGTGGACACCGTGTTCCGGGGAGAGAAGCGGCAGACTCAGGTCAGCGGGACGCTGAACCCGGTGGAGGGTCTCCTTTCCCCTCTCTCCGGCATGGCCTACCAGGGCTATGAGATCCATATGGGCCACAGCGGCGACGCCCCCGCCATCCTGGGCAGGGGCTGCGTCTACGGCACCTACATCCACGGCATCTTCGACGCCCCCGGCGTGGCGGACGCCGTTCTGGGGGCCCTGTGCCGGAAGAAGGGCCTTTCCCCCGCCATTCTCACCTCCTTCGATCCCGCCGCCTACAAGGAGCGGCAGTACGACCTGCTGGCCCAGGCGGTGCGGGGCAACCTGGACATGGCGCTGGTCCATCGGATGTTGGACCGGGTGGTGTAAATCCTGTTTTGGGGAAATTTTCCCACGATCCCTGTTTCGACAAAATGGCGGCCGCCCAGGCCGGTATAATGGCTGCAAGCAAATCTGCTTGCAGCCATTTTTTTGTTTCACGAAGGAGACGAGCCATGGAAATGACATACAAGGCGGAAAACCGCCAGCTCACCATATCCCTGGCCGGGGAGCTGGATCACCACGCCGCCAGGGGGCTTATGGAGTCCATCGACCGGTGCATCGAGCAGAGCCTGCCCGTGAAAACCATTCTGGACATGGGCGGGCTCACCTTTATGGACAGCTCCGGCATCGCCGTGGTGCTCCGGGCACGGCGGCGGATGGAGGCCCTGGCCGGGAGCCTGGTGGTGGTGAACATCCCCCGCCAGGCCGCCCGGGTGCTGGAGACGGCGGGGCTGGGCCGCTACGTCAATCTCATATAAGGAGGCGCGCCATGACCAGAACCACCAACTACATAACCTTCGAGTTCCTCAGCCGCAGTGCCAACGAGGGCTTCGCCCGCAGCGCCGTGGCCGCCTTTGCCGCCCAGCTGGATCCCACCCTGGAGGAGCTGGGGGACATCAAGACCGCCGTCAGCGAGGCGGTGACCAACGCCATCGTCCACGCCTACCC
>CALXGG010000013.1 GCA_944387785.1 uncultured Oscillospiraceae bacterium | reverse complement strand
ATCACCGCCGAGAGCACCTACCAGATCAAGAACAACGCCTACTCCTTCGGCTGCACCTTCGCCGAGGTGGAGGTGGATATCCCCCTGTGCAAGGTGAAGCTGCTGAACATCGTCAACGTCCATGACTGCGGCAAGCTCATCAACCCCGCTCTGGCGGAGGCCCAGGTCCATGGCGGCATGTCCATGGGCATCGGCTACGGCCTCAGCGAGGAGCTGAAGTTTGATGAAAAGACCGGCAAGCCTTTGAACAACAACCTTCTGGACTACAAGCTCTCCACCTTCATGGACCATCCCCATCTCCAGGCCCTCTTCGTGGAGAACCCGGAGCCCACCAGCCCCTACGGTACCAAGGCCCTGGGCGAGCCCCCGGCCTGCAGCCCCGCGCCGGCCATCCGCAACGCCATCCTCAACGCCACCGGCGTGGCCATGAACGACGCGCCCATGACGCCCCACGCCCTCTTTGCCCGGTTCAAAGAGGAAGGGCTGCTGTGAGAAAGGAGAGATGCCACCATGTATGATATGAAAGCGCTGTACGAGGCGGAGAGCGTCCAGGACGCCGTCCGCCTGCGGCTGGAGCACCCCGAGGCCCAGATCATTGCCGGCGGCACCGACGTGCTGGTGCAGATGCGGGAGGGCAAGCGGGCGGGGAAGGAGCTCATCTCCATCTACGGCATCGACGCCCTGCGGGGGATCGTCCTGGATGAGGCGGAGAACATCCGCATCGGCTCCCTCACCAGCTTCAGCCACATCACGAAGGACCCCGTCATCTGGAAGTACATCAACGTCCTGGGGGAGGCGGTGGACCAGGTGGGCGGCCCCCAGATCCGCAACGCCGGCACCATCGGCGGCAACACCTGCAACGGCGTCACCAGCGCCGACAGCGCCTCCACGCTTTTCGCCTGGGACGCCGTCATCGAGCTCACCGGGAAGGACGGCGTCCGCCGCCTGCCCATCCAGGAATTTTACCTGGGGGCCGGGAAGGTGGACATCCGCCCCGACGAGATCCAGACCGCCATTTTGATCCCCAAGGCCAGCTATGAAAATTGCTTTGGCCACTACATCAAATACGCCATGCGCAACGCCATGGACATTGCCACCACCGGCTGCTCGGTAAACGTGGTCCTCAGCGAGGACAAAACGTCCATCGCCCGGGCCCGGATCGCCTACGGCGTGGCGGGCCCCATCCCCACCCGGGTGCCCACCGCCGAGGCCCTGGCCGCCGGGAAGCCCCTGACGAAGGAGACGGCGGACGCCTTTGCCGCCGCGGTGCTGTCGGACATCCATCCCCGGAACAGCTGGCGGGCCAGCAAGGATTTCCGGGAGCACATCGCCGTGGAGATGGCCCGCCGTTGCCTGGTGGAATCCGTGAAACTGGCAGGAGGTGTGATGGCATGAGCAAGCAGTACAAGGTGATCCGCTGCACCATCAACGGCAAGGAAGTGGAGCAGGCGGTGGATGTCCGGGCCAGCCTGACCGATATGCTCCGCAACGACTTCCGTCTCACCAGCGTGAAGAAGGGCTGCGAGGTAGGGGAGTGCGGCGCCTGCAACGTCATCATCGACGGGGAGTGCTACAACTCCTGCCTGTACCTGGCGGTGTGGGCCGACGGGAAGCACATCCGCACCCTGGAGGGCCTCATGGGCCCCGACGGGGAGCTCAGCGACATCCAGCAGGCCTTTATCGACGAGGCCGCCATCCAGTGCGGCTTCTGCACCCCGGGCTTCATCATGACCGCCGTGGAGATCCTGGAGAGCGGGAAGGAGTACACCGACGACGAGCTCAGAAAGCTCCTCTCCGGCCACCTCTGCCGCTGCACCGGCTATGAGAACATCCTCCGGGCGGTGAAAAAGACCATGCTCCGCCGCCTGGGCAAGGCGTGACGGGCAGCCCCGGAAGGGACGGGCAAAACGGGCCCGCGGCCATACGGCCGCGGGCCCGTTTCCTCTATGGCTCCTCCTGCCGGCGGGAGGCTCATTCGCTCATGTACTCCCGGTAGTCGCTCTCGCTGGCGAAGAGGACCCAGCGGCCGTCCACATATCCCATATACCCGCTGTTGTTGTAGTAACCTTTCATTGCGATGTCCTCCTTCCGGTCGTCCTGTTGTATACAGGATACCCCATTTGCTATCCCAAAAACCGGACAGTAAACGAGGAAAAGGAGGGCGAGGGGGAGTTGCCGCCGGCGTACCGCTGTGGTATACTGAAAAAAACGGGGAAAGCGGGGGAGCGGGCCATGGGAGAGACGAAACTGCATCCGGTGATCACAGTGCGGCTGTATACCGATGAGAAGTGTTTTGGGCCTGGAGTAGCCATGCTGCTGGAGCGGGTGGACCGGCTCCACTCCCTGCGCTCGGCGGCCATGGACATGGACATGGCCTACTCCAAGGCCTGGACCATCCTGCGCAACGCGGAGCGGCAGCTGGGTTTCAAGCTCATCTCCTCCACCACCGGGGGCCGCCACGGCGGCGGCGCGGTGCTGACGCCGGAGGGGGAGCGGATGCTCTCCGCCTACCAGGCCTTTGCCCGGGAGGCGCGTTCGGCGGGGGAGGAGCTGTTCCGAAAGCACTTCGGGGAGCTGCCGCCGGCGTTTCCAGCCGTACAGGGCGCCGGCGGGCCGGAGGAGGCAAATGCCCCGGATGGGGAATAAAAAGGGAGGGCTGCCCGTCCAGGGCAGCCCTCCTCTGTCTGGTGAAAGGGTGGCCCGGGACACGGGCCAAATACGCATAAGGAAACCCCGCGATGGCCGTGTGGACCCTGTTATAACCTGCACACTAATGGCAGGTGGGTCGCCTGCAGCGCCTTTTACTGCTTCCAACTTCCAACCGCAGGTGGCAGCCGGGAGGCCTGCAAACCAGACGCTGAACCAGCATCCCGTATAACAGAATGTGGGTTAAAAAAAGGTCCATCACGCACCCCGCAGGGTCCGCGTCATGATGTTGGGCTCCCGCTGGGGGGAACCTTTTTCCCTGGGATCCGTCTGTCAGGGGAAAGGGGGGATCACTCCTCCTCGTCCTCGAACAGCCGCTCCATGAAGAGGTCATACACGGTGTTGAGCTCCTCGTCGCTGTCCAGGGTGGACAGCAGCTCCTCGCCGTTTTCCTCGATGGTCTTGAGGATCACCAGGCCGTAGTCCTCGCTGTCCTCGTCCGCCCCTTCCTCCACGGCGGGGCAGAAGGCCATATAGGTCTGGCCGTTATACTCCAGGGCGTCCAGCATTTCCAGCTCGATGTCGTTGCCGTCCTCGTCGGTGACGGTGATAAAATCAGGGCCGAATTCCTCGCTCATGGCGGGTACCTCCTTGTGGTCGCGGGCCGGGGGCGCCCCCGCCGCTTGGCTGAGTATAGTGTACCTGCTTTTGGGGAAAAAAGCAAGGGCACTCACCTGTGATATTTTGACGATTTCCTCCGGCCTTTTTTGTATTTTGTGGAGAAAGCCGTCTCCCCAGTCAGGAAAATGCTGGATCCTGCGCTTTTTTCCCGGTTTCCGAGGTTGACAAGCCATGGTATACTATATGTTGGGGCATAGTGTATGATATGTCCCCGCCATTGGATGTGTGAGAACGAGGGGGGAGGGATCCCCTTTTCAGCGGCCCCGGCCGCGTGTGCCGCCCCGGTGAGGGCGGCGCGATCCCAGTCTGAAAAAGGAGGTTATCCGGCATGGATACGACAAACAACGGCGGCCGGAGCGGCCAGACGCCTGCGGGCGGCGGCGCCGGCAGTCCGCGGAAGAAGAAAAAGAAGGTCAGCGCCAGCCGCATCGTGGGGCGGATCATCCTGGTGCTGTTCACCCTGTGCGTCATCGGCGTGCTGACCATCGCCATCTTCTTCAAGATCTTCATGACCTATGTGAACACCACCCTGCTGCCCTCCCTGGAGACGGAGACCCAGGAGCTGACACTGGGCCTGTCCTCCACGGTGTATTACCAGGACAAGGATACCGGGGAGTGGCTGGAGCTGGAGACGCTGTACATGTCCGGCACCAACCGGGAGCTGGTGACCTTTGACCAGATCCCGGAGCATCTCATCAACGCCCTGGTGTCCATCGAGGACCACCGCTTCTGGGAGCACCACGGCGTGGACTGGCAGGGCACCGCGGCGGCCATCGTCCAGACCGTCACCGGCGGCAACACCCGTGGCGGCTCCACCATCACCCAGCAGGTAGTGCGGGACATCTATGATGAAAAGGAAGTAACGGTGAAGCGGAAGTTCCGGGAGATCTTCCGGGCCCTGGAGTACGAAAAGACCCACAAGAAGGAAGATATTCTCACAGAATACCTCAACCGGGTGTATTTCGGCCACGGCTGCGACGGCATCCAGACCGCCGCCAAGACCTACTTCGGCAAGAGCGTCTGGGAGCTGGATCTGGCGGAGAGCGCCTGCATCGTGGGCATCACCAACAACCCCTCCCTGTATGACCCCCTGCGGGACGCGGAGTTCGTCCAGCCCGACGGCTCCATCAAGACCCCCCGGGACTACAACAAGCAGCGCCAGGAGACGATCCTGAATCTGATGGTGGAGTTCGGCTACATCTCCCAGGAGGAGTGCGACGCCGCCAAGGCGGAGAAGCTGATCTTTACGGATACGCCGGAATATGAGGAACTCCACGGGGATGAGGATGGCCAGACGTCTGCCAATGACGGCGAGGTATTCTCCTGGTTCATGGACGCGGTGTATGAGGACGCCATCGACCTGATTTGCGAGGCCAGAGGCTGCACCCGGGAGATGGCGCAGAACCTGCTGTACTCCGCTGGCTACCAGATCTACACTACCCTGGATATGGACATCCAGAACATCGTGGACAGCGTGTACGAGGACACGTCCAACTTTGACTATCCCTCCAAGAACGGCACGCCCCTGAGCAGCGCCATGACCATCGTGGACCCCTACACCGGGGACGTGCTGGCCATGGCCGGCGGCGTGGGGGAGAAGGAGGGGAGCCTGTCCCTGAACCTGGCCACCTCCCGCCGGACCTGCGGCAGTGCCATCAAGCCCCTGTCCGTCTACGCTCCCGCCATCGACGCGGACCTCATCACCCCGGGCAGCGTCTTTGACGACTACCCGGTGCGGCTCAACGACTCCGGTACCGGCGGCTACCCCAAGAACTCCCCGGTGGGCTATTCGGGGTATATCACCGTGTCCTACGCCATCCAGAAATCCATGAACACCGTGGCGGTACGGGTCCTCAACCAGCTGGGCTACGCCACCTCCTTCGAGTTCATGGAGAACAAGCTGGGTTTCGATCTGGATGAGCGGGATATCGCCGAGGCGCCTCTGTCCATGGGTGGCCTGACCTACGGCGTGACCACCGAGGAGATGGCGGCGGCCTTCGGCGCCTTCGCCAACTCCGGTATCTATACCAAGCCCCGCACCATCACCCAGATCCTCTCCAACGACGGCACCGAGGTCATCGTGGACAATCCCAGAGAGTCCAACGTGGCCATGAAGGAGACCACCGCCTATCTCATGAACAAGATGCTGCGCAACGTGGTCACCAGCGGTACCGGTACCGCCGCCAGCTTCTCCGGCATGACCATCGCCGGCAAGACCGGTACCACCACCAATAACTTCGACCGCTATTTCGTGGGCTATACGCCCTACTACTCCGCGGCGGTATGGGTGGGCTACAAGGACGGCGGCGAGAAGATCACCGCCAACGGCAACCCGGCGGCCAAGATCTGGAAGCTGGTCATGGAGCAGGTCCACGAGGGCCTGGAGAACAAGTCCTTCCCGGATAAGCCGGCGGGCATCGTCACCGTCCAGGTCTGCGCCGACTGCGGCCTCAAGCCCTCCGCCCTCTGCTCCCAGGACTACCGGGGCAGCCGGGTGATCAGCGTGGAGATGCAGGAGAGCGCCGTGCCCACGGAGACCTGCACCTGCCATGTGGAGGCGGAGTTCTGCACTGAGAGCGGCAAGCTGGCCAATGAGTTTTGCCCCGAGGAGTGCCGGGAGATCCGTGTGGTGGTCCAGGGCCGCGAGTTCCTGGATACCGTCTACGGCACGCCCCAGCTCAACGAGGACGGAACCTACACCGTGGGCAGCCTGATCGCCGCCGATGACGACGCCGCCCACCTGACCTATCAGAAGCTCCAGGGCGTCTGCGACCTCCACACGGTGGAGACGGTGCCGCCCGACGTGCTGGTGCCCGGCGACGAGGGCTGGGAGTGGCCGGACTGGTGGCCCTGGAACCCCGGGGATACCACGGATCCCGGCACGGATCCCGGCGGCAGTACCGGTAACAACACCGGCGATCCCTCCGGCGGCACTGACACGCCAACGGAGCCCGTGATCCCGCCGGTCACAGAACCCACAGAACCCCAAACACCCTAGCGGCCTTGTCCCCGGGGCGCCCCGGCATGTTCCGGCGCCCCGGGGATTTTCCTATTCCGACGGGTATAGTCCTAAAAATTTGTGTTGAACTCAAACAAATTTTCAGTTATAATAACAACGGAGCATACAGCGTTCTCAGGCGCATCATGGGGATAGAAGGAGACGTGCTATGGCGACATTTGTGGTAAACGGCAAGACCGTTACAACGGAGAAGAATCAGAAGCTGCTGCGGTTCCTGCGGGATGAGCTCCACCTCACCTCCGTGAAGGATGGCTGCAGCGAGGGCGCCTGCGGCACCTGCACCGTCCTGGTGGACGGCAAGGCCACCCGGGCCTGCGTGATGACCACCGACAAGCTGGAGGGAAAGACCGTCCTCACGGCGGAGGGCCTCAGTGACTTTGAGAAGGCCGCCTACACCTACGGCTTCGGCGAGGCGGGGGCGGTGCAGTGCGGCTTTTGCATCCCCGGCATGGTGATGGCGGCCAAGGGCCTGCTGGATGGGAACCCGGATCCCACCGAGGAGGAGATCCGCTTCGCCCTGCGCACCAACATCTGCCGCTGCACCGGCTATGTGAAGATCGTGGAGGGCGTGAAGCTCACCGCGAAGATCCTCCGGGAGGGGCATTTGCCCGACGAAGCGGAAAAGCGGGAGTGGAAGCTGGGGGCCCATGTCCACCGGGTGGACGTGGCTGAGAAGGTCCAGGGCTATGGCCAGTACCCCGACGACGTGTACATGGACGGCATGATCTACGCCTCCGCCGTCCGCAGCGCCCATCCCCGGGCCATCGTCAAGGCCATCCACAAGGAGGAGGCCCTGTCCCTGCCGGGAGTGGTGGGGGTGTTCACCGCCGAGGACATCCCCGGTGAGAACAAGGTGGGCCATATCGTCAAGGACTGGGACACCATGATCCCGGTGGGCGGCACCACCCACTACTTGGGGGACGCCATCTGCATCGTGGCTGCCGAGACCCAGGAGATCCTGGAGAAGGCCAAGCGGATGATCCAGGTGGAGTACGAGGTGCTCACCCCGGTGCGCTCCCCGGAGGAGGCCATGGCCTACGACGCGCCCCTGGTCCACCGCAGCGGCAACCTCTTTGCCCACAAGCACATCCAGCGGGGCAACGCGGCCCTGGCCATCGCCCGCAGCAAGCACGTCATCACCCGGCGGTTCTACACCCCCTATACCGAGCACGCCTTCCTGGAGCCGGAGTGCGCCGTGGCCTATCCCGACGGCGACGGGGTGATGATCCTGTCCACGGACCAGGGTGCCTACGACACCCAGCACGAGACGGCCCCCATGCTGGGGCTGCCCCTGGAGAAGGTGAAGGTCAGAAATATGCTGGTGGGCGGCGGCTTCGGCGGCAAGGAGGACGTCACCGTCCAGCACCTGGCGGCCCTGGTGGCCTATCTCACCAAGCGGCCGGTGAAGTGCAAGCTCAGCCGGGCGGAGAGCATCCTCATCCACCCCAAGCGCCACCCCATGGAGATGGAGTTCGCCATCGGCTGCGACGAGAACGGCATCATCCAGGGCGTGGCGGCCAACGTCATCGCCGACACCGGGGCCTATGCCTCCCTGGGAGGCCCGGTGCTGGAGCGGGCCTGCACCCACGCCTCGGGCCCCTATCACTACGAGAACTTCCAGATCGACGGCTACGCCTACTATACCAACAATCCCCCCGCCGGCGCCTTCCGGGGCTTCGGCGTGACCCAGACCTGCTTTGCCATTGAGACCCTGCTCAACGAGATGGCGGACCTGGTGGGCATCACCCCCTGGGAGATCCGCTACCGCAATGCCATCCGCCCCGGCCAGGTGCTGCCCAACGGGCAGATCGTGGGGCCGGAGACGGGGCTGGTGGAGACCCTGGAGGCGGTGAAGCCCTACTACGACGCCGCCAAGTATGTGGGCATCGGCTGCGCCATGAAGAACGCCGGCGTGGGCGTGGGCCTGCCGGACTGGGGCCGCTGCCGCCTGGTGGTGGAGGGGGGCAAGGTCCATATCCAGGCCGGCGCCTCCTGCATCGGCCAGGGCCTGGGCACGGTGCTGGTGCAGATGTGCTGCGACCAGCTGTCGCTGCCCCGGGACGCCATCGTCTACGAGCGGTCCAACACCTTCGAGGCGCCGGATTCCGGCACCACCTCCGGCTCCCGCCAGACCCTCATCACCGGCGAGGCCTGCCGCCGGGCCTGCGTGGAGCTGAAGAAGGCTCTGGCGGGCAAGACCCTGTCGGATCTCAACGGCACGGAATACCGGGGCGAGTACCTGGCCAAGACCGACCCCCTGGGGGCCGATGTGCCCAACCCCGTCAGCCATGTGGCCTACGGCTATGCCACCCAGATCTGCATCCTGGGGGAGGACGGGAAGATCGAGAAGATGGTGGCGGCCCACGACGTGGGCAAGGCGGTGAACCCCATCTCCTGCGAAGGCCAGATCGAGGGCGGCGTGGTGATGTCCATGGGCTTTGCCCTGACGGAGGAGTATCCCCTGGTGGACTGCAAGCCCACCGCCAAGTTCGGCACCCTGGGCCTGTTCAAGGCCAACCAGGTGCCGGAGATCAAGGCCATCGTGGTGGAAAAGCCGGGCCTGGACGTGGCCTGCGGGGCCATCGGCATCGGGGAGATCACCTCCATCCCCACCGCTCCCGCCATCGCCGACGCCTACTACCGCTTCGACGGCAAGCGGCGCTACACCCTGCCCCTGGAGGGCACGCCGTACAGCCGGAAAAAGAAATAACGAGCGTCCCGCCCCGGAGGATCCCTCCGGGGCGTCCTCTTGCCCGGCGGGGAAAAGTGTGGTACAATACAGAAAACGTCCGGCCGCCTGCTTCACCCTGCGGAGATGTTCCACCGGTAGGCCGGGATCCATTTGGGAACAAAAGGGATAAAGTGGATTTACTTTACAGAAAAATCGGGAACAGGAGGAAGAGAAGATGTATAAGCTGGGCTTTGGCATGATGCGTCTGCCGCTGACGGACCCCAAGGAGCAGAGCCAGGTGGACCGGGAGAAGGCCCGGGCCATGATGGACGCGTTCCTGGAGCGGGGGTTCACCTATGTGGACACGGCGTATTTCTATCACGGCGGGGAGAGCGAGCGGGTGGTAAAGGACATCCTCGCCAGCCGGTACCCCCGGGAGAAGTACTTCCTGGCGGACAAGATGCCCCTGGCCAATTTCAAGAACAAGGGCACGGCGGAGGACCAGGCCCGGGTCTTTGACGAGCAGCTGGAGAAGTGCGGCGTGGATTACTTTGACCGTTATCTCCTCCACTGCCTGAACACCGAGAACTACGAGACGGCCAAGCGGCTGGACACCTTCGCCTTCCTCAGCGGGAAGAAGGCGGAGGGAAAGCTCCGCCATCTGGGCTTCTCCTTCCACGATAAGGCGGAGGTGC
Organism: uncultured Oscillospiraceae bacterium; assembly: GCA_944387785.1. Taxonomy (GTDB): domain Bacteria; phylum Bacillota; class Clostridia; order Oscillospirales; family Oscillospiraceae; genus Pelethomonas. The sequence continues at coordinate 21,267 of CALXGG010000013.1, read as the reverse complement.
TGGACCGGATCCTCACGGAGCACCCGGAGGCAGAGTTCGTGCAGCTGCAGCTGAACTACCTGGACTGGGAGGACGAGCGGATCCAGTCCCGGAAGTGCTACGAGACGGCGGCGCGCCACGGGAAGAAGGTAGTGGTCATGGAGCCGGTGAAGGGCGGCCGCCTGGCCAAGCTGCCGCCGGAGGCGGAGAAACTGCTGCGGGACCTCCATCCCGACTGGTCCCCGGCCTCCTGGGCCATCCGCTTTGCCGCCAGCCTTCCAGAGGTGGAGGTGGTCCTCAGCGGCATGTCCGACATGGACCAGGTGCTGGACAACACCGGCTACATGCGGGACGCCGCGCCCCTGACGGAGGCGGAGAAGGGGGCCCTGGCCCGGGCGGCGGAGATCCTCAGCGCCCTGCCGGCGGTGGCCTGTACCGCCTGCCGCTACTGTGTGGACGGCTGCCCCCGGCAGATCCCCATTCCCGACTACTTTGCCCTCTACAACAGCGACCAGCAGGCCCTGCGCCAGGGCCTTCCGGTGCAGAAGGAGGCCTATGAGCGCCTGGCCGCCGCCGGCGGGAGAGCGTCCTCCTGCATCAGCTGCCGCCAGTGCGAGAACGCCTGCCCCCAGCACCTGAAGGTGGTGGACGAGCTGGGCCGGGTGGCAAGGACCTATGAGGGCTGAAAGCCCTGAAGCAGCCCGGGGCCGCCGGGGAGCCAACCGCTCCCCGGCGGCCTCTTTTGGGGGCTGGGAGATGGCCTGGCGGGACGGGCCGGGCCCGGCGGCGCCACAGAGGGCGGCTATTTTGCCGATTCATAAATAATTTACAGCCGGGAAGTAAGTTTTGCTTGCGAAACAGGATGCAATCGAGTATAATGCTGTGTGTTGAGCAGCCGTAGGGGCGCTTGGCGAACAAAACGGCTTACGCGGTTCCCCGCTGTGGGGAGCGGCAGAAAATTTCGGAAGGAATGAACACGAATGAGCGCATCCAGAGAAAAGAAAAAGCGGCAGGAGTTTCTTGCCGGCGGCGGCGTTGACCCCAGGGCCGCCCGGGCGGCGGAGCAGAAGGCCGCGGAGAAGAAGGCGAAGATCCTGTACACCACCCTGGCCATTGCCTTTGTGGTGGCGGCGGCTTTCCTGATCGTATATAACTCCGGCATCATCCAGCGCAACCAGACCGCGCTGACCATCGACGGCGAGAAGTATACGGTGTCTGATGTGAGCTACTACTATTACGACGCTTACCAGAACTTCCTCAACACCTATGGCAGCTATGCGTCCATGTTCGGGCTGGACACCTCCAAGTCCCTCAAGAGCCAGAATTACAGCGAAGATATGACCTGGGACGAGTATTTCAAGGAGCAGGCCGTGAGCACTATGAAGTTCATCCACGCCGTCCTGGCCAAGGCCCGGGAGGAGGGCATGACCCTGGAGGACGAGGACATGGAGACCTTCAACAGCTCCGTGGAGAGCCTCAAGAGCCAGGCCAGCCAGTACGGGTACAGCTATAAGGCCTACCTGAATGTGGTCTACGGCTCCTCCATGACCGCCTCCGTGTTCGAGGAGCACCTGAAGGACCAGATCCTGGCCAGCAAGTATGTCACCGCCTATCAGGATACTCTCACCTTCACTGATGACGAGATCCAGGCCTACTATGATGAGAACAAGAATACCTACGACCTGGTGAGCGGGGAGTACGTCTCCATCTCCGGCAGCGCCGAGAGCACCACCGACGAGGAGGGCAACACCGTGGAGCCCACCGAGGAGGAAAAGACCGCCGCCATGGAGGCCGCCAAGGAGACCGCCGAGGCCATCATGGCCGCCTATGAGGAGGGCGGCGATCTGTCCGCCCTGGCGGAGGAGTACGGCGCCACCTACACCAGCAGCGACGAGATGACGTACAGCTCCACCTATGTCTACGGCGACTGGTTCTTTGACGAGGCCCGGGTTGCCGGCGACGCCGAGGTGCTGGAGGATACCAATTACAGCCGCTACTTCGTGGCGGTGTTCCACGACCGCCAGCAGGATGACGCCCTGGACTATAACGTCCGCCACATCCTGGTCACCGAGGACAACCTGGACCTGGCCGAGGGCGAGGAAGCCACCGACGAGATGATCCTGGCCAAGGCCCAGGAGATCCTGGACAGCTGGGACGGCACCGAGGAGGGCTTTGCCGAGCTGGCCAAGGAGTACTCCCAGGACGGCAACGCCGCGGAGGGCGGCCTCTACGAGAACGTGGCCAAGGGCGCCATGGTCTCCGAGTTTGAGGACTGGTGCTACGAGGCGGGCCGCAAGGCCGGCGACACCGGCATTGTCAAGACCACCTACGGCCAGCACATCATGTACTTCGTGGGCTATGGCGAGACCCCCTACTGGTACTACGCCTGCAACAACGCCCTTGTCAGCAACGCGTATACCGAGTGGCAGACTGAGATGACCGACAGCGTCACCGCCGAGGTGAACGAGAGCGGCATGGCTCAGATCGGCTGATCCGCGGGACCCTGAAGCCAAGGGGGCCGGCCTTGCCTGTACGGCAAGGCCGGCCTCCTTTTTACAGCCGGAACGCGGGCGGCGCTCCGGGAGACATGGAGAGAAAAGAAAGGAGCCGGCGGAGCGCCGTCCGGTGAAAGGAAAATGAGCGAACGATTTCTGCGCAATGAGATGCTGCTGGGCCGGGCGGCGGTGGAGCGGCTGGCCGCCGCCCACGTGTGCGTGGTGGGCCTGGGCGGCGTGGGGAGCTACGCCGTGGAGGCCCTGGCCAGGGCCGGCGTGGGGGAGCTGACCCTCATCGACCAGGACGTTTACGGTGAGAGCAATATCAACCGCCAGCTGGGCGCCCTGGGCTCCACTCTGGGCCTTCCCAAGGCGGAGGTGCTGGCCCGCCGGGCCCTGGACATCAACCCGGACTGCCGGGTCCATCCTGTGGTGGGCCGCTATGCCCGGGAGGATCGGGAGCGGTTCTTCGGGGACTACGACTATATCGCCGACGCCATCGACCTGGTGTCCTGCAAGGTGGACCTGATCTGCCAGTCCCTGGAGCGGGGCATCCCCATCCTCTCCGCCCTGGGCACCGGCAACAAGCTGGACCCCTCCCGGCTCCAGGTGACGGACCTGAGCAAGACCCAGGGCTGCCCCCTGGCCCGGGTGATGCGCCGGGAGCTGGGGCGGCTGGGGATCCGCCATGTGAAGGTGGTGTACAGCCCCGAGGAGGCGGCGCCCTGCGCCCCGCTGGAGGCCCCGCCGCCGGGGCGGCGGAGCGTGCCCGCCAGCGTGCCCTGGGTGCCCTCCGTGGCGGGGCTGATGATGGGCGGCGCCATCGTGATGGACCTGGCGGCGGGGCTGCTGCCCGGGAAGGAGGGGGCGGTATGATCCTGACGGGAACGCTGGTCAACGCCGCCGGGATCCTCCTGGGCGGCGGCGCCGGGCTGCTGGTGCGGCGGCTGCTGCGCCGGGGCGTGCCGGAGCGGTACAGCGACATGGTGATGAAGGGCATCGGCCTGTGCACGGTCTACATCGCCGCCACGGGCCTCCTGGACGGCAGCAAGTCCCTGGTGACCATATTGTCGGTGGTGCTGGGGGCGGTGCTGGGGGAGCGGCTGGACCTGGACGGGAAGATCCGATCCCTCAGCGCCGGGCTGGAGCGCCGCTTCTCCCGGGAGGGGGAAGGGAGCTTCGCCCAGGGCTTCATGGCGGCCACCCTGCTGTTCTGCGTGGGCACCATGGCCATCAAGGGCTCTCTGGACGGCGGCCTCCGGGGCGACCACGCCACGCTGTACGCCAAGTCCGTGATGGACACCATCAGCGCCTGCATCTTCGCCTCCACCATGGGGGCGGGCGTGCTGTTTGCCGCCGTGCCGGTGGTGGTCTACCAGGGGGCCATCACCCTCCTGGCCGCCGTGGCGGGGCCCTACCTGGGGGACGCGGTGATCGCGGAGATGAACACGGTGGGCTCCCTGCTGCTGCTGGGGCTTTCCCTGGACCTGCTGGGGATCACCCACCTGAAGCTGATGAACTATATCCCGGCGATGTTTTTGCCGATCCTGCTGTGCCTGATACTGTAAAGCGGATTTCCTTTTCACCCGATTGGCCTGTCCCCTCGGCGTGCAGGCGGGGAAAACAGGCCGGATTTGTCCCCTGGGGCAAAAATCTGTTGTCAGGGGCCGGATTTTATGATACAGTGGGGCTTAGACCAGAAATAAGGTGGTAGCGACATGGATAATCACATTTTCCGCAGCGCCCTGGGAGGCTTCAACCGCCAGGATGTGACAGAATATATCGAGCGCACCGGCAAGGAGGCGGCGGAGGCCGCCGCCCGGCTGGAGGAGCAGGTGAAGGCCCTCCAGGACAGCGGGGCCCAGGCCCGGGAGGCCCTGGAGAGCTGCGCCCGGGAGAAGGAGGAGCTGGAGCAGCGCCTGGCGGAGCTCACGGAGCAGTATGCCCAGGCCCAGGCGGAAGGGGAGGCCCAGGCCCAGGCCCGGGCGGACCTGGAGGCCGAAGGGGCCCGGCGGGAGGACCGCCTCCGCGCCCTCACCGGGGAGAACCGGGAGCTGTCCCGCCGGGTGGAGGAGCTGGAGGCCCAGGCGGAGTCCCTGCGCCGGGAGAAGGAGCGGCTGACCCAGCTGGAGCTGGACGCCCAGCGCCGCTCCGAGGAGACGGAGGCCCGGGCGGGCCAGGAGGCCCGCCAGGTGCTGGAGGAGGCCCGCCGCCAGGCGGATGAGCTGATCGCCAGGGCCCAGATCCAAGCGGAGGAGGCCCTGCGGGCCGCCAATGCCCAGTCGGAGGCTGTCCTGGCCGGGGCTGCCGCCAAAAGCGAGGCCATCGTGGCGGAGGCCAACGCCCAGTCGGAGGTGATCCTCCGGGAGACAGAGGAGCAGGTGGAGGGGACGGTCGCCCAGTTCGGCACCCTGTTCGCCGCCTTTGAGACCATCACCGGCCATCTCACCAATGAGCTGCGGAAGATGGATGTGACGGTGTCCCAGCTGCCCATCAGCTTCAACCACCTGCGGGACAGCCTGCAGGCCCTGCTGGAACGGGCGAAAAAGCGGTAAGTAAGAAAAAACGGCGGCGTCCCGGCTGGGACGCCGCCGTTTTCCGCCGTTTACATTTCCGGGGGAGTATGCTATGCTGGAGCCACCGGGAGGATCGGCCCGGGAGAACAGCGATGGAGGAAAACGATATGAACAGACCTGTCCTGGTGGTGCTGGCAGCCGGCATGGGCAGCCGCTACGGCGGGCTCAAGCAGATGGACCCGGTGGGGGGCCATGGCCAGAGCATCATCGACTATTCCATTTACGACGCCCGGCGGGCGGGCTTCGAGAAGGTGATCTTTGTCATCAAGCGGGAGATCGAGGCGGACTTCAAGGCGCTGGTGGGCGCCCGGATCCAGCGGGGCATCCAGGTGGATTACGCCTACCAGGCCCTGGATGACCTGCCGGCGGGGTATGCCGTCCCGGCGGGCCGGAAGAAGCCCTGGGGCACCACCCATGCGGTGCTGGCGGCCCGGGAGCTGGTGGACGGCCCCTTCGCGGTGATCAACGCCGACGATTACTACGGCCCGGAGGCCTTCCGCTCCCTTTACCGCTACCTCTCCGAGCACCCGGACACCGCCGGAGAACACCGCTACGCCATGGCCGGGTATCTCCTGGGCAACACGGTGACGGAGCACGGCAGCGTGGCCCGGGGGGTATGCCAGGTGAGCCCGGAGGGGGTCCTGGAGGACGTGGTGGAGCGCACCCAGATCGAGAAGGATGGCAAGGACGCCCGCTTTACACTGGATGGCGGCCAGTCCTGGACGGCCCTGCCGGGGGATACCCTGGTGTCCATGAACTTCTGGGGCTTCCAGCGCAGCTTTATGGAGGAGGCCCAGGCCCGGCTGCCCGGCTTCCTGGACCAGATCCTCCGGGAGAACCCGGAGAAGGGGGAGGTATATCTGCCCCTGGTGGTGAGCCAGCTGATCCGGGAGGGCCGCACCCAGGTGAAGGTGCTGCCCAGCCACGACAAATGGTACGGGGTCACCTACCGGGAGGATAAGCCCTCGGTGGTGGCGGCCCTGGCGGAAAAGACGGAGCGGGGGGAGTACCCGGAGAACCTGTGGGGCGTGTGAGGGCCCGCCCCTCGGGAGAAAAACGCAGGCCGTGCGGGGAGCGTCGCTCCCCGCACGGCCTGCTGCGCTGTGCCGAAAAGGTCACGGCAGGTCGGGATGCCGGTCCAGTACCTTGTGGATGGTCAGGCGGTAGACGATGACGCTGACCACCGGGGCGATGATGTCGGACACCGGCTCCGCCCAGAACACCATTTTCGCCTCAAAAAAGAGGGGGATCAGGAACAGGGCGATGAAGTAGACCACTTTCCGGAAGGCGGAGAGGGAGAAGGCGATGGCGACCTGCCCCATGCCGGTGAAGCCGTCCACGATCTCGTACTGGACCCCCAGGGGGACGATGGCCAGGGTGCAGGTGCCGATGGCCCAGAGGGACACCTGGCTCACCGCTTCGTCCCGGGTGAAAAGGCGGACGAACAGGGGGCCCGCCAGGCGGGCCAGGACGAAGAGGAGGGCAGTGTAGGCCACGCAGAGCTTGACGATCTCCTTCTGGGCGTCCAGCATCCGCTGCTTGTTCCGGGCGCCGTAGTTGAAGGCCAGGATGCTCTGGGTGCCGCCGGAGATGCCGCCCAAAGGCATGGTCACCACCAGCATGAAGCTCTGGGCGATGGTGGCGCAGGTGACCAGCATGTCCCCCTGGTCCGCCCCGCCGCAGCGCTGGAGGATGGCGTTCATGGCGATGATCATGACATTGTCCACGGCAATGATCAAAAAAGGTGTAAAGCCAATGGCCAGTACATGCCGCATGATGGGGAAGCTGTACCCGCCGAAGCTGATCCGCAGCCGGGTGCGCCGGCCCAGGAGGAAGCGCAGGCCGTATACGGCGCTGGCCAGCTGGGAGAGGACGGTGGCCAGGGCCCCGCCGGCCACCCCCATGTCCAGCAGGAAGATGAATACCGGGTCCAGGGCGATGTTCAGCACGGCGCCCAGCAGCACCAGTCGCATGCTGACCTTGGCAAAGCCCTGGGCCAGGATGAACTGGCTCAGGCCGGTGGAGAGCAGGGCAAAGACGGTGCCGCTGAGGTAGATGGTGAAGTAGGCGTCGGCGTAGGGGTAAGTGGCGTCGCTGGCGCCGAAGAGGTAGAGCATGGGCCGCCGCAGGGGCAGGATCACGGCGGTGAGCGCCGCCGCCGCGGCCAGCAGCATCACGAAGCAGTTGGCCAGGATCCGCCAGGCCCGCTCCTCGTTGCCCTCCCCCAGGCTGATGCCCATGAGGGGGGCCCCGCCCACGCCGATGAGGAAAGCCACGGAGCCCACCATGGTCACCACCGGGCCGCACACCCCCACGCCGGCCAGGGCGGCGTCTCCGACTTCGGGGATATTGCCGATATACATCCGGTCCACGATGCTGTATAATACACTGACGAATTGGGCCAGCATGCTGGGAAGGGCGATGCGCCGCACCAGCTGAGGGATGCTGTCCCGGCCCAGGTCATTTTCCAGCGCCATTGGGAGAAAACACCGCCTTTTTCGGGGATTTTGCCTGACAGGGCTGGGAGATTATAGCACCGATCCGGGGAAATGGCAAGAGCGGCGGGAGGATATTTTACCAGAACGTAAATTTTTCATTTTCTATGGAAATCCTATGGAAAAAAGCGTATGATAACACCATCACACTGAGAGGGGACGCCAGATGATCTTTTACTTTTCCGCCACGGGCAACAGCAAATATGTGGCTGAGCGCATTGCCGCCGCCACGGATGACCATGTGATTTTCCTGCGGGATGTGATCCGCAGCCGCTGCTATCAGTTTGACGTGAGCCAGGAGAGGCGGATCGGCTTTGTGACCCCCACCTATTACTTTGGCCTGCCCAGCGTGGTCAGCTTTTTCCTGGAGAAGCTGCGGCTGACGGGATACCGCGACCAGTATGTCTATGTGGCCCTGACCTGCGGCAAGACCACCGGCGACGCCGCCGGGCAGATGGGCAAGCTGCTCAAGAGCAAGGGGATCACCCTCTCCGCCCAGTTCGGCATCCCCATGGTGGACAACTATATCCCCCTGACCAAGCTGGCGGACCCCCAGGAGATCGAGCGGGAGCTGGACGCGGCGGAGGAGTATATCGACGAGGCCCGGCGGGTGGTCCGGGCCAGAGGGACCGGGGACTACAACCGCTGCCAGGGGGCGGCGCCGGGGGTGGTCACCGCCTTGGCATACAGCGCCTATGCCCACGGCCGCTCCACCAAGCCCTTCGTTGTGACCGACGCCTGCATTGGCTGCGGGCTGTGCCAGGAGATCTGCCCCTGCGGGGCCATCACCCTTGCTGACGGGAAGCCGGTGTGGAGCAAGCCTCAGTGCGTGCGCTGCCTGGGGTGCCTGCACCGCTGCCCGGCCAAGGCCATCCACTGGAAGCGGGCCGACGAAGACAAGGGCCGCTACTACAACCCTCGGGTGGAGCCTTACCGTCCACTGACCTGAGGGGGCAGAAGGGGCCGGTCTCCCCAAGGGGGAAGGCGGAACATCATACCATGACCTGCGGCGCGGCCGGGAAAAACCCGGCCGCGCCGTAAAAAATTGCCATTCTGACAATTTCTTAACAATTTGTTAATGATTTACCTATCTACATTTCCCGCGGGATGTGATATAATGCGTGGAAAATGGGCGTATTTTGGAGCTTAGCCGGGGATCCGGCTTTCGGTAAGGAAAGGAGACCACACGGTCCCGGCGGCGGGACCGCGGAAGAGACATGAATCAGCAAGCGGAAAGCGCCTTGGCTCTGGGGATCGACATCGGTTCCACCACCGCCAAGGTGGTTTTAGTGGAAAACGGAAAGATCATCTATGAAAAGTATCAGCGCCACTTCTCCCAGGTGCGGCAAAAGACCCTGGAGCTGCTGGCGGAGGCGGCCCCCCTGGCGGGGGACCGGCCGCTGACGGCGGCCATTTCCGGCTCCGCCGGGCTGGGCCTGGCTCAGGGGGCGAAGGTGCCCTTTGTCCAGGAGGTGTTCGCCACCGGCGAGGTGGTCAAGCAGCTGGAGCCGGACACCTCCGTGGTCATCGAGCTGGGGGGAGAGGACGCCAAGATCATCTTCTTTGACGGCGGCATCGACGAGCGGATGAACGGCTCCTGCGCCGGCGGCACCGGGGCCTTCATCGACCAGATGGCCACGCTCCTGAACGTGACGGCGGACGAGCTGGATGAGCTGAGCCTGGAGAGCCAGCGGCTCTACCCCATCGCCTCCCGGTGCGGCGTGTTCGCCAAGACGGACATCCAGCCCCTGCTCAACCAGGGGGCCCGCCACGAGGACGTGGCCGCCAGTATTTACCAGGCGGTGGTGAACCAGACCATCGCGGGCCTGGCCCAGGGCAGGAAGATCACCGGGAAGGTGCTGTTTTTGGGCGGCCCCCTCTACTACTGCAAGGGCCTGCGCCGCCGGTTCCAGGAGACGCTGCGGCTCTCCGACGGCCAGGCGGTGTTCCCGGAGTACGGCCGCTTCGCCGTGGCCATGGGCGCGGCGCTGTACGGGGCCCGGGCGGGGGAGACCTTCACCATGGAGCGCCTGGCCCGTCAGATCCGGGAGAGCGTGGCCACCCGGTCGGAGTCCAACCTGCTGCCGCCCCTTTTTGAGATGGAGGCGGACTACCAGGCCTTCCGTCAGCGCCACAGCGCCGCCGACGTGGCCCGGCGGGAGCTTGGGACCTATCAGGGCGACGCCTGGCTGGGCATCGACTGCGGCAGCACCACCACCAAGGTGGCCCTCCTGGGGGCCGGCAAGGAGCTGCTCTATACCTACTACGCCTCCAACCGGGGCAACCCGGTGCAGATCGTCAAGGAGCAGCTGGAGGCCATCTACGGCCTGTGCGGCGACCGGGTGACCATCCGGGGCAGCGCCGTCACCGGCTACGGCGAGGAGCTGATCCGGGCGGCCTTCAATGTGGACAAGGGCGTGGTGGAGACCATCGCCCACTACACCGCCGCCAAGTACTTCTGCCCCCAGGTGGACTTCATCCTGGACATCGGCGGCCAGGACATCAAATGCTTCAAGATCAAGAACGGGGCCATCGACTCCATTATGCTCAACGAGGCCTGCTCCTCCGGCTGCGGGTCCTTTATCGAGACCTTTGCCCGCTCCATGGGCTGCGACGTGGCGGCCTTCGCGGAGAAGGGCCTCCACAGCAGGGCGCCGGTGAACCTGGGCAGCCGCTGCACGGTGTTCATGAACTCCTCCGTCAAGCAGTCCCAGAAGGACGGCGCCACGGTGGAGGACATCTCCGCGGGCCTGTCTGTCAGCGTGGTGAAGAACGCCATCTACAAGGTGATCCGGGCCGGCAGCGCCGACGAGCTGGGGGAACATGTGGTGGTCCAGGGCGGCACCTTCTACAACGACGCGGTGCTCCGGGCCTTTGAGCTGGAGCTGGGCAAGAACGTGATCCGGCCTGCCATCGCCGGTCTTATGGGAGCCTATGGCGCAGCGCTGTACGCTATGGATCTCAAAGAGAGCACCATTACTACGGCGGAGGGTCTCAAGACCTTTGTCCACACCGCCAAGGCTGCCACCTGCCAGGGCTGCACCAATCACTGCCGCCTCACCATCAACAGCTTCGGCGGCGGGAAGAAGTACATATCCGGCAACCAGTGCCAGAAGGGCCTGGGGATCAAGGTGGACCAGGAGGTGCCCAACCTCTACGCCTGGAAGCGGGACGCCCTGACGGCCCTGGAGCCCGGCGAGGGGAAGCGGGGCGCCATCGGGCTGCCCCTGGCCCTGGGGATGTACGAGCTGCTGCCCCTGTGGCACGCCTTCTTCCGGCAGCTGGGCTTCCGGGTGGAGGTGTCGGGGCTGTCCTCCCGGCGGGTCTACGAGAAGGGCCAGTTCTCCATCCCCTCGGACACCGCCTGCTACCCGGCCAAGATCATGCACGGCCATATGGAGCTGCTGCTGGAGCGGGGGGTGGACGCCATCTTCTACCCCTGCCTCACCTACAACGTGGACGAGAAGGAGAGCGACAACCACTACAACTGCCCGGTGGTGGCCTACTACTCCGAGCTGCTCCACGGCAACATGGACGACCTGCAAAAGACCAACTTCCTCTATCCCTTCCTGAACATCAACGACCGGAAGGAGCTGACCAAGGAGCTGTTCGCCTGCCTGTCCGCGGTGTTCCCGGACATCACCAAAAAGGAGGTCCGCCAGGCGGTGGACGGCGCCTTTGGGGCCTATGAACAGCATATGCTGGAGGTCCGCCGCCAGGGAGAGGAGGCGGTGGCCTGGGCCAGGGCCCACGGCAGGCCCATCATGATCCTGGCGGGCCGGCCCTACCACATCGACCCGGAGATCGGCCACGGCATCGACAAGCTGGCGGCCTCCCTGGGCTTCGTGGTGGTCAGCGAGGACAGCGTGTGCCACCTGGCGGACCCGGTGCCGGTCCATGTCCTCAACCAGTGGACCTACCACGCCCGGCTGTACCGGGCGGCCCGGTACGCCTGTGAGCACGCGGACACCCAGCTGGTGCAGCTGGTGAGCTTCGGCTGCGGCGTGGACGCCATCACCACCGACGAGGTGCGGCGGATCCTGGAGGAGTCCGACAAGCTGTATACACAGATCAAGATCGACGAGATCACCAACCTGGGCGCGGTGAAGATCCGGCTGCGGAGCCTCATCGGCGCCCTGGAGGAGAAGGGGGGCGCGGCGGTATGACCGTGGATCAGAACAAGGGCTACCGGGTGTTTACCGAGGAGATGAAGCACACCCACACCATCCTGGTGCCCAATATGCTGCCCATGCACTTCAAGATCATCGGCAAGGTGATGGAGAAGGTGGGATACCATGTGGAGCTGCTGGAGACCAGCGGCCAGCGCATCGCGGAGACGGGCCTCAAGTACGTCCACAACGACACCTGCTACCCCGCCATCCTGGTCATCGGCCAGTTCATCGACGCCATCCAGAGCGGGAAGTACGACCCGGAGAAGGTGGCGCTGATCCTGTTCCAGACCGGCGGCGGCTGCCGGGCCTCCAACTACATCCACCTGCTCCGCAAGGCTCTGGAGAAGGCGGGCTACGGCTATGTGCCGGTGATCTCCCTGAGCATGTCCGGCATCGAGAAGCACCCCGGCTTCCAGCTGACGCTGCCCCTGGTGCGCCGGATGATGTACGGCGTGCTCTACGGCGACCTCCTCATGACCCTGGTGAACCAGACCAAGCCCTATGAGGTGGAGAAGGGCAGCGCCCAGGCCCTGGCGGACAAGTGGACGGAGCAGCTGGCCTGGGAGATGACCGAGGGCGGCAAGGCCAACTACCGCCAGGTAAAGCGTAACTACCAGCGGATCCTGGACGACTTTGCCGCTTTGCCGGTGGAGCGCTCCGACAAGGTGCTGGTGGGCATCGTGGGGGAGATCTATGTGAAATACTCCCCCCTGGGCAACAACAATCTGGAGCAGTTCCTGGTGGACGAGGGGGCTGAGGTGGTGATTCCTGGCCTTCTGGATTTCTGCCTGTACTGCGTGTACAACAACCTCCTGGACCACAAGTTCTACGGTATGCAGAAGAAGGTCCAGTGGGCCTACCGCATCGCCTACCAATACCTCCTGGGGAAGGAGCGGGACATGATCGCGGCCATCAACGCCCACGGCCGCTTCGCCCCGCCCACCCTCTTCACCCACACCATCAGCCTGGTCCAGGGGACCATCAGCATGGGGGTGAAGATGGGGGAGGGCTGGCTCCTGACGGCGGAGATGCTGGAGCTGGCGGACAAGGGCGTGAAGAACATCGTCTGCACCCAGCCCTTCGGCTGCCTGCCCAACCACATCTGCGGCAAGGGCATGATGAAGCCCATCAAGGCCCGGAACCCGGATGTGAACATCGTGGCCATCGACTACGACGCGGGGGCCACCCGGGTCAACCAGGAGAACCGCCTGAAGCTGATGCTGGCCAACGCCCGGCCCCGGGGGGAAGAGGTCGCCGTCTGATCCCGCCGGGAATAAGGCCGATTTCCCGATGCATGTGCATAACAAAAAAGACCGCCGCACCGTTGATCGGTGCGGCGGTCTTGCGCTGTATAGGGGAGCCTTCAGGCGTTGACCAGAAAATCCTTGCGCTCCTGGGCGGTCTGCCGGCTTTCCTGCCGGCACTGCTCCAGGCTGCGCTCCAGGCGGCTGACAATGGTGCGGACAGAGCCGTCTACCTGCTGCACCTGGGACTGGGTGTTGCGGATGCGGTCCAGCACCGCCCAGTCGGTGAAGATATTGTCGAAAAAGTAGTCGGCAAAGCGGAGGAAGCTGTCCACCTCGATCTGGATGTCTACCCGGATGTCCACGTCCGCCAGCTCCGTCCGGAACCGGGACAGGGAGCGCTGGAGGGTGTTGATCTGCCGCTGGGCCTCATCCAGGTGGGAGTATTTGGCCATGTCGCTGATAAGGCCGCCGCCGAATACGTCCCAGGTGCCCCAGCCCTCCGCCGAGGACAGGGATTCCTCGATGGCGCGGATGTCTGAAAGCGCGTCGCAGCCTGCCAGGATGGCCTCATTGAGCTCCTTTTCCCGGGCGGAAAGCCGGGCCTGCCGTTCCTCCAGAGCCAGCAGCCGGCGGGCGGAGGGGGAAGCGGGGTCCTCCCGGAGGACCCGGGCCTTTTCCGCCAGCAGCCGCTCATACTCCGCTTCGCAGCCATCCAGGCGGGCAAGCTCCCGCCTGCGGCTGTCCAGCTCCCCTTCTACCGACTGAAGCTCCTGGCGGGCGGAGTCATAGCGGAGGGCGGCGGCGTACAGCTCCGCCTGCTCCTTTTCCAGCCGCTCATCCAGCTTGCCCACGATCTGATAGAAGAGTTTGGCGGCGCTGAAGTTTTCCAGCTGGTCCACGTCCAGCTGCTCCTTGTAGGTCTCCTCCTTGAGCTGTTGGACCCGCTGGGCCAGAGAGGCACGGCGTTCCTCCAGGGTGCTGACTTCGGCGCTCAGCCGCCGGAACCGGGCCATTTGTTCCCGGAGCTGTTCCAATCTTTCGTTATAGTTTTCCATGGATAACCTCGTATGCTTTCTGTGGCGAAAGGGCGGGGCAGGCTCAGCCTGTCCCGCCCCTGTTATTCTTACCTGTTTACTTCTTCAGGGTATCCACCCAGGCGCCGTACTTGGCCAGGTTCTCATCCTTCTGGGCAAAACTGTCGCCCTTGGTGAGGATGTAGACCTTGATCTTGGGCTCGGTGCCGGAGGGACGGACGATGATGCTGGTGCCGTCGGCCATCTCAAAGCGCAGCACGTTGGAGCCGGAGAGCTCCATGGCAGACTTGGCGCCGGTGGCGCAGTCCACCACGCTGCCGTCGTTGTAGTCCTTGAACTGGGCCACCTTGACGCCGGCGATCTCGGCGGGAGGCGTCTCCCGCAGGGACTTCATGAGCTTGGCCATGTCGCTGAGGCCGTCCAGGCCGGGCATCACCAGGTTGTGGGTCTTTTCCCCGTAGCAGCCGTACTTCGCATAGAGGGCCTGGAGAGCGTCCAGCACGGTCATGCCCTTGGCGGCATAGTGGGCGGCCATCTCAGTGAGGAGCAGGGAGGCGGTGACGGCGTCCTTGTCCCGGACGTAGTCGCCCACCATGTAGCCGTAGCTCTCCTCGTAGGAGAACACCACCTTGCCCTCGCCGGTGGCCTCCAAGGCGTTCTTCTTCTCGGCCATGAACTTGAAGCCGGTGAAGGTGTCGAAGCACTTGGCGCCGTAGTTCTCCGCTACGGCCCGGGCCATCTCGGTGGTGACGATGGTCTTAAGGGCCACGGCATTGGCGGGCAGCTTGCCGGTGCGCTGGAGGGCGCCCAGCAGGTAGTCCAGCAGCAGCACGCCGGTCTGGTTGCCGGTGATGACCTTGTACTCGCCGTCCTTGTCCCGGACCATGATGCCCACCCGGTCGCTGTCCGGGTCGGTGCCCACGATGAAGTCCACGTCGTTCTTCTTGGCCAGGTCCACCGCCAGGTAGAAGCCCTCGGGGTTCTCCGGGTTGGGGGAGACCACGGTGGGGAAGTTGCCGTCAATGACCATCTGCTCGGGGACGCAGAGCAGGTGCTTCACGCCGGCCCGGCGCAGGGCCTCGGGCACCAGCTTGTAGCCGCAGCCGTGGAAGGGGGTGTAGACCAGCTTGAAACTGTCGGCCACGGCGGGGATGGCCTGGGGATCGGTGACCATGGCCATGACCTCCTTGAGGAAGGCCTCGTCGGTCTCCTCGCCGATGACCTCGATAAGGCCGGCCTTTACCGCCTCGTCATAGTCCATGCGGCGGATGCCGGTGAAGATATCGATCTTCTCCAGCTCGGCGGCGATGGCGGCGGCGTGGTGGGGGGGCAGCTGGGCGCCGTCCTCCCAGTAGACCTTGTAGCCGTTGTACTCCTTGGGGTTGTGGCTGGCGGTGACGTTGATGCCGGCCTGGCAGTTGTAATAACGTACGGCAAAGCTCAGCTCCGGGGTGGGGCGCAGGGAGTCGAAGATGCGGACGTGGATGCCGTTGGCGGCGCACACCTCGGCGGCGGCCCGGGCAAAGTCCATGCCGTTGAGGCGGCAGTCCATGGCGATGGCCACGCCCCGGCGCTTGGCCTCCTCGCCCTCGGCGCAGATCACGTTGGCAAAGCCCTGGGTAGCGTGGCGGATGACGTAGACGTTCATCTGGTGCAGGCCCATCTTCATGGTGCCCCGCAGGCCGGCGGTACCGAACTCCAGAGGCCCGTAGAACCGGCTCTCGATCTCCTTGGGGTCGTTGGCGATGGCCTCCAGCTCCGCCTGCTGGTCGGGGGTGAGAACGCCGCTGTCAAGCCACTTCTGATATTCCTTCATGTAGTCCATCGTTTTTTGTTCCTCCTACTCATTTTGGATCGCGCCGGGCGCGGAAGGAGCTATGTATACCTGTATTGTAGCAAGTCTCGCCCCGCGCTTCAAGTGGAAAAAGGAAAAAGCCGTGAAAACCACGGCTTTTTCCGGCGGAAAGGCTACTTATGGTACCTGGTGCCCTCCTGGATCTGGAAAGCGCGGTAGAGCTGCTCCAGGAGCATGACCCGGGCCAGGTGGTGGGGAAAAGTCATGGGGGACATGCTCAGCCGCAGGTCCGCCTGGGCCTTCAGGGAGGGGTGGAGGCCGAAGCTGCCGCCGATGAGGAATACCAGGTGGCTTTTTCCCGCCAGGGAGCAGTCCATCAGGCGGCGGGAGAGGGCCTCGCTGGAGAGGAGCTGCCCTTCAATGCACATAGCCGTCAGGGCGCA
Source organism: uncultured Oscillospiraceae bacterium (assembly GCA_944387785.1). Taxonomy (GTDB): domain Bacteria; phylum Bacillota; class Clostridia; order Oscillospirales; family Oscillospiraceae; genus Pelethomonas. The sequence goes on along the minus strand of CALXGG010000013.1, from coordinate 5,031 downwards.
GCCTTTGGGCAGCTTTTCCCGGACGGCGGCGGCCTCCTTCTCCAGGGCGGCGTCGATCTCCGCCGGGGAGGGGTCCTCCGGCAGCCGCTGCTCCGGGAGCTCCAGGATCTCCAGGCGGCAGTGGCGCTGGAGCCGCTTGGCGTACTCTGCGGCGGCCTCCAGGTAGAATTTCTCCTTCAGCTTCCCCACGCACAGAACGGTCACCTTCTGCATGCCACGCCCTCCAGGATATGGACCCGGCCCGGCTCGCACCGGGGGGCCACGGTCAGACGGCCGGCATAGCCCGCCAGGGCCAGCTGCTCTCCCACGGTGTCCAACGCCCGCCGGGGGGTGTTGTTCTCGGCGCTGAGGTGGGCCAGGATGATGGACTGGGTGCCCGCCTGGGCGCTCTCCGCGGCGAACCGGGCGGCGTCGGCGTTGCTCAGGTGGCCCTCGCTGCCCAGTACCCGCCGCTTGAGATGGTAGGGGTAGGGGCCGCTGAGGAGCATGTCCACGTCGTGGTTGCTCTCCAGCACCAGAAGCTGGACGCCCAGAAGGCCCTGGCGGGTCTCCTCCTCGATAAGGCCGGTGTCGGTGAGGTAGCCCACGGCGCCGTCGGGGGTATCCACCCGGAAAGCGGCGCTCTCACGGCAGTCGTGGCTGGTGGGAAGGGGGGTGATGGCCGCCTCGCCCCACTCCACCGTCTCCCCCATGGGGAGGGGGCGCAGCAGCAGCCCGATCCCCGCCAGGCGGTACTGGAGCTGCCGGGCGGTGCCGGGGGTGCAGAGGATGGGGGTGGGGTACTTTTTGATGTAGGTGGCAAGGCCGCTGATATGGTCGGTGTGCTCGTGGGTGATGAGCACGGCGGAGAGGTCCTGGGGGGTGAGCCCCTGGTCCGCCAGGGCCCGGCAGATCCGGCGGCAGGAGATGCCCATGTCGATGAGCAGGTGGGTGCTCCCGCAGGAGAGAAGGGCGGCGTTTCCCGAGGAGCCGCTGGCAAAGGTACAGAATCGGGTCATGGAAGCCTCCGATCAAAAGACTGGAAAAAGCCCGATAACGCTGCCGTTATCGGGCCAAAGGAAAGGCGGGAAGGGGGCTCTCAGCCCGCGCTGCTGACGGAGGCGTCGTCCTCCGGTACCTCCACGGAGCGGATATTGCCGCCGATGCCGCGGATCTTGCCGATGACATCCTCATAGCCCCGCTCGATATACTGCACGTTGGTGATCTCGCTGATGCCGTGAGCGGCCAGGGCGGCGATGAGCATGGCGGCGCCGGCCCGCAGGTCGCAGGCCTCCAACTGGGCGCCGGTCAGGCGCTCCACCCCCTCGATGATGGCCAGGTTCCCGTCCACCTGGATCTGGGCGCCCATGCGCTTGAACTCGTCGGCGTAGCGGAAGCGGCTGCTCCACACGCTGTCGGTGATGACGCTGGTGCCCTGGGCCAGGCACAAGGCGGCGGCCGCCTGGGGCTGCATGTCGGTGGGGAAGCCGGGATAGGGCATGGTCTTGATGTTGGTGCGGACCAGGGGGCCGATGCGGCTGACCAGGAGGCTGTCGTCCACCTCCTGGATATCCACGCCCATCTCGCAGAGCTTGGCGGTGATGCAGTCCATGTGCTTGGGAATGATGTTGCAGATCCTCACCTCGCCGCCGCAGGCCGCCACGGCGGCCATATAGGTGCCCGCCTCGATCTGGTCGGGGATGATGGAGTAGGTGCCGCCGTAGAGCTGCTTGACGCCCCGAATCTTGATGACGTCGGTGCCGGCGCCCATGATGTTGGCGCCCATGGAGTTGAGGAAGTTGGCCACATCCACGATATGGGGCTCCTTGGCCACGTTTTCCAGCACGGTCATGCCGTCGGCCAGGGCGGCGGCCAGCATGATGTTGATGGTGGCGCCCACGGAGACCTTGTCGAAGAAGATATTGGCCCCCCGGAGGCGGCCCTCGGTGGCCTCGGCGGTGACGAAGCCGCTCTGGGTCTCCACATGGGCGCCCAGGGCCCGGAAGCCCTTGAGGTGCTGGTCGATGGGGCGGGTGCCGCCGAAATCGCAGCCGCCGGGAAGGGCCACATCCGCCAGGCCGAACCGGCCCAGCAGGGCGCCCAGCATGTAGTAGGAGGCCCGGCAGCGGCGGGCGGACTCATAGGGGACGCGGTTGTTGCGGAGCTTGGCGGCGTTGATCTCCACGGTGTGGGGGTTGATGTAGCGGACAGCGGCCCCCAGATCCTGCAGGATCCCCAGCAGCAGGTGTACGTCGCTGATCTGGGGGATGTTCTCGATGCGGCAGCTGCCGCTGACCATCAGGGCAGCGGGGATAATGGCTACGGCCGCGTTTTTCGCGCCGCTGATATGGATCTCACCAAACAAGGGACGACCGCCCTCGACAATATATTTGTTCAAAGAACTGCACCTCATTGTGTCGTAATATATGGCCTGCAGGTACAGTGTACCCAGGCAGCAACACTTCATACCGGCAAGAAGCGGTAATCAGTAGACATAATCTTAGATGATACATAGTATAGCAGGTTTTCCCATAAAAGCAATGGGGGACCGGGGAAATAATTTCATAAAAAATTAATAATTCAGGTTGTAAGGTTCATCAAAACGCAGAAAAACCGGGGAGCCGAAGGGCTCCCCGGTTTGGGGGGCGCTATGCCCGGGAGATCTCCCCGGAGGAGGCGTCCACGAGGTAGGTGTAGGTGTCGGTCTCGATCAGCCACAGGGGGGCCAGGCGCAGGGAGGAGGAGGTCCCCTGGAGGGAGTAGACGCAGCTTACGGCGGTGACCCGGCTGCAGATGATGCCGGCGCTGCTGCGGTAGTCCAGGAAGCGCACCAGGGCGCTGGCGCAGGTAAGCTGCTCGGAGTCCTCCAGCTGGCCGCTTTCCGGGCTCACATGGGAGCCGCTGACCGCGGTCAAGCAGCCATCCAGGAAGGTCAGCGTCACGCCGCAGCCCCGGATAGGCACCCCGGCCACATACTGGGTGGCGGTGGCGTTCCCGGTGCCCTGGTGCAGGGAGAGGGACAGGTCCTGATAGCTGAACTCCTCGCAGAAGGCCTGGGAGAAGGCGGCGGGGTCCTCCACGGGCAGGCGGAGCCCCGCGCCGTCAAAGCTGCCGCCGGAGCGGAACTGCAGCTCCCCGGTGGGGGCGACGTAGCTGTATATGCCGCCGCCCTGGCTCACGCTCTCCGCCCCACCGCCCAGGAGGGCGCCGGCCATGGCGGCCTCCACGGAGGAGTTCCGGGACAGGCGCAGGGGGCTCAGGCCCTCCTGGAGCACGTCCACGGAGCCGTCCAGGTCCAGCTGGCTGCCGGAGCAGAGGGACCGCAGCTGTTCCACCGTGTCGGAGGCGGTCTGCCGCGCCTGGAGGAACTGGTAGCCCAGCAGCAGCAGCAGGAAGGCGTTGAGGAGCAGCAGGATCAGTATGGCGATGTTTTTCAGGCGATAAGTCTCCAAAAGGGCGGGCACCTCCTTTCCGCGTCAGCCCTCCAGCCATACGGCGGAGAGGGCGTCGCCGCCGCCGTCGATATAGCCCAGGGACAGCCCGCTGCCCGGGTGGAGGGAGGCGATGGCCATGGCCATGGCGGCGGGCAGGAGGGAGGAATCCTCCTCCAGGGGCGTGTAGGAGCGGCAGCGGTAGGTGAAGGAGACGATGGTCTGCCGGGTGATGGTGACGGAGAGGGCCTCCCCGCCGTCGGGGAAGAAAACGGGCAGCCCGGCGGCCTGATAGCCGAAGGAGAGCTGCCAGCCGTCGCCGTCGGCCTCCATGCCCCGGAGATAGAGGGGGGCGGAGCCGGTGGCGTCGGTGAGGGCGGAGGCCAGCTCCAGGCCGGCCCGCAGGGCCTCCACGGCGGTGGGCGCCTCCCCGGAGGCGGACACCCGGTAGAGGGCGGAGGCGGCCTCCTCGCTGCCGCTGTACGACACGGTGCCGTCAGGCCCCAGGCGGAGGGTCCGGGGGGACTCGGTGATCACCTCCGCGCCGCTACTCTCCTGGTACCGGAAGCCGGTGTGGGCGTTGAAATCCAGGGCGGTCAGGAGGTTGTAGGAGGAGTATCCGGCGGGCAGGGCGGCCTGGACCATGGGGGCGGAGACAGGCTGCCCGGAGAGGACCGTATAGGGCGCGAGGGTGGCGTAGTTGGACTCGAAGGCGAAGGCGCCGCTGTTGGAGGGGTAGGCCGCGGCGGCGGCCTGCACCGCCGAAAGGGGCAGGGCGGTGTAGTAGCGGAAGATGGAGCCGTCCCCGCCGCACAGGTAGAGCACGGCGGAGTCCGCCTCCTCGGTGGTCAGGGCCATGGCCCTGACCGACCGGTCATAGGAGGTCTCCTCCCCCAGCCAGGCCGCCACCACCGCCAGGGGCAGCTCCGTGGTCAGGTCAATGTAGATGCCCGGGCTGCCCAGGGCCTCCTGCAGGGTCTTGTCCGCGGTGGCCCCCACCTCGGTGGCGGAGCCCAGGGCCTCCTGGAAGAGGGGGCCCACCTGCTGGAACAGGGCGCCGTCCGTGGGGGCGTAGAGCTGGCAGTAGCGGCCGTATTCGCTGTCGCTGGTGACCACGATGTGTACCGCGCCCACCGCGCCGGTCAGATCCCCGCCGGATCCCTCCAGGATGTCCCCGGGGTGGGAGAGGAAGGCCTGGACCTGGCTGGCCCAGTTTCCGCCAAAGAGGGGGATCCGGGAGAGGAGCAGGAGGGCGGAGCAGGAGAGGAGGATCAGCGCCAGGTTCTGCAGGCGGTTGACAGCGCGCTTACTCATGGCCGGCCTCCCTGTCCTCCTCCTGGCGGATGGGCAGGACGATCCGCACGGTGGTGCCGGGGCCGTCGTGATCCGTCAGGGCAATGGAGCCGTTGTGCCGCAGGACGATCTCCCGGGCGATGGAAAGGCCCAGGCCCGTGCCGCCGCTCTCCCGGCTGCGGGCCTTGTCCACCCGGTAGAAGCGCTCGAAGATCCGCTCCCGGTCCTGCCGGGGGATGCCGATGCCGTTGTCCGACACCTCGATCCACACGTTCTGCCCGGTGATGCCGGCGTCCACCTGGATGGTGCCGCCGTCGGGGGTGTATTT
>CALXGG010000012.1 GCA_944387785.1 uncultured Oscillospiraceae bacterium | reverse complement strand
TTCTACCGCTTTATCGGCAAAATCGAATGACACATCTTGAGATACCCAACAATATCTTTAACTAAGGGAAACGGGCAAGGGCTTCCCGGACATCTCCCTGCTGGAGCCCCTGGCGGGGGCCCTGGGGGTGTCGGTGATGGAGCTGCTCTCCGGGGACACGGTGGTCAACCGCAACAAGTCCGCCAACATGCTCCGCTCCCGGTTCTATGTCTGCCCCATCTGCGGCAACGTGGTCCACAGCGCCGGGGAGGCGGTGGTCAGCTGCTGCGGCGTGACCCTGCCCGCCTTGGAGGCGGAGGAGGCGGACGGGGATCACCGGCCGGATGTGGAGACGGTGGAGGACGAGGAGTTCATCACCGTGGATCACTCCATGACCAAGGCCCATTACATCTCCTTCATCGCCTGTGTCACGTCAGACCGGCTGCAGCTGGTGAAGCTGTACCCGGAGGGGAACGCCCAGTGCCGCCTGCGGCTCCAGCGGGGCGGCTACCTGTATCTGTACTGCAACCGCCACGGCCTGATGCGGCGGCGGCTCTGAGGGGAAGGACAGCAAAAAAAGAGGCCGGGGGACCTGATTTCAGGTCCCCCGGCCTCTTTGCACAGGTCGCGCCCGGGGAGGGTCACAGGATCAGCAGCTCCTTGGGGGCGTCGGTGATATCCCGGCACCCCTCGTCGGTGAGGATGATCACGTCCTCGATCCGGACGCCGAAGCGGCCGGGCAGGTAGATGCCGGGCTCCGCGGAGATCACCGCCCCGGAGGGCAGCACCTCCTCGCTGCCGGCCCCGGCCCCGGGGGTCTCATGGAGCTCCACCCCCAGGCCGTGGCCGAAGCCGTGGCCGAAATAGGGGCCGTAGCCCGCGTCGGCGATGACCTTCGCGCCGGCCTCGTGGATCACCTTGCCCTGCACGCCGCCCCGGGCGGCGGCGATGCCCGCCAACTGGGCCTCCAGGACGGTGCGGTAGACCTTCTCCATCTCCTCGGTCACATGGCCCAGGGCCACGGTGCGGGTCATGTCGGAGCAGTAGCCGCCGTAGACGCAGCCAAAGTCCATGGTCAGGAACTCGCCCGCCCCCACAGGCCGCTGGGTGGGGACGCCGTGGGGCATGCTGCTGTTGGGCCCGCCCACCACGATGGGGTCGAAGGACATTTTTTCCGCCCCGCCCAGAAGCATCCGGTACTGGAGGAAGGCGGCGATCTCCTGCTCCGTGCGGCCCGGGCGGATAAAGTCCAGCACCTCGGTGAGGGCCTTCTCCGCGATGCGCTGGGCGGCGATGAGGGTGTCGATCTCCTCCTGGTCCTTCACGGTCCGCAACTGGGTCAGCAAAGCGGAGGCGGGAACCAGCTCACAGCCCAGAGACTGCTCCCAAAGGCGGAATTCCTTTACGGTGGTCCACTCCTCTTCAAAGCCCAGACGGCGGACGTTATGCCGCTGGATGACCTCCCGGGCAAGAGCCAGGGCGGACTTCTGGCGGGTGGACTCCGCCACCGTGCCGCCGGTGACGGCCCGGGAGGCCGCCTCGATGTACCGGCTGTCGGTGAAGAAATAGGAGCCCTCCCGGGTGACCAGGGCCATGCCGGCGTCGGAACGGAAGCCGGTGACATACTGGCGGTTGGGCTCGCTGGTGACCAGCAGGGCGTCCAGGCCGTACTGGTCCAGCACGGCGGCGGCTTTGTCAAATCTGCTCATATGCATACTGTCCTTTCAAGATGTATTGCGGTTTTAGAGGCTGGGGACCTCCAGGGCCATGCCCACGCACTGGGGGATGGCGACGGAGCCCCGCCGGGGGCCCACGGTCCCGTCGGCCTCCAGGGCAAAGGAGACGATCGCGTCGGATTTCCGGTTGGCGGCCAGCAGGAATTTCCCGCCGGGGACCAGCAGGAGGTCCCAGGGCTCCTTCCCCTGGGAGGAGACATGCTGGAGAAGAGCGGGGCGCTCTCCGCCCACCCGGAACACGGCGATGGCCCCGGCGCCCCGGATGGAGATATAGAGGGTCCTTTCGTCCTCGGAAAGGCGGATGGCGGCGGTGTCCCCCTTGCCGGAGAAGTCCGGCGGCAGGATGGGCTGGACGTCCTCCAGGGTAAAGGCAGGGCCCTCCACACGGTAGGTGAAGAGCTGGTTGCTGGTTTCGCTGACCAGGTAGAACCGGCGGTGGTCCCGGGTAAAGACGCCGTGGCGGGGGCCGGTGCCGGCGGGAAATTCCAGAGCGCCCGCCGGCCGGAACCCAGCCTCCCGGTCAAAGAGCAGCACCTTGTCCCGGCGCAGGCAGGGCACCAGCAGCCACCGGCCGTGGAAGATCACCTGGTGGCAGCCGGACTCCTCCCCCACGAACAGCCGATGGGCCGGGGACAGGCGGCCGTCTTTGACGGTATAGATCAGCACATGGCCGTCGTGGTAGTTGGCGGAGTAAAGGAGCCCCTCCTGCCAGGTGAGGAAGCAGGCGGTGGTTTTTTCCGGCAGCAGGGCGTCCAGCAGGGAGGGCGCGGCCCCTTCTGTGGACAGCAGGGCCGCCCCGGCGGCGCCCTCCTTCTCGGTCACGGCGGCCAGCAGCCCCTGGGACCAGGCGGCGTACTTGGTGTTGGCCTGGGGATAGATCAGCTCGGGAGCATCCAGAGCGCCGCTCTGGGTGTCCAGACGAAAGCGGTAGGTGCCGGGGGCCTCCGGCGAGGTATAGGTGCCCACATATCCGTAGATCAGAGCCATGAATCGGCCTCCTTATGGTTTGAAATAGGAAAACGACGGAAAAGGGAACGCCTCCCGACGCAGCGGGAGGCGTTGTGTGCATTACATGACGGGGTGGAGGGGCTGACCGTCCCGCTCGCGCCACATAGCGCCCAGCGCCACATAGTCAATGGAGCCGGTGTCGATATACTGGAAGAGCAGAGCCTTCATCCGGGCGCCCCAGGTGTCCCGGATGGCGTCCTCCACGCCCCAGTAGGACTCCGCCAGCTCCAGCAGGCGGCAGCCGGAGAGGAGCTGGATGAGGGCCTCATCCTCGGCGGTCTTGGGCAGGCAGGGGCCGCCGGCCTCCTGATACCCCTCCAGGAAGGCGGCCTGGGCCTTGGGGAAGGTCTCCTGGTCGTAGAAGTTGAAGAGGAAGAAGCGGAAGCCGTAGAACTCCAGGGCGGCGGGGGCGGCCTGGGCGGACTCCAGGTCGAAATAGCCGCTGGGCACGCCCTGCTCGTCCACGAAGTAGTTGCGCCCGTGCATGTCGGTAAAGACCATCACCGGCCGGGCGGCGGCGGTAGAGAGATAGGGCCGCAGGGACTCGAAGCGGCCCCGGAAGAAATCGGTGAGGAAGCTGGCCTCCTCCTGGGAGAAGGCCCCCTTTTTGGCGCCCCGGTCGATGCGCATCTGGGTCACCGCCATGAAGCGGTCGGCGAAGTTGTCGCATCCCGGCTCGATCTCCCCGGGCCCGATGATGTCGCCGAAGGAGGGGAGACGGATGTTCCGGTGGAGCTTGCCGAAGTCCCGGCCCAGGGCCCGCAGGCTGGCCAGGTAGGGCTCCAGGCGGTACCCCTGGGTCTCCTGCCACTCGGTGAAGGAGATGCCCGGGGATTTTTCCAGGATGATGTATCGGCCCAGGGGGGAGTCGTGGGTGCCGTAGACCTCCGGGGCGGGCAGGCCGCCCTGCTCCCGGGCCAGGGACAGCAGGTAAGACTCCCGGTCCAGGGAGAGCCGGCCGCCGAAAAGGGTGTCCAGGTTGGCGGCGGTAAGGCCCAGCTCGGTCTTGCGCACCTTGGCGAATTTGCAGATGGCGTGGGCGCCGCTTTCCAGCGTCACGTCAAAGACATGGTGGTTGGAGCCCTCCTGGATGGCGGAGAGGGACGCGGCGGGGTAGCCCGCCTCCCGGAGGACAGACAGGACAGCGTTGCAATCCATTGTGAAAAAACCCCTTTCGGATCATTTGGGCCGCCGCTCCGGGCGATCACTGGAGGTAGCGGTAGATGGTGGCCTCGGAGCAGCCCAGCTGCTTGGCCACCTCGCTGATGGCCCCCTTTACCAGGAACACGCCCCGGTTGTCCAGCTCGTGGACGATCTGCTGGCGCTCGGCGGCGGTGAGACGGTCGGCGGAGACGCCGAAATCGCCCAGGAACTCCTCGACGACGGTGTGGATGATGTCGCTCACCACGATGGTGACCCCCTCGTAGCGGCTGAAGAGCTCCGGCTGGGGAGCGGGCGTGCCCTTTTTCTGCACGAAGCCGGCGGAGTAGGGGGTAGCGCCGTTGATGAGGGTGTCGATCACGTCCCTGGCCTGGAGCATGCTCTCCACCCGGATGTTGATGGTGAGGAACCCGGCCAGGGAGCCGTCCTCATTGCGCAGGAACAGGGTGGAGGCCCGCAGCCGCTCCCGGGAGGGCAGGAGGGCCCGGTAGTTGGTCACGGAGTCCCGGGTCTTGTAGATCTCCTCCTCGATAAAGGAGCGCTCCATGTCGCCCAGGCGGTTGCCGGGCTTGACGCGGTCGGTGATGGGATGCTCGGCGTACAGGATGCGCTCGGTATCGCAGAGGAGAATTTCCGCGTCCGGACCTAGGGCTTCCCGCAGGAAGGGAAGGAGCTGGGCAGTTTTTTCGAAATCATACACGGAAACACACCATCCTTCACTGATGACGAATTATTCGCAGCATATAAAAATATTCTTATTGCTTGCATTATACCACAGGCACCCAGGGACGTAAATAAAAAGGTGGGCCAAAAAGATATGAGGATGCCGCACATCAGAGAAACGGGCCTCTCATGTGCGGCATGCCTTACAGAAAGCTTACAGCAGCTCGAAGCCGGCCGTGAAGTGGCGCAGGGACACGATGGGACCCTCGTATACCAGCTTCATGCCGCGGTAGGTGTCCCGCTTCTCGTAGATGCGGCCCAGGGCGTCGGCGATGACCCGGAGATGGTCGCTGGTGTAGACCCGGCGGTTGACACAGATGCGCATGGTCTCCAGGGCGGGGAAGATATCCTCGCCGGTAACGGGGTCCTTGGAGCCGAAGGCGCAGGCGCCGATCTCCACGGCCCGCACGCCGGCCTCCTCATAGAGGGCGCAGACCAGGCGCTGGCTGGGGAACTCACACTGGGGGATGTGGGGGAAGAAGCGGCGGCCGTCCACATAGACGCCGTGGCCGCCGGTGGGCTGGATGATGGGGATGCCCCGCTCGATGAGCAGGTCGCCCAGGAACTTCACCTGGCCCACCCGGTACTCCAGGTAGGAGTCCTCGCAGGCCTCCTGCAGGCCCACGGCCAGGGCTTCCATGTCCCGGCCGGACATGCCGCCGTAGGTGATGAAGCCCTCGTGGTGGATGGCCATCTGGTTGGCCTGGTGGTAGACGTCCAGGTCCCGGGTGACGAAGAGGCCGCCGATGTTCACCAGGCCGTCCTTCTTGGAGCTCATGGTGGCGGTCTCGCAGTAGGAGAACATCTCCCGGGTGATCTCCTTGATCTCCTTGTTCTGGTAGCCGGGCTCCCGCTGCTTAATGAACCAGGCGTTCTCGGCCAGGCGGGCGGAGTCGATGACCACGGGGATGTTGTACTTGTGGGCCAGGGCGGAGACCTCCCGGATGTTCTGCATGGATACGGGCTGGCCGCCGTTGTTGTTGCAGGTGACGGTGATGATGACCACGCAGACATTCTCGGCGCCCTGCTCGTCGATGAGCTTCTGCATCTTGTTCAGGTCGATGTTGCCCTTGAAGGGGAGGGGATCGGAGGCGGCGTCAAAGCCCTCGTCGATGCACAGGTCCACGGGGATGGCGCCCATGACCTCGGCGTTGCCCCGGAAGGTGTCAAAGTGCATGTTGCCGATGGCGTACTTGCCCTTCTTGGCGTAGATGTTGGCCATGATGTAGTCGGCGGCCCGGCCCTGGTGGGTGGGCTGGACGTAGGGCATGCCGAACACGTCCTGGACGGAGGCCTCCAGGCGGTAGAAGCTCTCGGCGCCGGCGTAGGACTCGTCGCCCAGGAACATGGCGCTCCACTGGTTCTGGCTCATGGCGCTGGTGCCGCTGTCGGTGATGCAGTCGATGTAAACGTCACGGGCCCTGAGCCGGAAGGCGTTGTACTGGGCCTCCTTCAGATACTGCTGCCGCTCCTCCCTGGTGGTCTTGCGGATGGGCTCTACCATTTTGATCCTAAAGGGCTCGGGGATGTATTCCATATCAATTCCTCCATTCTATTTCTGCGGGGCAGGTCCGTGCCGCCGGGGCCTCCGGCGGAGTGGCTGCTACAAGTGAGTCAATTTTATCAGCATGATAAGAAATTGTCAATAGAAACGAAAAAATATTATTACGCTAAAAATTTATTGACATTTCGACGGGAGGGTGGTATTCTTAAACAAAAGCACGGGGGGCTTACTTGCGCCAAACGGCAAAAATCACTAAGGCGGCGCAAAAAATTTTGAGGATTCGGAGAGAAAAGAAAACAGACAGGGGGAATGAATTGATGCTCCGATACACAGTGAAGCGATTCCTATCCATGCTGCTGACCTTGTTCCTTGTGGCCACGGCGACCTTTTTCCTGATGCACGCCATCCCCGGCCAGCCCTTCGAGATTTCGAGAGAGACGCCGGAAAGCGTCCGGGAGGCCCTGGAGAAGGAATACGGCCTGGACCAGCCGGTGTGGAAGCAATACCTTACTTATATGAATAACCTGCTTCACGGCGAGTTCGGCACCTCCATGAAGTACAAGGGCCAGACCGTGGCCGGCGAGGTGACCGGCGGCATGCCGGTATCCGCCATCATCGGCTTCGGCGGCGTGCTGGTGGGCTGCATCATCGGTTCGGTGCTGGGGTCCATCGCGGCGCTGAAGAACAAGGGCGTGGTGGACTATGTGGTCATCATACTGGCCATCCTGGGCGTGTCGGTGCCCAACTTCGTGTTCGGCTCCCTGATCCAGCGGTATTTCGCCGTGGAGTGGAGCCTCTTCCCCATCCAGGGCTGGCGGGGCTGGACCTACGCCATACTGCCCATTGCCGCCGCGGCCTTCACCAACATCGCCTACTATGCCCGGATGCTGCGCACCAGCATGCTGGACACCATGGGCCAGGATTACATCTACACCGCCAAGAGCAAGGGCCTGACCCAGGGCGAGATCGTCCGCAGGCATATGCTGCGCAACTCCTTCCTGCCCCTGGTCACCTCCCTGGGCCCCATGTGCGCCGGCGTGCTGACGGGCAACTTCGTCATTGAGAAGATCTTCAACATCCCCGGCATCGGCCAGTCCATGATCCTCGCCATCCAGAACTCCGACTACACCATGATCATGGGCCTGACCATCATCTTTTCCTTTATTTCCATCATCTGCTACTTCATCGTGGACATCGTGTACGGCCTGGTGGATCCCCGGATCCGCGTTGCCAAGTAAGGAGGGGGAGACGCAATGAGTGAGATGACCAATACCGCCGCCATCGACCAGGCGGCGCTGACGGACGACCTGTTTACCAAGGACGACTCCGCCTATGTGGACGCGGACCGGATGACCCGCCCCTCCCTGAGCTACTGGAGCGACGCATGGCGCCGCTTCCGGGGCAACAAGGTGGCCATGGTGTCCTCCATCATCCTGCTGATCATCATTCTGATGGCCATTTTCCAGCCCATGTTCAGCCCCTATGACTACGATACCAACGACCTCTTCTCCATCAACCAGGCCCCCAGCGCAGAGCACATCTTCGGCACCGACGACCTGGGCCGCGACATCTTCGTGCGCTGCTGGGAGGGCGCCCGGGTGAGCCTTGCCATCGCCTTCGTGGTGGCCATCCTCAACGGCACCATCGGCATCCTCTACGGCGGCATCGCCGGCTACTTCGGCGGCGCGGCGGACAACATCATGATGCGCTTCTGCGAGCTGATCGCCTCCATCCCCCAGATGCTGTGGGTGGTGCTGCTGATCCTCATCATGAAGCCCGGCGTCCTGCCCATCATCATCGCCATCGCCGTCACCGGGTGGATCGGCATGGCCCGCCTCTTCCGGGGCCAGGTGTTCCAGCTCAAGGAGTCCGAATTCGTCATGGCCAGCCGCACCATGGGCGCGGGGAGCATCTGGATCATTTTCAAGCACCTGCTGCCCAACGCCATGAGCCCCATCATCATCAGCATGGCCAACGCCATCCCCGGCGCCATCTTCTCCGAGGCGTTCCTCAGCTACATCGGCCTGGGCATCCCCCTCCCCATGGCCAGCTGGGGCGTCCTGGCCAGCAACGGCGCCAACAAGCTGCTGTCCTATCCCTATCAGCTGTTTTTCCCCGCGCTGCTCATCTGCATCACCATGCTCTGCTTCAACCTGATGGGCGACGGCCTGCGGGACGCCCTGGATCCCAGAATGAGACAGTAAGGAGGGGACGATCATGGGAGAGAACAATACGAACAACAGCAACGTCCTTCTGGACGTGAGAGATCTGACGTTTTCCTTCAAGACCTACGCCGGCGAGGTCCAGGCGGTCCGGGGCGTCAGCTTCACCCTGGAGCGGGGCAAGAGCCTGGGCCTGGTGGGCGAGTCCGGCTGCGGCAAGTCCGTGACGGCCAAATCCATCATCCGGCTGAACCCGGAGAAGCCCAAGGGCATGTACAAGAAGGGGGAGATCCTCTTTGACGGGCGGGACCTCATGACCGCCTCCGAGCGGGAGATGGAGAAGGTCCGGGCCCAGGAGATCCGCATGATCTTCCAGGACCCCATGACCAGCCTCAACCCCACCATGACCATCGGCAAGCAGATCGTGGAGGGCGTCCTCAAGTGCGGCGGAAAGAGCAAGGCCGAGGCCAAGAAGATTGCCCTGGAGACCCTGGCCCTGGCGGGCATCCCCAGCCCGGAGGACCGCTTCAAGCAGTACCCCCACGAGTTTTCCGGCGGCATGCGCCAGCGGGCCATGATCGCCCTGGCCATGGCGGTGAACCCCAAGCTCCTCATCGCCGACGAGCCCACCACCGCCCTGGACGTGACCATCCAGGCCCAGATCCTGGACCTTATCAAGGACATCCAGAAGCAGTACGACACCTCCATCATCATGATCACCCACGACCTGGGCGTGGTGGCCAACATCGCCGACAACATCGCGGTGATGTACGCCGGGAAGATCATGGAGTACGGCACGGCGGAGGACATCTTCGAGCACCCCGCCCACCCCTACACCTGGGGCGTCCTCCAGTCCATCCCGCCGGAGGATACCAGCGACCGCAAGCCTCTGCACCCCATCCTGGGCTCTCCTCCGGACCTGTTCAACCCGCCGGCGGGCTGCCCCTTCGCCGCCCGCTGCCCCTACGCCATGAAGGTCTGCAACCAGCTCTATCCGCCCACCTGCGCCCAGACGGGAGAGGGGCACTACGCCTCCTGCTGGCTCTACCACCAGAAGGCGATGCCGGCCGTCAACCCGATTACCGGACAGGAGGTCGTCAAAAATGGGTAAGGACATCATTCTCCAGACAGAAAACCTCAAGAAGTATTTCCGCATCCGCCGGGGCCAGGAGGTCAAGGCGGTGGACGGCGTCTCCCTCCAGGTGGAGCGGGGCAAGACCCTGGGCCTGGTGGGCGAGTCCGGCTGCGGCAAGAGCACCCTGGGCCGCACCCTCATCCGCATCTACGACCCTACCGACGGCAAGATCCTCCTCAACGGCAAGGACATCACCGGCAAGAGCACCCGGGCCTTCCGCCAGGAGCTGGCCCGCAGCATCCAGATGATCTTCCAGGATCCCTACGCCTGCCTCAACCCCCGCATGACCGTCAGCGACCTGATCGCCGAGGGCTGGGATCTCAACAAGGCCATCCATCTCTCCGCCGCGGAGCGGAAGGAGAAGGTGCTGGAGCTGCTGCGGATCGTGGGCCTCAACGAGGAGCACGCCAACCGCTTCCCCCACGAGTTCTCCGGCGGCCAGCGCCAGCGCATCGGCATCGCCCGGGCCCTCTCCATGGCCCCCGAGCTCATCATCTGCGACGAGCCCATCTCCGCCCTGGACGTGTCCATCCAGGCCCAGGTGATGAACCTGCTGCTGAACCTCCAGCAGGAGAAGCAGCTCTCCTACATCTTCATCGCCCACGATCTGTCCATGGTCCGCTACATCTCCGACACCGTGGCGGTCATGTACCTGGGCAGCCTCATGGAGTACGCTCCCAACAACGAGCTCTACGAGCATCCCCAGCACCCCTACACCAAGGCCCTCTTCTCCGCCATCCCCGTGGCCAATCCCCGGCAGGAGAAGCAGCGCAAGCGCATCGAGCTCCAGGGCGAGATCCCCAGCCCCATCCACGCCCCCAAGGGCTGCAAGTTCTGCACCCGCTGCGCCTACGCCAAGCCCGTCTGCTTCGAGCAGCCCCCCGCGCTGAAGGAATGCGCCCCCGGCCACATGGTGGCCTGCCACGCAGTGAACGGTTGATCCCGCGGGAAACCGCTGGTCATAGAAAGAGAAGAATGATTAAGGAGGAAAAGTATGAAAGCAAGCGCTAAGAAGTTATTGTCCCTTGTCCTCGCGCTGGCCATGGTGTTCGCGCTGGTGGCCTGCGGCGGCACCAACGCCAACAACAACGCCGGCAACACCGGCAACAACACCGCCAACAACGACCAGACCGGCGATACCGGCAGCGAGGGCGAGACCCTGGCCGCCGAGCAGGTGTTCGGCTTCTTCCTGAACAACGAGCCCGGCACCCTGGATCCCTGGGTCAACAACAACGGCGAGGCCAGCCAGGTCATCGCCGCCCTCCACGAGCCCATGCTCCGCCGGGACGGCGACGGCAACTGGGCCCCCGGCCTCATGACCGACTACCAGATGAATGAGGACCACACCGTACATACCCTGACCCTCCGGGAGGGCGCCAAGTGGTCCGACGGCACCGACATCACCGTGGACGACATCGTGTACAGCTACCAGCGCGCCCTGGATCCCGAGCTGGGCTCCTCCATCGCCTACCGCTATTTCCCCATCCTCAACGCCGAGGCCTTCTACATGGGTGAGGCCACCGCCGAGGAGCTGGGCGTGAAGGCCGTGGACGACAAGACCATCGAGATCACCACCACCGAGCCCTGCGACTTCTTCGTGGACATGATGATGTCCGCCGGATTTGCCCCCGTCCAGAAGGCTGCCGCCGAGGAGTACGGCGACCTGTACGGCACCGATGTGGACAAGGTCGTCTCCTCCGGCCCCTTCGTCCTCACCGAGTGGACCCACCAGAACTCCATGGTCCTGGAGAAGAACGAGAACTACTGGGATGCTGAGAACGTGAAGCTGGAGCGGGTGGACATCACCATCACCACCGACACCAACACCCTCACCGGCATGTACCAGAGCGGCCAGCTGGGCGCCATGCGCGTGAGCAACGACATGCTGGACGTCTTTGCCGGTGAAAACATGGTCACCAACACCCGCATGAAGGTCACCTTCATCGAGTTCAACCCCAACAATGAGTACCTGGCCAACAAGAACATCCGCGAGGCCTTCTCCATCGCCTTCAACCGCACCCTGATGGCCGAGCAGATCATGGGCAACGGCGAGCTGGCCGCCTACGGCCTGGTGCCTCCGGGCGTGCTGGGCCTGGACGGCGGCGACTTCCGTGAGCAGGCCGGCAACGTGGTGACCGACGCCAACGATCCCGCTGAGATCGAGCACGCCAAGGAGCTGCTCCAGACCGGCCTGGACGAGCTGGGCAAGACCGTTGAGGACCTGCAGGAAGGCTTCTCCATCCAGTGCCTGGCCGGCGGCCAGACCCAGGCCGAGGCCATCCAGAACATGTGGAAGACCAACCTGGGCGTTGAGATGCCCGTCAGCGTTCTGGAGATGAACGTGATCCTGCCCATGCTGATGGAGGGCACCTTCGACTGCGTCATCGGCGGCGGCCAGGATTCCGACTACCGCGATCCCCAGGGCTTCATGCAGTTCATCTACGATGAGGGCAAGTGGGACAACGAGGAGTTCCTCTCCCTGGTGGAGCTGGCCCACACCCAGGTGGGCAACGAGCGCATCCAGACCTGGATGGACATCGAGAAGCTGGTGCTGGAGAACTTCATCTACATCCCCCAGCTCTACGCTGAGAACAACTGGGCCATCGCCCAGAACGTCCGCGGCCTGGATATCTTCAACTACGGCTACGAGATCGACTTCAAGAACGTGTACATCGTCGAATAAGCAGTGAACCCAGTGATGGCGGGGGGGACGGACGAACGTCCGCGCCCTCCCGCCGTCCTGTGGTAGGACAAAGGAGGGGAACAACAGATGACGGCGCTGACCGACGGCCCGGTGGGCTCCGGCCTGCTGCGCTTTGTGCTGCCGATCCTGGCGGGCAACATCCTTCAGCAGCTGTACAACTCCATCGACGCCATGATCATCGGCCGGTTCGTGGGGGAGAACGCCCTGGGGGCCATCGGCGTGAGCCAGCCCATCATCAGCGTGGTGCTGGCCCTGGTGATCGGCCTGGGCATCGGCGAGGAGATCCTGCTGGGCCAGTATGTGGGCCGGGGGGATCAAAAGAGCGTCAAGCAGGTGTTCGACACGCTCTTCACCGCGGTGATGCTGCTGTCCCTGGCGGTGGCGGTGTGCGGCTTTTTCGCCACGCCCATCCTGCTCCAGGCCATCCATACCCAGCCGGAGCAGATGGAGGACGCCGCGGCCTACCTGCGGATCATCTTCCTGGGCATCCCCGGCATCGCCGGCTACAACACCATGTCCGGCGCCATCCGGGCTTCCGGCAACTCCAAGGCGCCTTTGGTGTTCCTCATGATCTGCACGGTGCTCAACGGGGGTCTGGACCTCTGGATGGTGCAGGGCCTGGGGATGGGCGTGGAGGGCGCGGCCGTCGCCACCGTGGTGGCCCAGATGATCTCCTTTGTCATGTGTACCCTGTACGCCAACCGGTACTACCCCATCGTGCGCTATGACATACGCCGCCTGGATCTCTCCGCGAAAATGCTCCGCCGGGGCGCCCGCTGCGCCATTCCCGCGTCCATCCAACAATGCGCGGTGAGCGTGGGAATGCTGCTGCTCCAGGTGGTGGTCAATGACCTTGGTGCCAGCGCCGTCACAGCCTACACCATCGGCAGCCGGATCGACTCCTTCGCCTCCGCCCCCATCGTCAATATCGGCCAGGCCCTGGGGATCTTCACCAGCCAGAACCTGGGCGCCGGGAAGCCGGAGCGGGTGAAGGAGGGCAAAAAGTACTGCCTTCTCTGGGCCTTTGCCGTGGGCGGGATCCTGCTGGTGCTGCTGTGGGGCTTTGGGGCCGATATGGCCCGGTTCTTCGGCGCGGAGGGGGAGACCGTCACCATGGCGATGTGGTATGTCCGCATCCTGAGTTTGGGCTACTTCATCGCCGGCTATTTCACCGTGGTGGAGGGCTTGATCCGGGGCACGGGGAACACCCTGGTGCCCATGGCCAATACCATCACGGGCTACTGGGCCATCCGTCTGCCGGCGGCCATGCTGCTCAGCGCGCCTCTGGGCTATATCGGCGTATGGCTGGCGGTTCCTGTGGGATGGACCTTTGAGTTCATATTGATATTGTGGTATTATCATTCAAAGCGGTTCCAGCGCTCCCTGAGCGAGTGGACCATGGGGGAGGATTGCTATGAGTAGGAACTGGCATGAGATGGCCGGATACCTCCAGCGCGGCTGGCTGGGGGCGGATCCCGGCCTGACGGAACGGCTGGAGAAGGCTTCCGGCGGCCTTCCGGAGACGGAAGCGATTCTCTCCGCCTATGCCCGGGACCACGCCGCCGCCATTGCGGAGGCGGAGGTCAAGGCCCTGGCCGGCGCGGACAACCCCTGGGAGAAGCTGCTGCGCCGGGCCAACGGGGAGGACCTCTCCTGGCTGGAGGCCTACGGCATGCCCATAAAAGAGGAGGAGCGGCAGCTGGCCCGGTTCCTGTACGATTATCCCGCCGGCAGGCGCCGGGAGATCGGGGAGCACATCGTGGAGGCCCTGCTCCACGGCTTCATCAGCCAGAGCCGGGACCGCCGGGACCGGAAGCTGGTGCGGCTGAACTACTGCGTGGGCCAGGAGGCCCTGGCCCAGGCGGTGCTGGCCTCCCTGGAGGCGCGGGGCCTGCGGGCCATCGTCCAGCAGCCCCAGTGCCTGGCCTGGAGCGGGACTTACGCCATGGCCCACTCCGCCGACCGGGCCGCCTGCCTCAGCGAGGAGGCCTTTGCCGCGCTGCGGGCGGCCTATGAGGCGGCCTTCGCCGCCCACGCACCGGCCCTGCTGGACACCTGCGGCATGATCGGCATCGGCCAGTTCGGCGAGGCCGCCGGGGTGCCCAAGGCCGCCGGCGACGTATATGTGCCCGACGCCGGCCGCCGGCAGCGGCTGCTGGAGCTGGAGAACGCCAAGCGGGAGCTGGAGGCCAAGTACCTGGCCCCCTCGGACCTCTCCTTCTGCAAGGTGGCCTTCCCCAACCTGCTGGTGGGGGAGAATTTCCCGGCGGTGTTCGACGCCTTTTACCGGCTCAACACCATGGACTCCCAGCGCTACGAGCTGATCCAGCAGACCATCATCGACGCCCTGGATCCCTGTGAGCATGTGGAGCTGACGGGGGCGGCGGGGAACCGGACGGACCTGGTCGTCCGCCTGGCCCCCCTGAAGGACCCGGAGAAGGACACCAATTTCCTCAACTGCGGCGGCGACCTCAACGTCCCTCACGGGGAGCTGTTCACCACTCCCCGGCTCCGGGGCACCGACGGCACCCTCCACGTCCACGAGATCTACCTCAAGGGCGTGTACTTTGAGGACCTGGTGCTGACCTTCAAGGATGGCATGATCGTGGATTACGGCTGCGGCGGCTGCGGCAGCGCGGAGGCGGGCCGGGCCTATGTGAAGGAGCACCTGCTCCAGGGCCGGGACACCCTGCCCATGGGGGAATTCGCCATCGGCTCCAACACCCTGGCCTACGCCATCGCCCGGGATATGGACCTGGTGCCCCGGATGCCCATTCTCCTGGCGGAGAAGATGGGGCCCCACATCGCCGTGGGAGATCCCTGCTTTGCCCGGGGGGAGGACGCGCCGGTGTACAACCTGTACGACCACAAGGAGATGACCGCCCGGGAAAACGAGCGCACCGCCCGCCGGAAGGAAGGCGGGGAGGTCTACACCAACATCCACACGGATATTACGCTGGCCTTCGATGAGCTGGAGCGGCTGGAGGGCGTCAGGGCCGACGGGACCCGGACGCTGATCCTGGAGAAGGGCCGCTTCGTGCTGCCGGGGACCGAGGCGCTCAATGAACCACTGACAAGGAGGTAAAAACCATGAGCAAGGTATACTATACCGGCAGACAGATGTTTGACGGTAAGAAAGTCATTGCGGATTTCGCGCTGCTGGTGGAGGATGGGAAGATCCTGGCCGCCGGCGCCCAGGCGGAGGTGGCCTGCCCGGCGGACGCCTGCCGGCAGGAGCTCCAGGGCTGGGTGACCCCCGGTATCCTGGACTGCCATGTCCATCTGGTCAGCTCCGATATGTGCAGCAGCGACGAGCCCCCCAAGCCCCGGGAGGCGGCCAAGCTGATCTGCGAGGGGCTGCGCAACGCCAACCTCCTGCTGTCGGCAGGGGTGGTGGCCTGCCGGGACCTGGGCAGCGTCTGCGGCTACTCCCTGGGCATCCGGGACGCCATCGACCAGGGCCTGGTGCCCGGCCCCAAGGTGCTGACCACCGGCCTTTCCATCTCCGTCACCGCCGGGCACGGCGGCACCATCGCCATTGCCTGCGACGGGCCGGTGGAGATCACCAAGGGCGTGCGGACGGTGATCCGGGACAGCGCCGACGTGGTGAAGATCATGGCCTCCGGCGGCGTCAACTCCCCCGGCCCCGAGCCCGGCCCTTGCGAGCTCACCGAGGAGGAGTTTGCCGCCGGGGTGGAGGCCGCCCACGGCATGGGCCGCAAGGTGGCCATCCATGCCCACGGCAACACTGCCATCCGCCGGGGCGTGTGGGCCGGCGTGGACTCCGTGGAGCACGGCGTGTTCATGACCGAGGACATCATGGACGAGATGGTCCGCCGGGGCACCTATATCGTCCCCACCCTCTCCGCCCCCTACTACGCGGTGGAGGAGGGCCTCAGAGTGGATCCCGATAACCCGGATCACCTGCGCAGCAAATCCGTGATCCAGCGCCACCGGGATATGCTCCGCAGGTGCAGCGAGAAGGGCGTGAAGATCGCCTTCGGCACCGACGCGGGCAACACCTACGACCCCTATGACAAGGCCTATTTCGAGCTGGTGCTGATGGTGGAGGCGGGCCTTACGCCTGAGCAGGCCTTTACCGCCGCCACTGTGGGCTCCGCGGACCTCATGGGCCTGTCCGACAGCCTTGGCACCCTGGAGGCGGGGAAGAACGCCTCCTTCGTCTGCTGGCTGGCGGGGGATCCTCTGGCGGATATCCACGCCGTCACCGGCGACAAGCAGGTCTATCTCAACGGCAGGCAGGTCACAGCGTTTTGCTGATGGAAGAAGAAGGAGGAAGTTGCGTCATGGAACAGTTCAATTTTTATCAGCCTACCCGGATCCACTTCGGCGCGGGCCGTCTCAACGAGGTGGGCCGCGTGGTGGGCAAGTACGGCAAAAAGTGCATGCTGGTCACCACCACCAATACCGAGGACGTGCTGCGCCCCCTGTATGACCGGGTCAAGGGCCTGCTGGCAGATGCCGGCATTGCAGTGGTGCATTTTGACAAGGTGGTGCCCAATCCCACCATCGGCGGCATCGAGGAGGCCATTTCCATCATCCACCGGGAGCAGGTGGAGGTGGTGCTGGCCGTGGGCGGCGGCAGCTCCATCGACACCGCCAAGTCCATCGCCCTTTTCAACGGCGCGGGCAAGGTGGACTGGGGCAAAGTCTTTTCCACCTACACCGATCCCTTTGCGGAGTACGAGGCCCCCTCTCCCGAGGTGCTGCCCCTCATCGCGGTGCCCACCACCGCCGGTACCGGCAGTGAGCTGACCCAGGCCATGGTGATCTCCGACCCGGAGCACAACGACAAGGAGTGCATCTTCCACGACAAAGCCTTTGCCAAGGAGGCCATCATCGACCCCGAGCTGATGCGGACCCTGCCGCCCCGGATGACCGCCATCACCGGCTTTGACGCCTTTACCCACTCCTTTGAGAGCTATCTCCGGGACTGCGCCTCCCCCTATACCAAGACCATCGGCATGAAGTCCATGTCCCTGATCGTGGAGGCCCTGCCCAAGCTGGTGAAGGACACCGGCAATATGGAGCTGCGGGAGAAGATGGCCCAGGCGGCCATGTTCTCCGGGATCTCCCTGGCCAACGCCGCCGCCACCCTGCCCCATCCCATCAGCGAGATCGTGGGCGGCGTGGCCCCCCGTCTGGCCCACGGCCAGTGCCTGGCCACCCTGTATCCCCAGTACCTCCGCTGGCAGTGCACCCAGACGGTGGAAAAATGCGCCGAGGTAGCGCGGCTGTTCGATCCGGCCTTGTCAGACAAGTCTGACAAGGAAGCGGCAGACAAGCTGCCGCTTCTGATGGTCGATTTCCTCCAGGCGGTGGGCCTCTACCACAGCTTCTCCGAGCTGGGCCTCACCGAGGAGGAGCTCAAGCTGGCGGAGGCCAGCCCCATCTTCAACTTCCTGCCCTTCGCCCCCAAGGAGGTCATGGTGGGGATCCTCCACGACAGCTATCGGTTTTAAGGGAGGCGCCCGATGATCCAATTTCAGGATGTACCCTACCTGCGGCCGGACATGGACGCCATGGAACAGGAGATGGCCGCCGGCACCGCCGCCCTGCGGCGGGCCAAGACCTTCCCCGAGGCCTATTTCGCCCTCCTCTCCCTGGAGGCCCCCCGCCGTAAGTTCATGAGCCTGGCCACCCTGGTGGAGGCCCGCAACACCATGGACACCAACGACGCCTTTTGGGCCGGGGAGCAGGCCTGGTTCGACCAGGCAAAGCCCCGGTGGGACGCGCTGTGCGTGGATCTGGGCAAGGCCCTCAACGAGACGCCCTTCCGCAGGGAGTTTGAGCGCCACCTGGGTACGGAGATCTTCCGCCAGGCGGAGACCACCGGCCGGGCCTTTTCCACCGCCATCACGGCGGAGCTGGAGGAGGAGAGCGTCCTCTCCGCCCAGTACTCCAAGATCAGCGGCAACCTCTCCGTGGAGCTGGACGGCAAGCGCTATACCATGGGCGAGCTGTCCCAGCTCCAGAAGCCCGGCGACCGGGATGACCGGGAGAAGTTCGGCATGCTGCGCCAGCAGGCCTTTGCCGAACGCAGCGGGGAGCTGGACAAGCTCTACGACGACCTGGTCCACGTCCGGGATCGCATGGCCAGGAAGCTGGGCTTCCAGAGCTACACCGACATGGGCTACTGCCGTCAGGGCCGCACTGGCTATGGCCGTGAGCAGGTAGCTGCCTTCCGTAAGGAGATCGAGGAGAGCATCACCCCGGTGGTGACCGCCATTTTCGAGAAGCAGCGCCAGAAGCTGGGCTATGAGGCGCTGTGGGACTTTGACGAGGATGTGAGCTTTGCCGGGGACGGCCCCCAGCTGAAGGAGGGGGAGGTCCAGGAGCTCTTTGACGGCATCTTCGGGGAGCTGTCTCCCGAGAGCCGGGTCTACTACCAGGACCTGCGCCGCTGCGCCTTCTACGACCTGGGGGACCGCAAGGGCAAGATCCGGGGCGCTTACTCCAACTATGTGCCCCTCTATGAAATGCCCTTTATCTTCGAGACCTTTGACCGCAGCCCCGGGGCCGTCAAGACCTTCGCCCATGAGTGCGGCCACGGCCTCCACTCCTACCTCAAGCGGGGGGAGCCCTTCCTGGAGAGCGGCAACGCCACCTCCGACATCTGTGAGATCCACTCCATGGCCATGGAGTTCTTCGTCTGGCCCTACCTCAGCCAGGTGTACAGCGAGGAGGACCTGAAAAAGTACCGGTTCTTCCATATGAAGAGCGCCCTGTCCTTCCTGCCCTACGGCGCGGCGGTGGACGAGTTCCAGACCGAGGTCTACGACCACCCGGAGATGACGCCGGAGCAGCGCCTGGCGCTGTGGCGGAGCCTGGAGAAGCGGTACATGCCCTGGCGGAAATATAAGCATGAGGGCTTCCTCTCCCAGGGCCGGGCCTGGCAGCGCCAGACCCACATCTACAAGTGGCCCTTCTACTACATCGACTATGTCCTGGCCCAGGTCTGCGCCCTCCAGTACCACTTCCTGGACGAGGAAAACCACGAGAGCGCCTGGGACAGCTACCTGCGCCTGCTGCGGTGCAGCGGCTTCCAGTCCTTTGACGAGACGTTGGCCCTGGCGGGCCTGGCGTCCCCCTTCGCCCCCGGCGTGGTGGCCCAGGTGGGCAGGAAGGCCATGGAATTTTTAGAGAAAAATGGGTGATAGCATGAACGAGCTTCTCATTACCAACGGTAAGATTTTGACCATGGGCCCCCAGGGCACCGTGGAGAACGGCCAGGTGCTGATTCGGGACGGCAAGATCGCCGCCGTGGGTCAGAGCCTGGATGCCGGCGATGCCAAGGTGCTGGACGCCCGGGGGGGCTATGTGCTGCCGGGCCTCATCGACGCCCACTGCCACATCGGCATCTATGAGACTGCCATCGGCTTCCCCGGCGACGACGGCAACGAGACTTCTGATCCCGTGACCCCCCAGATCCGGGCCATTGACGGCATCTATCCCCTGGATCCGGAGTACGGCGTGGCGGTGCGCAGCGGCGTGACCACCGTAGCCACCGGCCCGGGCAGCTCCAACCCCATTGCCGGCCAGTTCGTGGCCATGAAGACCTGGGGCAACACCATGGAGAAGATGGTGCTGAAAGCGCCTCTGGCCATGAAGATGGCCTTTGGCGAGAACCCCAAGAACTCCTTTGGCCGGGCCAACCGGCAGCCGGTGACCCGTATGGCCACCTCCTCCCTGATCCGGGAGTCCCTGTACCGGGCCAAGGAGTATGCCGACAAGAAGGACCGCTCCCAGGGGGATCCCGCCAAGCTGCCCGCCTTTGACCTGAAGCTGGAGGCCCTGGAGCCGGTGATCCGGGGACAGATCCCCATCAAGGCCCACTGCCACCGGGCCGACGACATCATGACGGCCATCCGTATCGCCAAGGAGCTGGGGCTCGCCCTGACCCTGGACCACTGCACCGAGGGCTACCTCATCGCCGACGACATCGCCGCCAGCGGCTGCCCGGCCATCCTGGGCCCCCTGGGGGGCTTCCCCCAGAAGCCGGAGGTGGCCCTCCAGAGCCTGGAGGCGGCTTCCATCCTCCACAAGGCCGGCGTCAAGGTGGCCATCATGACCGACCTGCCCGCCAACCACCTGTGGTACCTGCCCATGGCGGTGGGGATGTGCGTGGGCGCGGGGCTGGACGAGATGGAGGGCTTCCGCACCATCACCAGCAACGCCGCGGAGATCCTGGGCCTGGACGGCCGCCTGGGCACCCTGGAGCCCGGCAAGGACGCCGACGTGGCCATCTTTGACGGCAACCCCATCCGGGACCTCTGGTGCCACTGCGCCGCCACCGTCATCGACGGCCAGGTGCGCTACAACAAATTTGAGGAATCCTGCCAGTAAACCAAACTATATAAATTTGGAGGTATACCGCTATGAAACACATCAAGATCGCCGCGGGCCTTGCCCATGTGAACTATGGAAACATTGCCGGTGCAGTAAAGGCCGCCGCGGACGCCGGCGCCGATTACATCCACTCCGACGCCGCCGATATGTATGATCTCAAGAACATGCAGCTCATGGGCGGCCACCAGATCATCGAGGGCATTCGTCCTGTTACCGACAAGCCCATCGAGTGCCACTTCTATACCCGTGAGTGCGACCGCCTGTTCATCGAGAAGATCGCCGCCGCCGGCTGCAACATGCTGATCCTGCCCGCTGAGCACTTCATCGGCGCTCCTCTGGCCTACATCATGAACTACTGCCACGAGTTCGGCATGAAGATCGGCCTGACCCTGGGCTGCTACACCCCGTTGTGCTTCGTGGATGAGTCCATCTACGACATCGACCGTCTCCAGATCGTGATCCACGGCGTCAGCAAGACTGACGGCAAGGACAACTGGGATTGGCGCCGCAGCTCCATCGACCTCATCAAGCGGGCCCGGGCGGAGATCAACGAGAAGAACCCCTCCTGCGAGCTGGCGGTGGACGGCGGTCTGCGCTGGAACAACATGGATCCCGTGGTGGCGTGCGACCCCGACGTGGTGATCCTCTCCTCCGCCATCTTCAAGGAGCCCGACGGCATCGCCGCCGGCGTGCAGAAGTGCCGCAAGGCCCTGGACGACGCCGCCGCCAAGTACGGCCTGTAAGCGCACCCCCTGCCCCGCCGGGGGCCCCGGACGCGGAGACCTCAGTTCAGGAGAAGATTGATGGTCGGACGTTTGTTTCCGCAGCTGCCGGTGTGCCCGGATAGAAAGCCCCTCTCATACGGCGCCGGAAGCCTCGCTTCCGGCGCCGGCAATAGAAAAGCGCCCCTCCCTGCGGTACAAAAACCGCGGGGAGGGGCGTTTTGTCTGGGAGAGAAGGGGGGCGTGCTGTTCCGGCGGTGGGGGAACTACTCGATGGGCCGGAGGAACTTGGTGTGCTCCTCCAGCTTCCGCAGCTTGTCCAGGTTGTCCCGGCCCACGCAGCCCACCAGCAGGTAGCGCTTGTTGAACACGTCGTGCATGAAGTGGTAGAGCAGGTGGAAGTCCTTCACCTGGCCGGTGCTGGGGACATGGATCCGGGGGCCGGTGCAGGGGTGGACGGCGCCGCCGATGGACACATGGCTCTCGTCCAGGTAGGTCACAGGCAGATCCTGGTCGATGAGGTCGTAGACCTTTTCCTCCAGCTCCTTCAGGTCGATGTCCGGGGCATAGTCCGGGAAGGAGAGGACGAAGCCGTGCTTCACGTCGTCGTGGCCGCAGCGCTCCACCTCCTCCCGGGGCAGGCAGAACTCGCAGAGGTCCTCAGCGGTGTGGGCCATGAGCCGGTAGGGGAGGGACTTGTAGACGATGTCGTAGATATCCTTGGGCTCCGGGCCGAAGATGGTGGGCCGGGTGATGACCACCTCCTCGCCCACGCCGATGAGAAGGTCGGCCTTGATCTCCAGCATGGGGTAGATGAGGTCGAAGTGCTCCACGATCACCCGCTTGCCGCTGTGGAGGGCCTGGGTGATGGCGTCGGCCAGGACGCTCATCTGGGTGAAGCCGGTCTCAAAGCGGATGTCCAAATGGTAGGTATGGGGGGCGAAGAGGCTGAAGCCCCGGTCCTGCTCCAGAATGGGCAGGGGGCGGACGTATACGCCGTTGTCGTCGTTGGTCAGCTCCAGGCCGGGGAACATGCCCCGGATCAGGGCGCTTTTGCCGGAGCCGGCCTCGCCGATGATGCCGATGAGCTTGTCGAAGGGGGAGAGGTAGAGCTGCACCAGCTGCATGCCCAGGGCGTACATGCGGGCGTGGCCCCGGGGGGCAAAATAGGTGCTGATGATATGGCTTTTCTGCAGGTCCTGCATAGGGCGCCTCCTTTACTGCCGGGTTCGCTGCCCGGCGGCGGGATCTCCCGGGGCCTGGGGACGACGGGCGGGCCCGGGTATCGTAGCTCCATTATAGCGGAACGACGGGGATTTGAAAAGACGGCAGGGAAAAATTGATTGCAAATCCTAAAATTGTATTATATAATAGCGGCATATTGATATAGTTCAATGGGAGGAGGAACGAATATATGACAGAGATCGTCCGAAGCGCCAGCGCCGGGACCATGGAATCCAGCGACGTGTATGTGGAGATCGAGCCCGGCGAAGGGGGGATCGAGCTGCGGCTGGAGTCGGTGGTGAAGGGCCAGTTCGGCCCGGCCATCGAGGA
Organism: uncultured Oscillospiraceae bacterium; assembly: GCA_944387785.1. Taxonomy (GTDB): domain Bacteria; phylum Bacillota; class Clostridia; order Oscillospirales; family Oscillospiraceae; genus Pelethomonas. The sequence continues at coordinate 8,753 of CALXGG010000012.1, read as the reverse complement.
GGTGGTCCGGGAGGTGCTGGGCCAGTGGGGCGTGGAAAACGCCAGGGTGTCGGTACGGGACCGGGGCGCATTGGACTGCGTGATCCGCTCCCGGGTGGAAACAGCGGTCAAACGGGGAAGGGGGAATGGCTGATGCGGCGCTCCTTGCTGTTTTTGCCGGGCAATACCCCCAATATGCTCATCAACGGCAGCTGCCTGGGCTCCGACGCGGTGATCTTCGACCTGGAGGACGCGGTGTCCCCGGCGGAGAAGGACGCGGCCCGGATCCTGGTGCGCAACACCATGACCTATATGGATTTCCGGGGCTGTGAGACCATCGTGCGGATCAACGGCATCGACACCCCCTACTGGCAGGAGGACCTGGACGAAGTGATGCCCTGCCGTCCCAACCTGATCCTGCTGCCCAAGACCGGTACTGCCGAAGATATCCGGACGGCGGACGCCTATATGGCCCGGGTGGAGGAGCGCCTGGGCCTTGCGCCCTACACCGTGGGCCTGGTGGCCCTCATCGAGACGGCCCTGGGGGTGGAGAACGCCTTTGCCGTGGCCTCCGCCAGCCCCCGGGTGACGGCCCTGTTCCTGGGGGCGGAGGACCTTACCGCCGACCTCCAGTGCAAGCGCACCAAGGAGGGCAGGGAGATCGAGTACGCCCGGACCCGCCTGGTGGTGGCCGCCCGGGCCGCCGGGGTGGAGGTCTACGACACCCCCTTTACCGACGTCAACGACGACGAGGGCATCGAAGTGGACGCCCTCCATGCCAAGGCCCTGGGCTTTACCGGCAAGGCATCCATCTCCCCCCGCCATGTGGAGGTCATCAACCGGGTGTTCAGCCCCTCCCAGGGGGATATCGACTACGCCTATGAGGTGATGGAGGCCATCCGCCTTGGCAAGGAGCAGGGCAAGGGCGCGGTGGCCCTGCGGGGCAAGATGATCGACGCGCCCATCGTGGCCCGGGCCCAGCGGACCATCGCCATGGCCCGGGAGCTGGGCCTGGGAAGGGAGGAAGCGTGATGAAGGGTAAAGTTGTCAGTTCCATCCGGGAGGCCATCTCCCTTGCCGGGCTGAAGGACGGCATGACCGTGTCCTTCCACCACCATCTGCGCAACGGCGACTATGTGCTCAACCTGGTGATGGAGGAGGCGGCCCGGCTGGGGATCCGGGACCTTACCGTCAACGCCAGTTCCCTCTTCGACATCCACCTGCCCCTGCTGGACCACATCCAAAGCCATGTGGTCACCGGCATCCAGACGGACTATATGTCCGCCGCCCTGGGCCGGGAGATCTCCCGGGGGATCCTGGAGAAGCCGGTGCAGTTCCGTACCCACGGCGGCCGGCCCAGCGACATCGCCCTGGGCCGCACCCCCATCGACGTGGCCTTCATCGCCGCCCCGGCGGCGGACCCCATGGGCAACTGCTCCGGCAAGTATGGCAAGTCCGCCTGCGGCAGCCTGGGCTACGCCTATCCCGACGCCATGTACGCCAAAAAGGTGGTGGTCATCACCGACAACCTGGTGGACTACCCCCTGCTGGACTGGTCCATCCCCGAGAGCTATGTGGACTATGTGGTCTGCGTGGAGGAGATCGGCAACCCCAAGGGCATCGTCTCCGGTACCACCCAGATCACCCGTGACCCGGTGGGCCTGGTGATGGCCCAGAACGCCGCTAAGGTCATCCAGTACTCCGGCCTTCTGAAGGAGGGCTTCTCCTTCCAGACCGGCGCCGGCGGGGCCTCTCTGGCTGCCGCCAAGTTCCTCAAGGACATCATGCTCCGCCAGCAGATCCAGGGCAGCTTCGGCCTGGGAGGCATCACCGGCTACATGGTGGACATGCTCCAGGCCGGGTGCTTCCGCTCCCTGCTGGATGTCCAGTGCTTTGACCTCAAGGCGGTGGAGTCCATCCGTACCGATCCCCGGCACCAGGAGATCTCCGCCATGCACTACGCCAGCCCCAGCCACCGCAGCGCGGTGGTGGACAGCCTGGACGTGGTGATCCTGGGGGCCACGGAGATCGACACCGACTTCAATGTGAACGTACACACCGATTCCGCCGGCTCCATCATGGGCGGCTCCGGCGGCCACAGCGACACGGCGGCAGGGGCAAAGCTGGCCATGATCATCGCCCCCATGTTCCGGGCCCGGCTGCCCATTGTCACCGACCGCGTCGCCTGCGTGTCCACCCCGGGCAGGGATATCGACGTGCTGGTGACCCAGGGGGGCATCGCCGTCAACGAGAAGGACCGGGAGCTGAAGGAGCGCCTTGTGGCGGCGGGGCTTCCGGTGCTGGATATCCACGAGCTGAAGGAGAAGGCCGAGGGCATCACCGGCAAGCCCCGGAAACTGCCCCGGGGGGAGCGGACGGTGGCGGAGGTCATCAGCCGGGAGGGCACCCTCCAGGATGTGATTTACAGCGTACCCGGCCAGGACTGAGAGAAGGAGGAACAACGCGATGAGAGAGATTGCGGCCCGGCAGATCACCGATACGGTGGAGCGGCTGTGCGTCCAGGCCAACTGCCATCTGCCCCGGGATGTGAAGGAGCGGATCACCGCCAGCCATGAGGGGGAGCCCTGGCCCCAGGCCCGGGAGATCCTGGAGCGCATCAGGGAGAACTATGAGATCGCCGACGGCAATGACCGGCCCATCTGCCAGGATACGGGCATGGCCTGCGTGTTTTTGAAGGTGGGCCAGGAGGTCCACATCACCGGCGACGCGGGGGAGGCCGTTCACGAGGGCGTCCGCCGGGGGTACGCCAAGGGCTATCTCCGCAAGTCCGTGGTACGGGATCCCCTCGACCGGGTGAATACCGGGGACAACACCCCCGCCATGATCTACTACGAGCTGGTGCCCGGGGATCAGGTGGAGATCACCGTGGCCCCCAAGGGCTTTGGCAGCGAGAATATGAGCCAGATCAAGATGCTCCGGCCCTCCGACGGCGTGGAGGGCGTCAAGGACTTTGTGGTGAAGGTGGTGGAGGACGCGGGGGCCAACCCCTGCCCGCCCATCGTGGTGGGCGTAGGCGTAGGCGGCACCTTCGATAAAGCGGCTTACCTTGCCAAGAAGGCTCTGATGCGGCCTTTGGACCAGCGCAACAGCGATCCCTTCTACCAGGCCCTGGAGGAGGAGCTGCTGGAGCGGATCAACGGCCTGGGCATCGGGCCCCAGGGCTTTGGCGGGAAAACCACCGCCCTGGCGGTGAATATCGAGCAGTGCCCCACCCATATCGCGGGGCTGCCGGTGGCGGTGAACATCAACTGCCATGTGACCAGACATCAGACGGAGGTGCTGTGAGATGGCGATTCGTATTCAGATGCCCCTGACCCGGGAGCAGGCCAGGACCCTGAAGGCAGGGGACAGCTGCCTCATTTCCGGTGTGATCTATACCGCCCGGGACGCCGCCCACAAGCGGCTGTGCGCCCTGGCGGCGGAGGGCAGGGAGCTGCCTCTGCCCATTGAGAACGCCACCATCTACTATGTGGGCCCCACTCCGGCAAAGCCCGGCGACGCCATCGGCTCCGCCGGCCCCACCACCTCCTACCGCATGGACGCCTACAGCCCCACCCTCATCGCCCTGGGGGAGACCGGGATGATCGGCAAGGGCAAGCGGGGCCCCGAGGTGGTGGAGGCCATGAAGGAGCACGGCGCGGTGTACTTCGGGGCCATCGGCGGCTGCGGCGCCCTTCTCAGCCAGTGCATCAAGAAGGCGGAGGTCATCGCCTATGAGGACCTGGGAGCCGAGGCCATCCGCCGCCTGGAGGTGGAGGACTTCCCGGTGGTGGTCATCATCGACAGCCAGGGCAACAACCTCTATGAGACCGGCCGGGCGGCATATCTGAAGAGCCGGGCGTAGGGGCCGGGTTAGACGGCGGAAAGGAGGCGTGAGCCATGACGGAACAGTTCCATGTGGACCCGGGCTCCGGGATCCCCATGTATCAGCAGCTGGTGGACGAGATCCGTTCGGCCATCAAGGGCGGGAAGCTCCCCGCCGGGGAGCAGCTGCCCACGGTGCTGGCCATGGCGGACGGCCTGGGCCTGGCCCGGGGCACCGTGAAGCGGGCCTACGACGAGCTGGAGCGGCTGAAGCTGGTGGAGAAGGTCCAGGGCCGGGGCACCTTTGTCTGCTACCGCGCCCCGGACGCCGCCGGCAGCAAAGCCGCCGCCATGGCGGCCATCGACGGCCTGCTGGACGAGATGGAGCGGCTGGGCTTCTCCCTGGCGGAGGTGAACATCTTCTTCAGCCTGAAGCTCCGGGAGCGGGCGGAAAACCTGGCGGACATCAAAGTGGCGGTGGTGGAGTGCAACACGGAGACCCTCTCCCAGCTCTCCGACCAGCTGCGGCGGATCCAGGGGGTGGAGCTCTACTCCTACCTCCTCAGCAGCATCCAGGCCTACCCCTACAACCTGGGGGAGGACGTGGACCTGGTGGTGACCACCGCGGAGCACGGGGAATACCTCCAGAGCGTCCTGCCGGCCCGGAACAAAATTGCAAGAATCGCCCTGCGGCTTTCACCGGCCACTATGGCCGCTCTGGTGAAGCTCCGCGCCGGTGAAACCGTAGGCGTCCTCTCTTGCAGCCAGCGGTTCGGGGAGCTGCTCCGTTCCGCCTGCGCCGCCTACACGGAGGGCGTGGCGGTGGCGGAGCCCCGTGTACTGTCTGAAGTGGAGGACTGGGACGCCTGCCTCCGGGGGAAAACGGCGGTTTTGGTGCCGGAAGGGGTGGAGAAGTACGCCAGCGACGGACAGCTCCAGCGGCTCCGGGAATTCGCCGGCCGGGGGGGCAGGGTGATCCGCTGCGCCTACGAGATGGACGAGGGTTCCTTCCTCTATTTGCAGGAAAAACTGAACCGGCTGCGGGAGAAGAGGATCGGATAAACAGAGCGCCCCCTGCAAACGCAGGGGGCGCAATTTTTCTTGCAAAATCAGAAAATTGTGGTGGAATTCCTTCTTTTTGCCTTGACAAAAGATATAGCTGAATGTAGTATATAGGTATAGTTTTATGGGAAGGGGCAAGTGACGCCCCGCCTGAACGAGGTGCGACATGGAGCAAAGAAAGAAGAAAGTACTGGTGATCGGCGTCATCGGCGCCGACGTCCACGCGGTGGGCAACAAGATCCTCTACCACGCCTTTACCGAGGCGGGCTTCGACGTGGTGAACCTGGGGGTCATGGTGTCCCAGGAGGAGTACATCGCCGCCGCCATCGAGGCCGACGCCGACGCCATCGTGGTCTCCTCCCTCTACGGCCAGGGGGAGCTGGACTGCCGGGGCATGCGGGAGAAGTGCGACGAGGCGGGCCTCAAGGGCATCCCCCTGCTGGTGGGCGGCAACATCGTCATCGGCAAGCAGCGCTTTGAGGACGTGGAGAAGCGGTTCAAGGCCATGGGCTTTGACCGGGCCTTCCCCCCGGGGACGGATCCCCAGGTGACCATCGACGCCCTGCGGGAGATCCTGCACATGGACGGTGATGAGGCATGAAGCCCGTCCTCCTCATTGACTTTGGCAGCACCTACACCAAGCTGACGGCGGTGGATGTGGAGGGGGAGCGGATCCTCGGCACCGCCTCCGCCTACACCACCGTCCAGACCGACATCAACGACGGCCTGGCCCTGGGGCGCAGGCGCCTGGAGGAACAGACCGGGCCCCTGGAGTTTGCCGAGTGCTATGCCTGCTCCTCCGCCGCCGGCGGGCTGCGGATGGTCACCAGCGGCCTGGTGCCGGAGCTCACCGGCGAGGCCGCCCGGCTGGCCAGCCTGGGGGCCGGGGCCAAGGTGGTGGGGGTCTACGCCTTCCAGCTGACGGAGGACGACCTGGAGGACATCCGGAGGCTCCGCCCGGACATCTTCCTCCTGGTGGGGGGCACCGACGGCGGCAACACCGAGTGCATCCTCCACAACGCCGGGATGCTGGCTACCATGGAGCCCCAGTTCCCGGTGGTGGTGGCGGGCAACCGCACCGCCGCCCGGCAGTGCCAGCGGATCCTGAAGGGCTGGGAGGTCTATGTCTGCCCCAACGTGATGCCCAAGTTCGGTGTTTTGCAGATCGAGCCCACCCAGAAGCAGATCCGGGAGATCTTTCTGAGCCGGATCATCCAGGCCAAGGGCCTCTCCCGGGCCACGGCCCTGCTGTCCGACATCCTGATGCCCACGCCCTCGGCGGTGCTGCTGGCCACGGAGCTGCTGGCCAGGGGCTGCGAGGGGGAGCGGGGCATCGGCGACCTCATCGCCGTGGATGTGGGCGGCGCCACCACCGACGTCTATTCCATGGCCGACGGTATGCCCGAGCAGATGAACACCGTGTACAAGGGCCTCCCCGAGCCCTTCTCCAAGCGGACGGTGGAGGGGGACATCGGCATGCGGTACAGTGTGTACGGCATTGTGGAGGCCGCCGGCGTCCAGCGGGTCAGCCAGCTCTCCGGCCTGCCGGAAAAGCGGGTGGAGGAGCTGGTGGCTTACCTCCGGGAGCACACGGACCGCCTTCCCGACGGCGACAAGGAGCTGGAGGCCCTGGACCAGGCCCTGGCCTCCCTGGCGGTGGAGACCGCCGTGGCCCGCCACGCGGGCACCATGGAGGAGACCTACACCATGATGGGCCAGACCTTCGTCCAGACCGGCAAGGACCTGACCCGGGTCAGGCAGATCGTGGTCACCGGCGGCAGCCTGATCCATACGAAAAACACCGTGGATATCGCGAAATTTGCTTTGTATTCCCCCGCCCAGCCCATGTCCCTGCGTCCCAGGCAGGCGGACGTCTGGGTGGACCGATCCTATATCTTGGCCGCCATGGGGCTCCTCTCCTCACGGTACCCCCAGGCGGCGCTGCGAATGATGAAAAAGGAGCTGGAACAGCATGGATATTCAGAATAAGAGGATCCCCGACGGGGAGTTTGCCGCCCTGCGCCAGGAGGTGCTCTCCCAGTGGCCCACCGGCAGGGGCGTTGACCTGGAGGAGGCGGTGGCCTACCACAAGGCCATGCCCGACGAGCGCATTTTCGCCAAGAAGCTGCTGGCCGCCAAGGCGGCGGGCAGGACCCTGGTGCAGCCCCGGGCCGGCGTGCCGGTGATCTCCGAGCACATCAAGCTCATGCAGCACCTCCAGGACCAGGGCGAGGCGGACCTCCTGCCCACCACCATCGACAGCTACACCCGCCAGAACCGCTACGAGGAGGCGGAGAACGGCATCCGGGAGTCCATCCGGCTGGGCCGCGCCATGCTCAACGGCTTCCCGGCGGTGAACCACGGCGTCATCGGCTGCCGCCAGATCATCGAGAGCGTACATACTCCCGTCCAGGTCCGCCACGGCACCCCCGACGCCCGGCTCCTTACCGAGATCACCTACGCCGGCGGCTTTACCAGCTACGAGGGCGGCGGCATCTCCTATAACCTGCCCTACTGCAAGAACGTCCCCATGGAGCGCACCATCCGGGACTGGCAGTATGTGGACCGGCTCACCGGCCTCTACGAGGAGATGGGCGTGTCCATCAACCGGGAGCCCTACGGCCCCCTCACCGGCACCCTGGTGCCCCCCTGCATCTCCCACGCCGCGGCCATCATCGAGGCCCTGCTGGCGGCGGAGCAGGGGGTGAAGAACATCACCGTGGGCTACGGCCAGTGCGGCAACCTGGTCCAGGACGTGGCGGCCATCCGCACCCTCCAGGAGCTCACCGACGAGTACCTCCACAAGTACGGCTATGACGACGTGGCGGTGACCACCGTCCTCCACCAGTGGATGGGCGGCTTCCCCGCCGACGAGGCCAAGGCCTTCGGCGTCATCGCCACCGGCAGCCTCATCGCCGCTTTCTCCAAGGCCACCAAGGTCATCGTCAAGAGCCCCCACGAGGCGGTGGGCATTCCCACCATGGAGGCCAACGCCCAGGGCCTGCGCTGCACCAAGCAGGTGGTGAACATGATGGCGGACCAGACCTTCCAGGACGCCCGGCTGCCCCAGGAGGAGGAGATCATCCGCCAGGAGACCCGCTGCATCGTGGACAAGTGCTTCGAGCTGGGGGAGGGCGACATCGCCGTCGGCGTGTGCCGGGGCGTGGAGGCCGGTGTGCTGGACGTGCCCTTCGCCCCCTGCCGGGCCAACGCGGGATTGATGCTGCCCTGCCGGGACAACGACGGCGCGGTGCGGATCCTCAACATGGGCAACCTCCCCTTCACCCAGGACCTCAAGGACTTCCACGCCGCCAAGATTGCCGAGCGGGCCGCCTTTGAAAAACGCAAGGCCTCCTTCCAGATGGTCATTGACGACGTGTACTCCATCGGCAAGGGCCGCCTGGTGGGCCGCCCCAGATATTGATGATCGGTTAAAAAATATATACCGCCTTTGGGCGGAAAAGGAGAAGAATCATGAAAATCGTAGATGTGGTATGCTCCGCGGGCCGTACCGGCTTTTACTTCGACGATCAGCGGGCCATCAAGGCCGGCGCCGGCCATGACGGCATCTTCTATGTGGGCCAGCCTGTGACCGAGGGCTTCCGCGCCGTGCGCCAGGCCGGCGAGTCCATCTCCGTGATGCTGGTGCTGGAGGACGGCCAGATCGCCTCCGGCGACTGCGCCGCCGTGCAGTACTCCGGCGCCGGCGGCCGGGACCCCCTGTTCCTGGCCAAGGACTTCATCCCCCTCATCGACAAGTACATCAAGCCCCAGCTGGTGGGCAGGGAGGCGGACAATTTCCGCGGCCTCTGCGCCATGATGGAGGCCATCCAGATCGACGGCAAGCGCCTCCACACCGCCATCCGCTACGGCCTCTCCCAGGCCAT
>CALXGG010000011.1 GCA_944387785.1 uncultured Oscillospiraceae bacterium | reverse complement strand
CCACCGCCACCAGCTTGTACACCCCGCCGAACACCGGCTCGCTGCGGGCGGTGATGAGCCGCTCGCCCACGCCGAAGCAGTCCACCTTGGCCCCCTGGAGCAGCAGGTCCCGGATCAGGTTCTCGTCCAGGGCGTTGGAGGCGGAGATGGTGCAGCTCTCCCACCCCGCCGCGTCCAGCATCTTCCGGGCCTCCTTGGAGAGGTAGGCGATGTCGCCGGAGTCCAGGCGGATGCCGCACTTGGTGATCCCCCGGGGCCGCAGCACCTCGTTGAACACCCGGATGGCGTCGGGCACGCCGCTTTTAAGGGTGTTGTAGGTGTCCACCAGCAAAATGGCGTTGTTGGGATAGATCTCGCAGTAGGCCTTGAAGGCCTCGTACTGGGTGGGGAACATCTGCACCCAGGAGTGGGCCATGGTGCCGGCGGCGGGGACGCCGAACACCTGGTCGCTGAGGGCGCAGGCGGTGCCGTGGACGCCGCCGATATAGGCCGCCCGGGCGCCCACCACCGCGCCGTCCACTCCCTGGGCCCGGCGGGAGCCGAACTCCAGCACCGTCCGGCCCTGGGCGGCCCGGACCAGGCGGCTGGCCTTGGTGGCGATGAGGCTCTGGTGGTTGATGCACAGCAGGGCGTAGGTCTCGATGAGCTGGGCCTGGGGCGCGGGAGCCCGGACCGTGACCAGGGGCTCGTGGGGAAACACCGGCGTGCCCTCGGGCACCGCCCAGATGTCCCCGGTGAAACGGAAGGCGCGCAGATACTCCAGGAAGTCCTCCTCAAAGAGGCCCTTCCCCCGGAGATAGGCGATGTCGTCCTCGTCGAAATGGAGGTCCTTGATATACTCGATCAGCTGCTCCAGCCCCGCGGCAATGGCGTAGCCGCCGCCGTCCGGCACCCGGCGGAAAAACACGTCGAAGTAGGTGATCCGCTCCTGCATCCCCTGGCGAAAGTAGCCGTTGGCCATGGTCATCTCATAGAAGTCGAACAGCATCGACAGATTCAGCTTCTCTTTACGCTCCATTGCTCCATCCTCTGTTTCATCAGAATGGCCGGGGCCGGCCTGGGTCTGTCCCGACTACCTTATAGTATATCTTTTCCCCGCCTTTTGCAACGATAGAATTGACAATTCCTTCCCTTTCCCCTAATATAGAGAGGCCGGAGCCCCAGCGCGCCGGCGATCCTTTCCCCCCGGGAGGTCTTTGCCATGTCTGTGATTTTAGGTATCGATATCGGCGGCTCCACCACCAAGATCGTGGGCCTGCGCCCCGACGGCTCCGCCATCGCCATGCACCGGGTCCAGGCCCAGGACCCCATCACCTCCCTCTACGGCGCCCTGGGCAACTTCCTCTTCACCAACGGCCTGGCCCTGGGCGACGTGTCCCGGATCGCCCTGACCGGCGTGGGGGCCTCCTATGTGGACGGGGATATCTACGGCATCCCCACGGAGAAGGTGGAGGAATTCACCGCCGTGGGCGTGGGCGGCCTGGCCCTCAGCGGCCAGGAGAAGGCCGTGGTGGTCAGCATGGGCACCGGCACCGCCTTCATCTGGGCGGAAAAGGGCAAGGAGGTCCGCCATCTGTGCGGCTCCGGCGTGGGCGGCGGCACCCTGGCGGGGCTGTGCTCCCGGCTGTGCGGCACCCGGCAGTACGACCAGATCGTCAAGCTGGCCGGCGACGGCGACATCAACCACATCGACCTCACCGTGGGCGACATCACCCGCAACAGCCACCCCTCCCTGCCCCTGGACATCACCGCCGCCAACTTCGGCAACGTCTCCGACGGCGCCACCGCCGGGGATTTCGCCGCAGGCGTAGTCAACATGGTCCTCCAGTCCATCGGCACCACCGCCGTCATGGCCTGCCGGGCCTGCGGCTGCGAGACCGTGGTCCTCACCGGCTTCATGTCCGGCCTGCCCCAGGCCGAGGAGTGCTTCGCCCTCTTCACCCGCCTCCACGGCATCCGCTTCATCACCCCCGAGCACGCCGCCTTCGCCACCTCCATCGGCGCGGCCCTGTGCTCCTTCCTGGGCGTGGCGTGAGCCCCGCCCGCCGCTCTTTCCCCAAAAAACCAGCGCCGCCCGGACAGTTGTCCAGGCGGCGCTTTTTGCTGTATCCTGCCGCGGGTCAGGCCCTCCGGGGCACCTTTACCACCCAGCCGTAGGGATCCGGCCGGCGGCCCCACTGGATGCCGGTGAGGGTGTCGTAAAGGTCCTGGGCGCAGGGGCCGATCTCCCGGTTGTTCACCGTGTGCTGCCTGTCCCGGTAAGCGAAGCTGCCGATGGGGGAGATCACCGCCGCGGTACCGCAGCCCCAGGCCTCCTCCATCTCCCCGCTCTCCAGAGCGGCCATCACCTCGTCCACGCTGATGAGGCGCTCCTCCACCTCGTAGCCCTTGTCCCGCAGCAGCTGGATGCAGGAGCGGCGGGTGATGCCCGGCAGGACGGAGCCGGTGAGGGCGGGGGTGACGATCCTGCCGGCCATCTTGAACATCACGTTCATGCCCCCCACCTCCTCGATGTACTGCTGGTGGACGCCGTCCAGCCACAGCACCTGGTCGAAGCCCCGGCGCTCCGCCTTGGCGGCGGCCCGGTTGGCGGCGGCGTAGTTCCCGCCGCACTTGGCGTAGCCGGTGCCGCCCCGGACCGCCCGGACGTCGGTGTCCTCGATGAGGATGTTCACCGGCTTGAGGCCGCCGGAGAGGTAGCTGCCCACCGGGGAGAGAATGATCATCATTTTCGCCCGGGAGATGGCATGGAGACCCAGGTCGATATCCGTGCAGAACTCCACCGGCCGGATGTACAGGGACGCGCCGGGCAGCGCGGGCACCCAGTCCTGGTCCAGCTCCACCAGCTTCAGCAGGGCCTTAAGCATAAAATCCCCGTCAAAGTCCGGCAGCTGAATCCGCTCGGCGCTGTCCCGCATCCGCCGCATATTGTCCGCCGGGCGAAACAGCTGCACGCCGCCGCCGTCGGTGCGGTAGGCCTTGAGGCCCTCGAACACCTCCGCGCCGTAGTGGAACACCGCGGCGCCGGGGTGGATGGTGAGATCCGTCAGCGGCACGATCTGCGCGTCGTGCCAGCCCTGCTCCCCGTCGTAATCCATGGTGAACATGTGGTCGGTGAACACCGTGCCGAAGCCCAGCTTCCGGGGGTCCTCCGGCTTGGGCCGGGGATGCTCCGTCTTGCAGATCCGAATTTCCATCGTATGGTCACGCTCCCTCTTTACGGGCCGCCCCGCGGCCCTGTTTTCGCCATTATACCCCCGTCCTCCCCCCATGACAAGCCAAAACGCCGCCGGAGGGGCGAAAAATCTCCCCGTCCGGCGGCGCGCGCCCGGTCATACGGCGTACTGGCTGGTATAGAGCTGGTAGTAAAAGCCCTTTTTCTCCAAAAGCTCCCGGTGGCGTCCCTGCTCCACGATCTGCCCGTCCCGGACCACCAGGATGCTGTCCGCGTCCACGATGGTGCTCAGCCGGTGGGCGATGACAAAGCAGGTGCGGCCCCGCATCAGCTTGTCCATGGCCTTCTGGATGAGCAGCTCCGTGCGGGTGTCCACGTTGGAGGTGGCCTCGTCCAGGATCAGGAGCTTGCGGTCCGAGAGCAGGGCCCGGGCAATGGTGAGCAGCTGCTTCTGGCCGCCGGAGATGGTGATGTTGTCCTCCCCGATGACCGTGTCATACCCCTTGGGCAGGGTGCGGATGAAGTGGTCGCAGTAGGCCTCGTCGCAGCAGCGCTGGATCTCCTCCCGGGTGGCATCCGGCCGGCCGTAGGCCACGTTCTCCGCGATGGTGCCCTTAAACAGCCAGGTGTCCTGGAGCACCATGGCGAACAGCGAGCGGCTGTCCTCCCGGGACACCCGGGAAAGATCCTGCCCGTCCACGCAGATGCGCCCGCCGTCCACGTCGTAAAAGCGCATCAGGAGGTTCACGATGGTGGTCTTGCCCGCCCCGGTGGGCCCCACGATGGCCACCTTCTGCCCCGGCTCCACATGGATGGCGAGATGGCGGATCAGGGGCTTCGCCTTGTCGTAGGAGAAGGACACGTCCGCAAAGTCCACCTGCCCCCGGACCTCCTCCCGGTCCAGACGGCCGGGGATGGGAGGCTCCTCCTCCCGGTCCAGGATGTCGAACACCCGCCCCGCCGCCGCGGTGGCGTGCTGGATATTGCTCATGCCGTTGGCGATCTGCTCCAGGGGGGAGGCGATCTGCCGGGCAAAAAGGACGATGGTCATGACCGTTCCCACCGCCACCCCCTGGTAGACGATGAGCCAGCCTCCCAGGAGGTTGATGAGGATATAGGCCAGGGCGTTGCTGAAGGCGATCACCGGCTGGACCACGCTGCCCAGGAAATTGGCCCGGGCCTCCGCCGCCTGCTGGAGCCGGTTGATCTCCTCGTGGCGGCGGTGGTTGTACTCCTCCAGGTTGTAGGCCTTGGTGGTGGCGTAGTTGGTGTAGCTCTCCTCCACCACGGCGTACAGCCGCCCGCTCTGACGGTGCATCTCCCGGAAATATTTGCTGCTCTTCTCCGCCAGCATCGCGCTCAGCCACACCGACAGGGGCATCAGCGCGATCACCAGCAGCGCCAGCCGCCAGTCCTCCCACAGCATCACCGCCGCGATGGCGATGATCTGCAGGAAGCCGCTCATCATGGTGTCGATGATATCGTGGACGGTACCGCCCATCCGGGAGACGTCGTCGGTCATCCGCTGGAGCACCTCCCCCACCGGCGTGCCGTCCACGAACTTCACCGGCAGGCGCCGGATCTTGTCGGCGATCTGGATCCGCAGGTCACAGGTGAAATGGCGGCTCACCACCTGGTTCATCAGCCGCATCTTCAGATAGGCAAAAAGGCTGTGGGCCCCGTAGACCCCCAGCAGGAGCAGCAGCCCCGGGGCCATGGCCGCCGCCAGGGCGGCGGCGCCGCCGGCGCGGTCCCCGGCCCAGTAGTCGTAGAGCTGCTGTACCAGGGCCCCGGTGAGCTTGGGCCCCGCCAGGGCGCAGGCGATGACCCCCAGGGCCAGCAGCCCCGCCAGGGCCAGCCACCACCGGATGGGCTTGGCGTAGCACAGGGTGCGCCAGATCACCCGCCGGTTCCCGCCCCGCTTGCTTTCCTTGCTCACAGGCGCTCACCTCCTGTCTGGGAGGCGTAGATCTCCCGGTAGATCCGGCAGCGCCCCAGCAGCTCCTCGTGCCGGCCGCTGTCCACGATCCGCCCCCGGTCCATGACGAAGATCCGGTCGGAGTCCATGGCGGAGGTCACCCGCTGGGTGATGACGATGCGGGTGCGGCCCGCCATGGTGGTGTTCAGCTCCTGGCGGAGCTTGGCCTCGGTGATAAAGTCCAGGGCGGAGAAGCTGTCGTCAAAGAGGAAGATGGGGGCGTCCTTCAAAATCGCCCGGGCGATGGACAGCCGCTGCTTCTGGCCGCCGGAGAGGTTCTTCCCCGCCTGGGAGAGCTCATGGTCGTAGCCCCGGTCCAGCGTGTCGATGAATTCCCCGATCTGGGCCGCCCGGGCCGCCGCCCGCAGCCGCTTTTCGCTGGCCCCGGCGTCCCCCATGAGGAGGTTTTCCCGGACGGTCCCGCTGAAAATGGCGGTCTTTTGCAGCACGGCGCTGATGTTCCGCCGCACCGTGGGGGCCCCCCACTGATGCAGCTCCCTGCCGTCAAAGCGGATCGTCCCCTCCGTGGGGGCGCGGAAGCCCAGCATCAGCTGCACCAGGGTGCTCTTCCCGCTGCCCGTGCCGCCGATGATCGCCACCTTCTCCCCCGAGCGGATGTGGAGGTCGATGTCGCTGAGGGCGCTCTCGTCGGCGTCCGCGTAGCGGAAGGTGACGTGGTCGAAATCCACATCCCCCCGGAAGCGCACCGCCTGCTCCGGCTCCCGGGCCATACTCCTGGCCCTCGTCACCTGGTCGATGCGCCCCGCCGCCACCTGGGCATGGGGATACATGACCATGGTAAAGGCCGCCATCACCACGCCGCTCATCACCAGGGCGATGTACTGGAGGATGGCGAAGATGTCCCCGGCGCTGGGGGCGCCGTATGCCGCCATGCGCTGGCCCCCCGCCCAGAGGATCAGTACGGCGGCGGCGTTGAACACCAGCAGGGCCAGGGGCTGCACCGCCCCCATGCTCACGTTGGCCCGGATGATGTTCTCCGCCATCACCCGGGTGGCCTGGGCGATGCGCCGCTGCTCATGGGGCTCCCGGTTGAAGGCCCGGATCACCCGGATCCCCCACAGCCGCTCCCGCATGATGTCGTTCTGGCGGTCCGTGTAGGTTTCGGCCTCCTTCCAGAGGGGGGAGATCCTCCGCCCGATGGCCACCACCGCCACGAAAACCAGGGGCACAAAGCACAGCAGGATCAGGGACAGCACCACGTCCTTGCCAAACGCCAGCAGCACGCCGCCTACAAACAGCACCGGGATGGTGACCACGGTGGCGGAGAGGAGGGCGGCCACCCAGGAGACGGTGTCCACGTCGTGGGTGGAGCGGGTCACCAGGGCGGCGGTGCCCATGGCGCCGAACTCCTCGAAGGTCAGGCTGTTGACCTTGTGGAAAATGTCCCGGCGGATGTCGGCGCAAAAAGCCGCCACCACGGCGGCGCTGAGCTTCGTTCCCCCCAGCACCGCCGCCAGGCCGCAGGCCGCGATCAGCAGCATTTCCCCGCAGCAGCGGACGATATAGGGGAAGTCGGCGTTGTATACGCCGTTGTTGACGATGTCGCTCATCACCGTGGGCAGCATCAGGTTGCAGAAGGTGGACAGGGCGATCAGCGCCGTCGCCAGGGCCACCTTGCCCTTGTAGGGCAGTAGGTAACGTAAAATTTTCTTCATGCTCTCTTCCTCACTGGGAAACACAGGTGAACGCGTCCGGGTCAAGTCCCGGGCGGCGGGGCAGGCGGCAGCATCCCGCCCGCCGGCGCGCCCGTGAGGCAGCGCCGCATAGGCGGCCCTAGGCCGCCTTACGGCAGTTTCGTCAGTATAGCATATTCCCGGCCTTTCTTCAAGAGGGCCCGGCCTTTCCGGCCCGGCCGGTTTTCCGCCCCACCCTCCCTGATGTTTTTTTGCGGAAATTTTGAAAAACCCCTTGCATTTTCAAAAGCACTGTGGTATTATAGCAAAGCTGTCTGAGAGGACACGCGCCGTTAGCTCAGCTGGATAGAGCGTCTGGCTACGGACCAGAAGGCCGGGGGTTCGAATCCCTCACGGCGTGCCACCCCGAAACCATTGGGACTCAATGGTTTCGGGGTTTTTTCTTTTCCCTCCCGATGGGCCTTTTTCAAGCGTTTTCTAACACTTTTCTAACACATCAGGCATTGGAGCGCTGATCCGCCGTCCCCACAGAACTTACCAGGGGAAATTTATCAGTTGCGCTACCCAACGGCCGCCGCCTGTGCTATACTATCCACAAAGCCCCGGCGTCCCCCGCCGGGCTCCCGACAGGAGGTCATCGCTATGCAACACGAAATCGTGGAATTCCTCCTCGCCCATATGGTCTGGGTCTGGGTGGCCGTCATGGCCCTGGCCGCCTTCGTGGAGGCGGCCACCCCCATCCTGGTCTCCATCTGGTTTGCCGTGGGCGCTCTGGCAGCCATGCTGGCCGCCTTCTTCGGCGCGTCGGTGACGGTGCAGCTGCTGCTGTTCGTCTTTGTCTCCCTGGCGGCCCTGGTGGGCGCCCGGCCCCTGGCCCGGCGGTTCATCGACCCCCACATCGTCCCCACCAACGCCGACCGGCTCCTGGGCGGCGAGGCCCGGGTCACCGAGGAGATCAACAACGACGCGCCCTCCGGCGCGGTGTACATCGACGGAAAGACCTGGACCGCCCGCAGCGAGGACGGGGCCGTCATCCCCGCCGGGGCGCTGGTGGAGGTGGCCCGGATGGAGGGCGTGAAGCTCATCGTCCGCCCCCGGGCCGGCGTGCCGGTCTGACGTATCTTTTTCTCCTCCCGGGGCATACCACCCATAGGGCGGCCCGCCCCGGAAAGGAGGCGCAGCCATGAAGCGCAGGCCCCAAGCGGAGCCCGGCCCGTCCGGGCCCATGGACAAGGCCATGGAGCTGGCCCGGAAACGGCCCTCCCCCACCGACCCTCTGGGCAGCTGGACCGGCGTGCCCGCGGATCCGGCGGAAACGCCGGTCCAGGACGCCGACGACCTTTGACCCGCTCGGCGGCAGCAAAAGAGCCCGGGGACGCAGCCGCGTCCCCGGGCTCTTTTCTCTTTTCCGGCGGGCAGTCAGGCCCGCTTCAGAAGGCCGATGCCGATAGGATAGGGGCCGGTGTGGACGCCGATGGTGGCGCCGATCTGGCGCACCTTCAGCTCCTCCAGGCCACACAGCTCCCGCAGCATGGCCAGCATGGCGTCCCGGAATGCCTTGGCCTCCTCGACGTCGTAGCCGTAGCCGATCACATAGCGGTAGCTCCCGGGGTCCTCCCCGCAGGTCTCCATGTGCCGGCGGGTCAGCTCGATGAGCCGGGCCTTGCCCTTCTCCCGGCTGCGGAAGATCCCCGCCGGGAAGATCTCCCCCTCCTTGAGCACGATCAGCGGCTTGATCCCCAGGGCTCCCGATACCACCGAGGCCACCTTCCCGATCCGGCCCCCCATTTTCAGGTAGTCCATGCTGCCGATGGTGAAGATGATCCGCCCCGTGGGGATCACCGCCTCCAGCCGCTCCACCGCCTGGGCCAGGGTGCAGCCCTCGTCCCGCAGGCGGACCGCCTCCCGGACCACCTCGCCCTGGAGCACCGTGTTCACCCGGCTGTTGAGCACGCAGAGGTCGCAGGCGGGGAACTCCTCCCGGAGGATCCCCGCGGCGGTGGAGGCGCAGTTGAAGGAGCCGCTGAACTTGGAGGTGATGCACACGCACAGCGCCGGCGTGCCCGCCGCCGCGAAGGGGCGGAACACCTGGAGATAGTCGTCCACCGAGGGCATGCTGGACTTGGGATAGACCCCCGGATGGCTCACCATCTCCTCGTAAAACTCCCGCACCCCCACCTCGTAGGTCTCCCGGCGGTAGGTAGCGTCGTCAAACGAGACGTAAAAGGGCACCAGGGTCACCTGGGACCGTTCCGCCTCCTCCAGGGAAAAATCACAGGAACCATCACTGATGAGCGCAAACTTAGCTTCCATGTAGCCAGCTCCTCACTGTATAAAATCCATGCCCTTACCGGGGTCCCTTGGTTTATTATACACGGTCGCCGGCCATTGCGCAATACGGCAAATTTCGCTGTTTACCCGGCCAGGGCCTCCCCCAGCTTCCGGCAGGACGCCGCCGCCGCCGCGTCCGGCGTCTCGCAGCAGATCACGCTCTCGCAGGCCAGGGCGATGCCCTTCTCCCCGCAGCGCTCCTCCCACAGGCGCATCCACTCCCCGTCGCCCCAGCCATAGGAGCCGAACAAGGCCACGGGGCGCCCGGCCAGACTGTCCTCGCAGGCAGCGAACATGGGCTCGAACTCGCTCTCCTCCAGCTCCTCGCAGCCCATGGAGGGACAGCCGAAGGCCAGAGCGTCGTACCCTGCCGCCTGACCGGCGTCAAAGGCGGCGGCCTGCGCTACCGTCACCTCCGCCCCGGCGGACCGGGCCCCCTCCGCCACAAGGGCGGCCATGGCCTCCGTGTTCCCCGTCCCGCTCCAATAGACCACCGCTACATGCTTCATAGGTTTTCCTTCCTTTCTTCTATTCCCGCCCCGCGCTCAGGAGGCGGCCACCGTGAGCTGCTCCACCGAGCGCCCCGCCTGCCACAGCCGCAGGTAGACCGCCCGGCATTTGCGGTACCGGGAAAAGCACCGCGCCGCCTGCTCCTCGTCTCCGTATACCTTCCAGCAGCCGCAGCACTTGCAGTTGCGGCCGCTGTTGGCGATGAAGCCCTCCACATCCTCCAGGGGATAGCCCAGGAAAAGGCCGATCTCATGGGGGAAAGACGCCTCTGCCGCCAGGCGCCGCCGCAGCTGCTCCACCGCCCCAGAGGCATCCAGTCCGGCGTAGCCCCGGCGGGCCAGGAAATCCGCCACCCGGGGCCTTGCCAGGTCCGCCGCCAGCCGCTCCGGCCGGTACACATACAGCAGGGAGCCCTGCCGCCCCCGGCGCAGCACCGCCAGGCGCACCCCCTTCCCCGCCAGGCGCCGGTCCCAGGCCGCCGCCTGCTCCGCCAGCGGAGCCTCCGGCCGGTGAAGGGCGGTGAAAAGGCTCCCCGTCTTGAGGCCCGCCAGCGTGGGCGCGCAGTGGACTACCAGGGCCTTGTCCAGCATATGCAGCATCCTCCTTCTCTGTATCCGCGCCAAAGCCCAGCCTCCGCTGACCTTTGCTGCGCCGCGATTAGTTAGCTGTAACTAACTTATGTGGAGTATATCATCTGCCCGTTGTCCTGTCAATCCCCTTCACTGCGTTTTTCTTCACACCTGTTATCGTTTTCTGGGGAGCACGAAAAAAATCCTTTTAAAATTCTCCCCGATTCCTCCAAAAATCCCTCAAAAAATCCGTTCCCTTTTGCGGAAAAGCTGTTATAATACTTGTACAGCATTTTATTGGAAACGGGGGGAACACCATGGAACAGGAACTGATCCGCAAGCTGCGGCAGGAAAACGCCCTGCTGAACCACCGCATCGACCACGATGAGCTGACCCGTCTTTTCAACCGGGGCGCCACGGAGCGGCTGGTGAACCGGCAGCTCCTCAAATCCGGCGGAGCTATGCTGGTAGCGGACCTGGATCGTTTCCGGGACGTCAACGACCGCTTCGGCCACATCATCGGCGACCAGCTGCTCCAAAAGGCCGCGGAGCTGCTGGGCTACCTGGTGTCCTCCCGGGACATCCTGGGCCGGGTGGGCGGGGATGAGTTCGTCATGTTCCTCCCCGGCTGCGCCAGCGAGAAGGAGGCGGAGGACCGCTGCCAGGTCATCCAGCGGCGGTTCCGGCAGTACCGCCGGGGCGACGGCCACGGCTACCCCCTCTCTATCACCATCGGCACCGCCATCAGCCGCCCCGGCGACACCTACCTCACCCTGTTCGACCGGGCGGACCAGGCGCTGCTGCGGAAGAAGAACGACGACGCCCTCAACAAGACCCCCGGGAAGCCCGGCCAAAGCGGCATCTTCCGGGACATCCACCAGATCCGGGACGAGCTGGTGGAGCAGGCCATGCGGCCCGGCGCCTATTGCCAGGACTACGAGACCTTCAAGTGCATCTACCGCTTCCTGGAGCGGGGCATGCAGCGCACCGACCAGCAGGCCTGCGTCATCCTCATCACCCTGGTGGACGACCAGGGGGAGTTCCCGCCCCTCCAGTCCCGGGAGGAGCAGATGGACACCCTGGGGGACCTGCTCCAGAACTCCCTCCGGGCCGGGGACGTGTTCACCCGCTACACCAGCTGCCAGTACCTGGTGCTGGTGACCAACGTCACCGAGGGCCTGGCCGACGCCATCGCCAACCGGGTCTGCGCGGAGTTCGAGGCAAAGTTCCAGCGCAAGGACCTGCTGCTCCACTACTGCTACCCCCTCAGCCCCGCCGGCGGCATCCGCAAGGCCCCGCCCTTTGCGGGCCAGCCGACCTGAGAGACAGCTTCCCCCGCCCACAAAGCGAAAAAGCGCCGCCTGGACAAATGTCCGGGCGGCGCTCTGCTGTCTCTGGGGTGGGAAACGGCCCCGTCAGCGCCGGCGGCGCCGGTCCTCCGGGAAAACGGCGCAGGCGGCCATCTGCCGGGCCGCCGCGAAAAACCGCTCCCGCAGGGCCCCGGGGCTGGGGTACTTCCCCGCCGCGGGCCGCCGGAGGGGCCTGCCGCCCCGGGCCTCATAGGCCTCCCGGCTCAGCAGCACCCCGGCCTCCCCCTGTTCCCCGGTGAGGAACACCGGCTCCCCGGTCTTACAGCACCGGCTCAGCAGCTCGCCTCCGTGCTCCCGCAGCTCCGCTACCGACCTCTTTTCCGCCATCAAGGACACCTCCCATGCTCCCAGGCCCCAGGGGCCTGTCCTATGAGGGCATCCTATCACATCCGCCGCGAAAAAAAGGGCGAAACCGGCGGACGATCCCCTTCCGCCGCCTCTCCCCTGCCGCCCTTCCCGCCTACTGGCGCATCAGGCGGCCGCAGGCCCGGGCC
Source organism: uncultured Oscillospiraceae bacterium (assembly GCA_944387785.1). Taxonomy (GTDB): domain Bacteria; phylum Bacillota; class Clostridia; order Oscillospirales; family Oscillospiraceae; genus Pelethomonas. The sequence continues at coordinate 20,939 of CALXGG010000011.1, read as the reverse complement.
AACTCCTCCAGGGTGCTGCACGGGGCCATCTGGCACAGGGCGGACACCGTCTGGATGCTGCGGACATACCCCCACTTCCGCTCCGGGATGGGGTTGAGCCACAGCACCTTCCCCGCCTGGCGCTTTGCCTGCGCCAGATCCGCCAGGGCCCGGGGCAGGTCGATGGTCTTGGTGTCCGAGAGGATCAGCAGCGTGGCGGAGGGGCCCAGCACCGGCGGCCGCCGGGCGCACAGCTGCTCCAGGGCGGTGCCCAGGTCCGTCCCCTTGCCGTACAGGCCGGAGGTGCGGACGTAATCCCGGAAGGCGTCCATGTTCTGGAGGGCAAAGGCGTCCACCTCGTGCAGCGTCTCCGAAAAGAGGAAGGTCCGGGAGGCCTCGGACACCTCCGCCATGGACTTGATGAACCGGAGGGCGAACTCCGAGAACTGGAGCATGGAGCCGGACACGTCGCACAGCAGCACCAGCATCCGCCGCCGCTTCCGTTTTTTCCGGAAGGACAGGCGGAAGAAGCTGCCCCCCGTCTCCAGCCCCCGGCGGATGGTCTTTTTGAAGTCCAGGCCCCCGCTGTGGCCTCCCCGCTGCCGCCGCCGGGACAGCTCCGCGTTGAGCTGCTGGGTGATCCGGGCGATGAGGGCCGCCGCCCGGGGGATATCCGCATCCTTAAAGCCGGAGATGTCCTTCCAGAGGAGGGCCAGGTCCGGGTCCGCCGACTCGCAGCCCACAGCGGCGTCCTCCATCACCATCTGCTGCTCCAGCAGGAAGCGCATGAACACCGAGCGGATGAAATTGCTGTACAGCTGGGGGCTGCGGTCCATGTTCTCCTTGGTCTTCTCCATGAGCTGCCGGAGATGCTCCCGCTTCTCCTCGGGCATGCGGACATAGACCTCCCTGAGGTCGTCCCGGAGATCCATGGGCTGGCCGTTCACCTGGAGCTCCTCCTCCGCCTGGGCCTTCCGGCGCTCCAGCTCCGCCGCCTCCTCCGCCCGCCGGGCCAGGTTGGCCCGGCGCTGCTCGGCGCTGACGAAGAAGCTGTCAAAGGCCCGGTAAAAGGCCTCCTGCTCCGGCCGGGACTTGGCGTACACCGCGCACAGGGCCGCCCGGACAGCGGAGCGGTCCGTCAGCGCCAGCTCCTCCAGGATCTGGCAGGCGTCCGCCGTCTCCTGAAGGCCCACCGCCAGCCCCTCCTGCCGCAGCAGGGCGGAAAAGGCGGTGAGCTTTTCCACATAGACGCTCTCCCTCATTGGCCCTCTCCGCAGCCGCCGCAGTGCCGGTGTCCCTCCGGCTGGCCGGCCATGGCCGCCCAGTCCTCGCTGTTCTTGAGGACGAAGCCCTTCGTCCGCTCCGCCGCCTCAGCAGTCAGGTCGCTGAGCCCCAGGGCCTCCAGGGCCGCCACCCAGTCCAGGGTCTCGGCGATGGAGGGCTTTTTCAAAATGGCCTGGTTGTCCCGCAGGGCCTGGACCGCCCGGGCCACCTGCACCGCCAGGCGCTCGTTCACGTTGGGCCGCCGGGCCTGGATGATGGCCACCTCCTTCTCCAGGTCGGGGTACTGGATATAGAGGTAGGCGCAGCGGCGGCGGAGGGCCTCGCTGAGGGGCCGGGTCCGGTTGGAGGTGAGGACCACGAAGGGCACCGTCCTGGCGTGGATGGTGCCGATCTCCGGGATGGTCACCTGCATCTCCGAAAGGAGCTCCAGGAGGAAGGCCTCGAACTCCTCGTCCGCCTTGTCGATCTCGTCGATGAGCAGCACCACCGGCTCCTCCGACCGGATGGAGCGCAGCAGGGGCCGCTCCAGCAGGTACTCGTCGCTGAAGAGGGACTTGGTCAGCTCGTCGGGGGTCTTGGCCCCCATGTGGGCCTGGATGGAGAGGAGCTGCTTCTGGTAGTTCCACTCATAGAGGGCCTTGCTCTCATCCAGGCCCTCATAGCATTGCAGCCGCACCAGCTCCCGGTCCAGGGCGGCGGCCATCACCTTGGCGATCTCCGTCTTGCCCACGCCGGCGGCCCCCTCGATGAGGAGGGGCCGGCCCAGCTGCAGGGCCACCAGCAGGGTGGTCACCAGGCTCTCGTCATAAATATAGTGGGCGGCGTCCAGCTTCGCCCGCAGGGTCGTTACGTCCATGGGAGGGTCTCCTTCGTCAAAGAATTAACAAGTTCTCTCTACTATACCATATCCCCGCCAAAATGCAACGGGTAAGGCCCCATTATTTCCGGCGGACCATGACATAGCCGAAGGCGGTGCCGCAGGCCCCCCCTACCAGGTGCATGAAATTGGCCACGTTGTCCTGGATGAAGAAGATGGAGTAGACCTCCTGGCCCAGGTACAGCAGGGCCACCAGCAGCAGCGTCACCGGCACCCGGCCGCTGCGCATCCCCGCCAGGGAGGAGAGCATGATGAGCATGAACACCACGCCGCTGGCCCCCAGCAGGGCGGCGTTGGGGAAAATGAGGCACTGGAGGACGCCGGAGACCGCCGCCGTCAGCAGGACGCCCGCCAGCAGGGCGCGGCTGCCGTACTTCTCCTCCAGGGGCGGACCCACCACCAGCAGCAGCAGCATATTCCCCAGGAAATGGTCCGCGTCCGCGTGGCCCAGCACATGGCCGAAGAGCCGGACGTAAAACAGCGGGTCCAGCAGCGAGGAGCGGTACACGGCAAAGAGATGGAGGGTGGTCCACCCCTGGGTCAGGTACCCCAGGACCAGGGCCCCCAGGGAGGCGAAAAACAGGGTGAGGATCACCGGGGCGTTATATTGGAGCCTACGCAGCATGGCCCTCACCTGCCCTCCCGCAGGTAGGAGAGGACCTCCTCCGCGTTGGTATCCGGCTTCACCTTGGGCATCACCTTCTCGATGACGCCGTCGGGGCCGATGACATAGGTGGTGCGCACCACCCCCATGGTCACCTTGCCGTAGAGCTTCTTCTCCTGCCAGACCCCGTAGGCCTGGATGGCGGTAAGCTCCGGGTCGGACAGCAGGATAAAGGGCAGGCCGTGCTTGTCCGCGAACTTCTGGTGGGAGGCGGCGGAATCCCGGCTGACGCCGATGACCACCGCGTCCAGGGTCTTGAACGCCTCATAGGCCGCCGCGAAGGCGCAGGCCTGCCGGGTGCAGCCTGGGGTGTTGTCCTTGGGGTAAAAGTAGAGCACCACCCGCTTCCCGGCGAAATCCGACAGGGACACCGGGGCCCCCTCCTTGTCCGGCAGCGTAAAGGCCGGCGCTCTCATGCCCGCTTCCAGCATCTCACACATCTCCTTTTACAAATAAGTAGGTTCTTTCCCCGGAACGCTCCGGAGAAAACCGATAGCCCAGCTCCGAAAAGGCCCGGGCCTCCTCCGGCCGCCGGACCTGGTTTTCCGCCAGCCAGCGCACCATCCGCCCCCGGGCCATCTTGCAGAGGGTGCCCTTTTCCACGATCTTCCCCGCCTTCTCCTCCCCGAACACCACGGTGATCCACCGCACCCGGGGAGGCAGGAAGGGCTGTACCGCCCGGCTGTACTCCTTGGAGGCCAGGTCCAGCACCGCGTCCGTCTCCTCCGCCAGCTTGTCCGCCAACTTCCGGCCCCAGAAGGCGTAGAGGTCCCTGCCGCCGTCCACCGGCAGCCGGGCCTGCATCTCCAGCCGGTAGGGCGTCACTGCGTCGAAGGGCCGCAGCAGGCCGTAAAAGCCGGAGAGAATCCGCAGGTGCTCCTGGACATAGTCCAGCGCCTCCCCGGTGAACACCCCCGGGGCCATGTACTGGTACTGGATCCCCTCGTAGGCCAGTATGGCCGGGGTATGGGCCCGCTCCAGGTCCATGGCCGCCAGCCGCTCCTCGTTCACCGCCGCGATGGCGCCGCTGCACCGCCAGAGGGCCTGCCGCTCCGGGGCCGTCATGGCCCGGAGGGCGTCCCGCAGCCGCTCCGCCTCCCCCAGGAAGGCCGGCAGGCCCCGGGAGGCCAGGGTGTCCCCGTCCTCCCGCATCTTCTTGGCGGGGGAAATGATGATCCGCACAGGCGTCCTCCCTTCCCTTTCCGCGAGCTACCGCTTGCTCTCGGCAAATGCGTAGGCCTGCCGCAGCCACGCCAGCAGCTCCCCGTCGATCTCCTCCTCCGCCGTCACCAGGATGTGGTGGGTCCAGCGGCCGGGGTAGGGCTCCGTGGCCACCGCCACCCGGGGGGAATCCAGCTTCTCCGGCAGCCCCAGGGTCACCATGAGGCACTCCGCCGGCCAGGTCTTTTTCCGCCGCAGGGGCAGGGACGCCGCCGCGAACAGGCGGCGGCCGTAAAAGCTGATCTGGCTCTTCTGCACCTTTACCGACGCCTCCGGGAACGCCTGGTCCATCCGGGCAAACAGTGCCTCGTACAGCGGCAGCGCCCAGGGCTTCCCGTCAAAGAAAAACAGCAGGTCCTGCCAGTAGTGCTCCGGTGTGTTCATCTCCTATCCTCCCCTTTCTCCGTCATACCGTTCCCGCTGGGGCGGCCTCCTTACAGCCGCAGCCCCCGGTACCGGTCAAAGCAGGCAAGGATCTCCTGCTTCCGGGGCCGGGCCAGGGCCATGCCCTCTGTCCCCGCCTCCCACAGCTCCGCCAGGCCCCGCCGCTCCAGCAGCGCCTCCAGCTCCTCCGCCGCCTGCCGCAGCGTCCGCTTCCCGTCCAGCAGGTACCGCAGGGCGTAGAGCAGGCAGCAGCCCAGGGCGGCGGCCTGCTCCGGGTCGGCCAGCTGCTCCACATACCTGAGGTCCACGGTCTCCCGGTCAAGGGAGAAGCCGTCCCGGCCCAGGACCCTGCACCTCACCCGCTCCCCGGGCCGGAAGGCCGGCGAGGGGGCGGGCCGGCGGTCAAAGTCCGGCGCCGCCGCCGGAGGCAGCGGCGGGCTGTCCAGGGGGAAATCCCGGGCGGCCGCCTTGGCGGCGGCGGTGATGTCCCGGGGCGCATAGCGGTCCATCTGGATGACGCGGTGGGCCGCATGGAAGTAGGCCCCGGAGCTGCCCGCCACCAGGATGGTGGACACGCCCCGGTCCCGGTACAGCTCCCCCACCCGGTCGATGAAGGGGGTGATGGGCTCCATGTCCCGGCGGATCACCCGCTGCATCAGGGCATCCCGGACCATGAAGTTGGTGGCGCTGGTGTCCTCGTCCATCAGGAGCAGGGACGTGCCCGCCTCCAGGGCCTCCACCACGCCGGCCGCCTGGGAGGTGCTGCCGCTGGCGTCCTCCGTGGTAAAGTGGACGGTATCCTTGCCGTTGGGCAGGCCGTTGATGAACAGGGAGATGTCCGTGCGCCGGATGCTCCGGCCGTCCTCCGCGCGGACCTTCACCGCGTCGGCAGCGGTGACGACATACTCCCGGCCGTCCCCGGCGATATGGTCGTAGACCCCCCGCTCCAGGGCCTTCAGCAATGTGGATTTGCCGTGGTAGCCGCCCCCCACGATGAGGGTGACCCCCCGGGGGATCCCCATGCCGGTGAGCTTTCCCCGGTGGGGAAGCGCCAGCGTCACCGCCAGCTCCGGCGGGGACCGGAAGGGCACGGCCCCCTTCATGGGCAGGTCGGACACCCCGGAGGCCCGGGGCAGGATGCTGCCGTCCGCCACGAAGGCGCACAGCCCCAGCCGGGGCAGGGCCTCCCGGATGGCCCGCTGGTCCTCCGCCAGGTCCGCCGCCGCCCGGAGGGCCCCGGCGGGCAGGTTCCGGTACAGGAGGGCCTCCTCCACACACCGGGGCAGCAGGTCGAAGAGGATCTTCTCCAGCCCCCGGGCGTTGATGGTGCGGCCGTTGGCGGGAAAGCCCACCTCCAGCCGCAGCAGCACGTCCCCGGTGTCCGGATCCAGGGCGCAGGCGGTGCGCTCCAGCACCTCCTGGCCGCAGCGGCTCACGGCCACCAGGCCGCTGTGGCCGGAGCCGCCGGCCTGGTAGGACGCCTTCCCCGCCGCCCGGCCGAACCGCCGCAGCAGGCCGTCCTGAAGGGCCAGACGCTGGCAGGGCAGGCGGTAGAGCTCCCGGGGAAAGCCCGCCGTTTTCCCGCCGACACGGACGCTCAGCCGGGAGGGGGCGGCAAAGGGATCCCCCTGGACGTGGTCGATGGAGAGCACATAGTCCGGGAACTGATAGGCCCCCTTGGTATCTTTATAGGCGGGATAGCCCCTCCGGTCGATCCGGAGGAGCAGCTCCCGCAGCTGCGCTGACGTCTGCATACCCGCATCTCCTTTGCCCCGGGCAAAGGGCCCGGAGCGGTGGTTTTTTCCATTGTACCCCATCCCCGGCCATTGCTCAAGAACATCTGAAAATAAAATGGGGGCGGCAGGCCCCGGGGCCCTTGTCTTTCCCCGGGCGCTGTGATAAGATAAATACAATTTTAGGGAATTATATTTATTGCAGCAGGGAGGGAGCGCCATGCCCAAGGTGGCCTATTCGGAGGAGGACCGGGAGCGGATCCGGGAGGCCCTGGTCACCGCGGCGCTGGACCTGATGGCCCGGCAGGGCATCCAGCACACCACCGTGGAGCAGGTCTACAAGGCGGCGGGCATCTCCCGCACCTTTTTCTACACCTTCTTCCCCACTAAGGAGGACCTTATCGTGGAGGCCCTTTACCGGCAGCAGCCGAGGATCCTGTCCTTTGCCCGCCAGCTGATGGCGGATCCCGCCCTCAGCTGGCGGGAGGGCGTCACCCGCTTCCTCCATGCCTGCTGCTACGGCGAACGGCACGGCATCGCCGTTTTGACCGTGGAGGAGCAGCAGCTCCTCTTCCGGCGGCTGTCCCAGGAGAGCTACCGGGCCTTCCGGGAGAAGCAGATCCGCCTGTTCGGCGGCATTCTGGAAAGCTTCGGCATTCAGGCGGACCAGGCCCGGATCAGCCTCTTTACCAATCTGAGCCTGGCCGCCATGATCCTCCGGCGGGCCATCCCCGAAGCCCTGCCCCTGTTCGTCCCCGAGGCCGCGGACGAGACGGTGGCCTTCCAGATCCGCGCCATCGTGGATTGCCTGGAGTCCCTCAAGGGCCCGCCTCCCCGGTGATCCCCGCGCCTCCCATCCGCCCGGACGGTACGCCGCGGCGTCCTGTTCCGGCGGATGTGTCTTTGCCCAAAATAAATATAAACTATAAATTTTATCTTTATTTTGGGTGGGGGACCCTATTCTGTTCGGTACCGCGGCGGCAGCGCCGCGGCGAAAACCATATCTTTCTGTTCAGGAGGAAACAAACCATGGGATTTCTCAGCAAATTGTTCAAAGGGCCCGAAGTGGACCAGGAAAAAAGCGCCGCCAACGCCCGGAAGATGCGGCTCCTGTTCAACCAGGCGGTAGAAAATGGGGACGACTACCAGCTGATCTTCGGCTACACCGAGGACGTATCCTGGTTCAATTACGGCTTTGTCCACGGCAGCAAGACCAAGATCGGCAACCTGATCGTGGGCTGGAACGAGGCCGGCGAGACCATCGTGGCGGTCCCCACCGTCCCCGACCTCTCCGGCTGCGGCGACCCCGTCTGGTATCGCCGCAGCGAGATCCTGAAGGCTTACCGGAACAAGTACCCCACCGACGCCTTCATCATCTACCCCGACCGCAAGAGCTACATCGGCATCAACGCCTACGACTGGCTGGACGACGAGAAGCTGTATGTCTATGTGTCCCAGGAGGCGGAGCTGGCAGCGTTCACCGACTTCTTCATGAACCGGTTCGCCAAGAAATGAGGGGAACGGCTCCCCGGCATAAAAAAGCCAAAAAAAGCACCGCGAAGCCGCGGGGATCCTCCCCGTCAGCCATGCGGCGGCGTCTTGCCCTGATGGAACGCAAGAAATAACCCTCGACTTTTGTTCCGGATCCCGGTAACAGTCGAGGGTTATTTCTGATAGTAGGTGGGTTCCATCTGTGGTTAACCTCGCTTTCTTAGTTTGGGGAAAGCTTCCTAGTACATGGGACTCACTCCTTTTTTGTATCTTTATGATACCCCGCCGGGCCCTGTTTTGCAAGATGGGATATCTCATAAGAATCTCCGGCCCTTCCTGTGCAGATGGGAGAAATCCCGGCCCGCGGCGGCGGAGGCGTTGACTTTGGCGGAGCGGTATGGTATGGTAAAAATGTTGGGGCGGTCTTTTGACCGCCCCGCTTTTTTCTCCCCTCCGCCCTTTCGCAGCGCCCGGGCGGCAGGTAAACGCCGGCATTTGCCGGGGGCCCGGTACCCGGCACGGCGGCCGTCTCCTCACCGCCGCTCCACCGGGGACCCACAGCTGATACCGGCTGTCACGTCCGCAGCGCCCGCAGCTTTTCCTTATCCAGGACGGTCACCCTGCCCCGGGACAGCTTCACCATGCCCGCGCTCTGAAAGTCGCGCGGCGTGCGGGTGATCACCTCCCGGTGAGAGCCCAGGTGGTTGGCGATGGTCTCGTGGGTGATCCTCAGCTCCCGGGTCCCCTCAATGGCGGCCTCCTGCAGCAAGAAGGCGGCCACCCGCTTGTCCATGCTCCTCCACATGAACTGCTCCATCCGGCTCATCACCTCGGAGAATCGGCTGGCCATCAGCTCATTGGTGTAATTGGCCACCGCCGCAGACTCGGCCATGAGCTTCTGGTAGACCCCTGCCGGAATGCTCCAGAACTCCGTGTCCTTTTCCGCCTGTATGGTCACGTCAAACTGGATGGAGCTGACGACACAGGCGGCGCAAAGCAGGCACATATCCCCATCAAACAGGCGATAGATGGTGATTTCCCGCCCCTCCTCCGAGTATACGAAGGCCCGCATCTGCCCGGTCCGGATCAGGAACAGCGCGGTGCTGCCGCCGCGCCCGCCCCGGAGAAACGTCCCCTTCCCCGCGGTCTGCAGCGTCAACGAAGCGAGGAGCTAGCGCTGCTGGTGGGTCTGAAGTTGGTCCCAGATGGGAAAATAGTCCTGAAAGCTCATCTCGCGCCCTCCTCCCGGCATCACCAGTATAAGGGACGGGGGCCGTTACTGTCAACCGCCCGGAAGGGAGAGCGCCCGCGCCGGATCTCCGCCCCGCAGATGTTTTTCAAAAAACCTCCCCCAGGGTGATTTCATCACAGACAATCGCTCCGCTTTCCGGTATAGTAAGCTCAAATCATGGAGCGCAAGACCACAGAGGCTTTTCCCCTTCCGGGGCAGGAACGAGGCCATGGCCTCCATATGACTGCGCCGCCGGCAAGGTCCGGCGGCTTCCATAGAGACAGGTCTTTGGACTGGTCAATTTTCAGCAAGGAGGTTTTTTTATGAGAAGCATCACCACACTGGATCTGCAGTACGCCCACCGGTTTTACGGGTTCAAGGGCGAGGCGCAATATCTCCACGGCCACACCGGCGTATTGACCATTGAGGTGGAGGACACCATCGAGCCCGGCGTCAACATGGTGTTCCCCTGCAACGAGATCCAGAAAACCGCCTGGGAAGTTTTGAAAAACTTTGACCACGCGCTGATCCTGCGGCAGGACGACCCCCTCCTGCCTGCGGTTTTGAAGGTCTATGAGGAGCAGGGGATCCGCAACGGCGCCCCCCAGAACCAGATGAAGGGCCCCGCCTTTCAGACGGAACTGGCTACCGCCTACCCCGAGTGCCGCCTGGTGGTCACCAAGGAGACACTAACGGTGGAGGGCATGATCAAGATCGTCTACGATCTGCTGAAGGACAAGCTGAACATTGCCAAAATCACCTTTACCAGCGGCGTCAACGCAGCCTCGGCGGAGTTTGAGACCCACCATCAGATCGACCGCTGCCCGCTGTGCGGCATCGCGCTGAACGAAAACGGCGTCTGCCCCAAATGCGGCTATAAAAAGGGATAACTTCCGCCTCCGCGGAGGTCCCGGAAACTGACACAGCAAGGTCTTCACCATGCGCCGGATCCGGAGGTTTCCCGGATCCGGCGTCTTTTTCCCTAGGAGGTCACCGATCATGCGCAGAAAATGGTTCTCTCTTCTGCTGGCCTCGGCGCTGCTGCTGAGCGGCTGTGCCGCGCCCCACAGCGGACCGGCGGCGGGAGGGCAGGCAAAGCAAGGAACAGGATCCGGACAAATTTCCACACAGTCCGGCGAGGAGGTCATGTATATGGATACGACAGAAAACGTCATCTATCTGGCAGGCGGCTGCTTTTGGGGCGTCGAAGCCCTGATGCAGTCCATCCCCGGCGTGATCGACGCCCAGAGCGGCTACGCCAACGGTACCGGCCCGGACGACGCCGACTATCGGACGGTATGCACCGGCAAAACCGGCTTCCGGGAGACGGTGCGGGTGGAGTATGACCCGGAGCAGGTGAGCCTGGACGCCCTGCTGCTGGCCTACTTTTACGTCATCGACCCAACGGCGGAAAACCGCCAGGGCAATGACGTGGGCAGCCAGTACCAGACCGGGGTCTACTACACCAACGACGCGGCAAAAGAAACGGTGGAACGTATCGCGGATATCGAACGGGGCCGCAGCCGGGAATTCTTCGTGGAGATCGGCCCGCTGGTGAATTTTTACCCGGCGGAGGACTACCACCAGGATTACCTGGAGAAAAATCCCGGCGGCTACTGTCACATCCCGCGGGAGGAGATGGAGCTCTTTTCCCGGCTGCGCATCGACCCCGGCGACTACCGGAAGCCGGCGGCGGAGGCCATCCGGGACAAGCTGACCGCCGAGCAGTTCCGCGTCACCCAGGAGAGCGGCACGGAGCGGCCCTTTGCCAACGAATTCTGGGATCAGTTGGAAAAGGGCATTTATGTGGATGTGGTCACCGGCGAGCCCCTGTTCTCCTCCGCGGACAAATTTGAGAGCGGCTGCGGCTGGCCCGCTTTTTCCAAGCCCATCGAGTCCCCCGCCGTGGTGGAGCTGCCGGACGACAGCTTTGGGATACACCGCACCGAGGTCCGCAGCCGCTCCGGTGATTCCCATCTGGGCCATGTGTTTACCGGCGACCCGGAATCCCCCAACGGCGTGCGCTACTGCATCAACAGCGCCTCCCTGCGCTTCATCCCCTATGCCAGGATGGAGGCCGAGGGCTACGGCTATCTGCTGGATCTGTTCGGGGATTAAGGCTGCTTTTACGGGAAGCCCGGCATATGTCTGACGCATATGCCGGGCTTCCCGTCAGTCAGAACGCAGGGGCCTGCGGGCCGCGCTGGCAGCAACCCGCGCCCAGGCTTTTTCCGTGTCAGAAGGATCCGGGGCAGCGCTGTCTCGATGCGGCGCCATGCCGCCTGTCCTTCCCCGGTATATCACAGGCATCCAACGGTCGCCCGTTGTCCTCCTGAGCGCGGACGTTTTACAGCTTCAGCCCCTCCGCCCATTGCCTGAGCTCCGCCTCAGCCCAGCCTGCCGTATTCCGCATCCGACACGGCCTCCAGCCACTGGTTGGCACAGCCCTCCCCGGGCACCTCCAGGGCCAGGTGGGAGAACCAGCTGTCGCGCGCCGCGCCGTGCCAGTGCTTTACGCCGGCGGGGATATTGACCACGTCGCCGGGACGCAGCGACCTTGCTTCCTCGCCCCACTCCTGGTACCAGCCCCGGCCGGCCACGCAGAGAAGGATCTGCCCGCCGCCCCTGCCGGCGCAGTGGATGTGCCAGTTGTTCCGGCAGCCCGGCTCAAAGGTCACATTGTACACCCCCACCTGGCCGGCGGAGAGGGGCTGGAGATAGCTCCGCCCCACGAAATACCGGGCAAAGCCGTCGTTGGGGGCCCCGATGGGGAACACCATCTCCCGCTGGTGCCGGGCCCTGCCGCCGTCTCCCCCGTCCTCGTCCGCCCAGACCTCCCGGGCCATCCGGAAAGCCGCCCAGGCCTTGGGCCAGCCGGCGTAAAAGGCCGCGTGGGTCAGGACCTCCGCGATCTCCTGCCGGGTGATGCCGTTCTGCCTGGCGGTGGACAGGTGGTACTGGAAGGAGCTGTCCACCAGGCCCTGGGCCATCAGGGCCACCACCGTCACCAGGGACCGGTCCCGCAGGGAGAGCTTATCCTCCCTGCTCCACACCTCGCCAAAAAGCACGTCGTCGTTGAGCTGGGCGAACTTAGGGGCAAACTCCCCCAGGGCGTCCCGGCCCGCCGTCTGTTTCACTGCCATGATCCCATACCTCCCGGTCGTGTTTATTTCAAATGCTGCTGGAAAAGCCGCCGGCACCCGTCGAAGGGAATGCCGTCCTTTCGGCCATAGAGCCCGGCGCACTGCTCCTTCCCCGTCCCTAAGGGGCCGCCCGCCGCCACGGCGGCACAGGGCGCCCCTTCTCTCTGATGTGATTGTAGCATGGGGCCTGTGCGATAGCAAATGCCTATCAAGAATAAGCGGCTATGCCTGTCAGCTATGCTCCCCCTCCCGCACCATATTGACGCTGCCCGCCGGCGGGTATACAATGGAGAAAAACAAGGAGGTAATGTATCATGGAAGAAGTCTACAACTTTCTGAAAGCCTGCGGCACCTACTACCTGGCCACCGTGGAGGGGGAGCAGCCCCGGGTGCGTCCCTTCGGCACCGTCGATATGTATAACGGGCAGCTCACCATCCAGACCGGCCTGAAGAAGGATGTGGCCCGGCAGATGCTGGAAAACCCCCGGGTGGAGATCTGCGCCTTTGACGGCCAGCGCTGGCTGCGCCTGGCGGCCAAGGCGGTGGAGGTGCCGGAGGTGGCCGCCCAGGAGCACATGCTGGACGCCTATCCCAACCTCCGCGCCATGTACGCCCCCGGCGACGGCAACACCGCCATCTTTGCCCTGACGGAGGCCGCCGCCACCTTCTCCTCCTTCACCGAGCCCAGCCGCACCGTCACCTTCTGAGATCCCCGCGCCCTGCCGGCATTGCCTTCCCGCAATGCCGGTTTTTTCCGCCGCCGGGAGGGCGTCCCGCCGGTTGCCGGCCGGAGGCGGGCGTGGTATCATGAGACCATCTGAACGCGGGAGGTGTTTCCATGCCCCTATCCATCGTGCGAAACGACATCACCACCATGCGGGTGGACGCCATCGTCAACGCCGCCAACGAGAGCCTGCTGGGCGGCGGGGGCGTGGACGGCGCCATCCATCGCGCCGCCGGGCCGGAGCTGCTGCGGGAGTGCCACACCCTGGGCGGCTGCCGGACCGGGCAGGCCAAGCTCACCGGGGGCTACCGCCTGCCGGCGAAGTTCGTGATCCACACCGTGGGCCCCGTGTGGCGGGGCGGCGGTCACGGGGAGCGGGAGCTGCTGGCCTCCGCCTACCGCGCCTCTCTGGAGCTGGCCCTGGCCCATGGGTGCGAGAGCGTGGCTTTCCCCCTTATTTCCTCCGGCGCGTACGGCTATCCCAAGGACCAGGCCCTGAAGGCGGCGGTGGACACCATCGGGGACTTCCTGCTGGCCCACGACATGACGGTCTACCTGGTGATCTTTGACCGGGCGGCCTACACCATCGGCGGCAAGCTCTTTGCCGACATCGCCGCCTACATCGACGACCGCTATGTGGACGCCCACACCGACAGCCGGGCGGAGCAGCGCCGGGGCGCCGCTTTCCGCGGGACACCCGGGGAGGCCCGGGTGAGGGGGCTGGGGGCCCCCGCCCCCTGCGCCGCGGCCCCCGGGAGCCTGGACGAGGCGATGGAGAGCCTGGGCGAGGCCCTGGGCCGGCTGGACGAGAGCTTTTCCCAGATGCTGCTGCGGAAGATCGACGAGCGGGGCATGACTGACGCCCAGTGCTACAAAAAGGCCAACATCGACCGCAAGCTCTTCTCCAAGATCCGCTCGGATATCCGCTACAAGCCCTCCAAGCCCACCGCCATGGCCTTCGCCGTGGCCCTGGAGCTGCCCCTGGAGGAGGCCCGGGAGCTGCTCCAAAAGGCGGGTTTCGCCTTCTCCCACGCCAGTAAGTTCGACATCATCGTGGAGTACTTCATCGCCCGCCAAAACTACAATATTTTTGAGATCAACGAGGCCCTGTTCGCCTTCGACCAGAGCCTGCTGGGAGGCTGACGCCGCGCCCCGCGCCGGTGTAACAAAGATGCCTGGCGGCGCGGCCGCCCCCATATAGATAAAACAAGACAGCGCCCGGAGCTTCCATTCCAGAAGCTCCGGGCGCTGTCTGTCTCAGGATCAGTCCCCGGCGTTTGCGGCGTTTTGGGGGGCGTTGGCCGCCGAGAAGGGGCAGCGACGGCCGATGCACTGGTTGTTTTGGCGGCTGTAGGAGCAGACGGGGACCGTCCGCTCCATCTCCACCCCCAGGCGTTCCCGGGCGAAATCCACGGCGGCCAGGACCGCCAGGAAGGAATCCCGCTTGCAGCAGCGGGGCCCCCCCACCCGGCCGATGCCGTCCAGGGCCCGGGCGGTCATCTGGTTGCTGAGGCCCCAGGGCTCCGTGGCCAGAGGCGTGGACGCGGTGGCGATGGCCAGGAACTGCCCCGCGCTGATCCCCGCCCCGCAGGCGCCCCAGAAGCCGCAGGCCCCGCCGGGGACGGCCTTGCCCCGGCTGTACATCTCATGCAGGGCCTTCTCCAGGTCCAGCCGGCCGCCGGCGTTCCTGTAGGCGGTGAGCAGGGCCGCCCCCACCATCACATGGTGCTCCGGGCCGTGCATGTGGCAGAAGGGCAGGTCCATCATCCGCCGGAGGATGGCGACGGGATCGGCGGAGGTCTCGGAGAGGCACAGGCCGAAAATACTGTCCATGCCCTGGGTGTGGCAGTCGCTGCAGACATAGTGCCCATTCACGCAGCGGGCCTTGCTGGGCTCTTTCCTGTGACAGATGGCGCACTCCATGACCTCGTCCTCCGTCAGGTACTCCAGGGGCGCTTTGCAGATCAGACATTCTTCCATTCCGGTGTCTCCTCCTTTTATTCATTGCCCATCGCGGCCAGCCGCGCCTGTGCCGTCACCATGGTGATCTCCTGGTGGAACCACCTGGGGCCGCAGCAGGCCATGGGTGTCGGACAGGGTGGCGATTCTCATAGACTGCCTCCCAAGGTCCAACCAAAGTCGTTGTGATAGATCATCTGGCGGGTCATGCCGCCGTCGATGCAGATGTTCTCCCCGGTGATGAAGCCCGCCTTGTCCGAGCACAGGTAAAGCACCATATTGGCGATATCCATGGGGTTGCCCACCCGGCCGGCGGGTTGCTGGACGGCGTCGGGGCCCTGGTAGACGGTGTAGTCGGTGTCGATCCAGCCGGGGGAGACGGCGTTCACCCGCACCCTGCCCCCCAGGCTCACCGCCAGGGCGTGGGTCAGGGCGGAGATGCCGCCCTTGGCGGCGGTGTAGCTCTCCGTCTGGGGCTGGCTCATCCGGTCCCGGGAGGAGGAGATGTTCACAATGGCCCCGCCGGGGGCGAAGTGGGGGGCAAAGAGCTTGGCCAGGTAGAAGGGGGCGGTGACCCCCACCCGCAGGGCGTAGTTGAACTCCTCGTAGGTGCATGTGTCGATGCCCTTCATCAAAGGCAGGGCGTTGTTGATGAGATAGTCCACATGGCCGCAATCGGCAATGACCCTGCGGGCAAAGTCCTCCAGGACCCCCTGGTCGGCCAGGTCGCCCACATAGCAGTCGTTGGGGAGCAGGTCGATGACGCACACCCTGGCCCCCGCCCGGCGAAACTCCCGGGCGATGGTCTTGCCAATACCCTTGGCGCCGCCGGTGACCACGGCGACTTTACCTTCAAACATGTCGTATCCTCCTTATTCCGCGTCCTCGTCCAGGGCTTCCACCAGGAAGCTCACCGGGCGGAAGCCGTCGTTGCAGGAGAGCATGACGGACCGGGGGTCTTTCATCCAGCCGCCGTAGAAATCCTCTCCGCCGTGGCTCAGGGCCAGCACGAAGGGAGAGAGGGTGTCCCAGGCGCTCTGGCAGAAGCCCTCCGGCTTCTCCCAGCCGTTGGCGATAAAGACCTGCCCCTCCTCCATATCGCAGGCGTGGGAGATGGGGTTTTCGTATCGGGCCATCAAATCCTCGTGGCGGACGATGCGCATAACGGTGATCCTGCATTTCTTCATATGGCGATCCCCTCGCAGCGGTCGATCTCGTGCTGGATGATCCGGATCATGGCTGCGCCCCCCTCCCCCGCTCCCAGCCCATCGCTGCCCGGAGGGATTCCTCCGCGGCCGCCGGGAAGTTCTTCCGCACCTGCTGACAGACCAGCTCTCCGGACCGGGCGGGCTCTGTGGAATAGGCGGAGGCGATGTGGTCACCGCCCCACAGCGCCTCCGGCGTGGCGTAGACGGAGACGGGCCAGCCGTAGGGCAGGCCCTTTTTGTTCAGCCGCTGCCGGAAGTCCCGGATCATCAGGTACCCCCCCATCTGCAGGTCGGTGACGGTGCCCTCGAAATTCTTCTCGCCCCCCTTGCCGAATCCGGCCAGGCGCTTGAGCTCGGGGGCGTAGAGCTGATCCCGACCGGCGAACTGGTCCATGATCCGCTTTTGGCGGATACCGGCCAGGGCCTCGTCCCAGCGGCTGTCAAAGTCGTAGCCGTCCCGCCGCCAGTTGGCGAAGTGGGGGAACCAGGCCCGGGAGATGAACCCGGCCTTTTTGCCGAAGAACTTGCCGTAGGCCACCTGGCCGCTGCGGGCCATGAGCTTGCGCCACTCCCAGGGGTCCTGGTCCGGATCCCCGGACCACCAGAAGAGGTCGGAGGTGTGCTCCTCGGCGGAAAAGCCCTCGATCTCGTTTTTGAAAAAGGGCAGGAACCCGATCTCGTCGATCCATTGGACCAGCTCCTGCCAGCTGCGGATGCGCAGGGGGTCGTCCCAATCCAGGCCCCGCATGATCCACACGCCGTTCTCTATGGCCATATCCCCGCCTCCCGCTCCCGGTCATTGGAGGCATTATACCACACCCCCGGAAAAAAAGCCATGAGGAAGCAGCCTCCCCGCTTGTAAAACTTACACGCTTTTGAAACGCGGTTGGTGGGCTTTCGACAGGCCGGGCAGCCCCAAAAGGGTTGTCCGCCCCTCTTTTCCGGCCCGCTTTGCAGCAGGCTCGTACATTAAGAAAAATTAAGGAAGCACTTATAAACCCTCCAGTTTCCCATGCTATAATGTGAAAAATTCATTGATCAGAGACAAAAATCATCCAAAGGCTGGGGGAAAGGAGGCCGGTATGCGTCTAAAGGTTGCCTGAAAACGTCTTTCTTTCCCCTGCGTTGACCTGAAAGAAGCGCCAAATCAACAAAGAAAGAGAGAAAAAGAGATTGTATATGAAAAAAACATGGATGCGGATGATATCTGTGCTGCTGCTCATGGGAATGCTCGGTTCGGTACTGTCAGGCATATTGCCCCAGGCAGCGGCGGCGGGTGCGCAGAAGGTGAACCTCAAGATCAATACGCAGCACTGCACGGTCTACTATAACGAAAAGATCAGCGGGCAGGAGTGGTCCCATCAGCTGCTGAAGGCGGAGTCAGACATCATCCGTACGGGGATGGAGTGGCCCTATGGCATCGTCCTGTTTCTTGCGCCGGAGGAGGGCTATGCCCTTTCCAAATTCATGGCGGGCAATACGGCGGGGAACTATTATCCCATTTCTGACGGGCAGGAGGATGGGACCGGCTGCACCTTTTTGTCAAGGCGCGAGCATTACCAGGGGCTGCTCAAGGCGAAGTATACGGAAGAGGAGATCAAAGAGCTGGTGGGGGCGGCCATCAAAATGGGCTGCCATTGCGCCCTGCTCTTTTCCCGGGAGGCGGGCTTTCACTCCGACATCACCAGTACGCTGAGATTTTATGCCGAAAAGCTGCCCACCCTGGACTACAAGATCCTCTCGGTCACACCGGCAGGCGGCGGACAGGAGCTGCCCTATACCGAGGGTATGGGGCTGGGCGTGGGAGATGTGGTGAACTACGAACTGACGGCAGCATTCTATCCCCTGGAAAACCAAGACACGCCCCTTGCCTACCAGGACGTCTATGTAACGGATCAAATGTGGGGCAGCGACGGCGCAAACAAAGCAGCAATCGAGCCGCCAACAGCGGAAGAACAAAAGGCGCCGGAAGGAAAGACCACGGTTGTCCCCGGGCAATACACCATCACCGCAGAGGATTTTCAGCGGGGAAGGCTGCACATGCAGGCGGAGATATCCTACCAGTACCAACCGCAGCAGTGCAGGGTGTGGTACGCGGCTGCGCACACCGCCCGGGCCGAGCTTGCGGTGCAGCCCTGCGTCAGCTACAAATATGAAAGCGCGACACGGGGCATGGCCCTGCCTCCATCGCTGGCGGAGCGGACGCCCAGGGACGATGGGCGCTACAACGTCAATGCGCAAGTCACGGTACCCAAGCACCCCCTGTCGCCCCACTGGGACGTGACAAATAATGGCTACTGGACACTGGAAGACGACGGCTGCTGGCGAAACGGCTTTCTGGAGGTGGCGGCCGACGGTACCTTTACCCTGCCGGCTGTGCCTGTCACGCTGACAGTCAAATGGGCCTTTACCAAGGCGCCCGACATGGAGGTGGAAAAAAGTGGGAAGATCACATGGGCTCCCAGCGCCGGCAAGGAGGGCGAGACGGTGGCGTACAGCGTGGATTATACCATTTCCGTCCAAAACACCGGCGGCGAACCGCTGTGGGAGGTTGTCATCCGCGATGATACGCTGCCCCAGGATCCATCTGACATACAGGTTTTGGCGGCAGGGGCCGCCGTAACGAACGATACCGCCGAACAGTCCGGTCAGGCCCTGACCTTGCGTCTGGCCGATGGCTTACAGCCGAATGAAATACTGGAGATCACCTACTCCATCCAACGCACCGGCACACTGGGCTACAAGACCCTGCTGGCGGACAAAAGCCAGGCCGACATCACCGCCGTGGGGAAGCGGACCGGCGTAAAGGTGGAACAGGAATGTGAGCTGACCCTTCAGACCACCCTGCAAAACGCCATCATCCTGACCCCGGCGGATATGGTCATCTATGCGAGGGGATCGGCGGACGGCGGCCGGGTGGTCAAAGGGACCAACCTGCCTGAAGTCGGTTTCTTCGTCACCCTTCCGCTGGATGCGGAGGCCAGGCTGCGTGCCGAGCTGAACACACAGGAGCAGTCCGACCTGACATCCCATCTCACCTTCCTGTCTGACAACGGGCAGAAATGGAGGCTGGTGCTGTTCAATGCGGATCACCCCAAGCTGAATGACCGCTTTTTGTACCTGCTGCGGCCGGAAGGGGATTCCCAGGAGCGGTTTGAACTGCAATTCTTTGATCCGGTGAACAAGACGACCGTCACGCAGAGCGGCTTTACGATCACTTCCGGACTGTATCGGGAATATGAGGTGACCATCGCTCCCGGCAGCGTTTCCGTCCAAAACCCTCGGGGCGTACTGGAAGCAGGCGGGGTAACGCTGGGCCGGTATGACGTTGACGTCATCCCGGGCAAGCTGTCTGTGCGGGGAACGACGGACCGTCTGATGACCAATGACATCCAGTTGTCGTCTGAGGTAAACGCCTCCGGGAGGATTGTCGCTTGTACGGAGAAAGACGGTGTGGAATACTGCCTGAACGGGAGCAATATGCCGGTAAAGCCGGACAAGGTCAAGCTTCTGGTAGATCACATCGCAGACCTGTCCTGCGGAAGCATCCTGCAAAAAATGGCGGCGGATGTGTTAACGGAAATCCGGAAGGAGACCGACAACCCGCTGGAATTTCAGTACCGCTATCTCGATTTGGTAGACGCCGATATGGGCAATACATGGATCAAGGTCAACAGGCCGGTGGAAATCCTGTGGCCCTATCCCGCCGGGATGGGAAAGGACGACCATTTTACCATCGTCCATTTCAAAGGCATGGATCGAAATTACAGCCTGAGCGAAATAGAAAACCAGTCCTGCGAGCTTACCGTGTTTACCACGGAGATGCGGGCGGATGACCCCGATCCCCAAATCGTCTACCATGAGCTGAAGCGCGGAGAACAGGGGTTGTCCTTCTCCACGGACAGCTTCTCGCCCTTTATGCTGATATGGGAGAGCAAAAAGGTGAATCAGCCTGATCCGGTTCCCACGCCTGTACCCGGCGGCGGCCACTCCGGAGATGGATCCCATACCCCGTGGGATAAGACGGCGTCCAGCGCCCCCGGTGGGTCTCACCAGGCGGATGCTCAGGAGCACAGGCAGTATCTGGCAGGCTATCCGGATGGTACTTTCCGTCCCGAGAAGAATATGACCCGCGCCGAGGCGGCTCAACTGTTCTATACCCTGCTGCCGGACAAGGATACGGCCGTTACCCGGAAATTTGCCGACATACCGGACGGGGCCTGGTACGCCGCCGCGGTGAACACAATAGCCGCGCTGGGAATAATGGAGGGCTACCCCGATCATATGTTCCGTCCCCACAATCCCATTACCCGGGCGAAATTTGCCGCAGCGGCCCTGGCCTTTGCCCACAGTTCGGAGCCAGGCAGCTGTTCCTACTCCGATGTGCAGCCCGACGCCTGGTATTATCCCTATGTAGCCCAAGCCACCAGCCGCGGCTGGGTCAGCGGCTATCCGGACGGCACCTTCCGGCCTGACGCTCCCCTCACCCGCGCCGAGGCGACCGTCATCGTCAACAATATGCTGGGCCAGGCGGCCGATCAGAAATTCATCGATCAGGTTTGGGACCGGCGCGACCTCTTTGCGGATCTGACCCGCGGCCACTGGGCCTACTACCATATTATGGAGGCCGCCATCAGCCATGCGTATGGGACGGATGGCAGACGGGAGCTTTGGAAGCAGACCCCGTACCGCCATTTCTGAATTTATCCCAAACAGCAGTTGGCCTTTGATCTTTGAAGGGTTCCGCCGCCCTGTGGGCGGCGGAACCCAAAAAGAAAGGACTTCCTATCGGAAGTCCTTTCTTTTTGGTATGAGTGGCGATACAGAATCTGCGGCTCCCGTCAAAGGAACCAAAATCGAAGCCCAGCGCAGCGGGTTCGATTTGGAAAAGGAGCCGCGACAGAATGAGCGAGAGGTGACTTTTTTGCATAAAAAAGTCGCCGCGAACGATATGTCGTCCGCGGCGACGTGGTGCGCGAGGCGGGACTTGAACCCGCACGCCCGTAATGAGCACTAGAACCTGAATCTAGCGAGTCTGCCA
>CALXGG010000010.1 GCA_944387785.1 uncultured Oscillospiraceae bacterium | reverse complement strand
TAAATTAAAGGAAGCGGAAAAGCCGGGCTTTCTAAAACGCTTTTTTCTCCAGCTCAAGGATCCGATGCTGCTGATTTTGCTGGCTGCCGCCGCCGTCAGCGCTCTGACCGGGATGCTCTCAGGGGAGAGCGAATGGGCGGAAACGATCATCATTCTGGTTGTCGTTCTGCTCAACGCTCTCCTCGGCGTGATCCAGGAGCAAAAGGCCGAAGCGGCGATCGAGGCTCTGCAAAGCATGACGGCCGCCACCTGTAAGGTCCTGCGCGATGGGAAACCGGTCATTCTGCCGTCTGTCGACCTTGTCCCCGGCGATGTCGTTTTGCTGGAAGCCGGCGACGCCGTCCCGGCCGACGGGCGGATCCTGGAAAGCGCCTCCCTGAAAATCGAGGAAGCCGCCCTTACCGGCGAATCCGTGCCGGTCAATAAGGTGCTGGAAGCGCTCGGAGCCCCGCAGGAGCAGACGGATATCCCGCTCGGCGACCGGAAAAATATGTGCTATATGGGCTCCACCGTCGTCTACGGGCGCGGCAAAGCCGTCATCACCGCAACCGGGATGGCCACCGAAATGGGCAAGATCGCCGGCGTGATCTCCGCCGCAAAAGAGGAGCAAACCCCCTTGCAGAAAAAGCTGGATGATCTCGGCGGGCTTCTCTCCAAAATGGTGCTCGGAATCTGTGTCTTCCTCTTCGCCTTCAATCTTTTTATGGCGCGGGGCGAACTGGCCGCAGGCGGTCATGCCCTTGAAGTCATCTTAAAAACCTTTATGGTGGCCGTGTCGCTGGCCGTCGCCGCCATCCCGGAGGGTCTGGCAACGGTCGTCACCGTTGTCCTCTCGATCGGGGTCACGAAAATGGCAAAAGAAAATGCCATCATCCGCCGGCTGACCGCCGTGGAAACGCTCGGCTGCACCCAGGTCATCTGCTCCGATAAAACCGGCACCCTCACCCAAAATAAAATGACGGTCGTGGAGTATATCGGAGAGAAAGCCCTTGTTGCCTCGGCCATGGCTCTTTGCTCCGACGCTTTCCTGAACAGCGAAAACAAAGCCGAGGGCGAGCCCACCGAATGCGCTTTGGTGAATTTCGCCTGTGACGCCGGCTTGAAGAAGCAGGAGCTGGAAGCGCGGCAGCCGCGCGTGGGTGAGGCTCCCTTTGATTCCGGGCGGAAAATGATGTCCACCATCCACCGCGCCGAGAAAGGATTCGTGCAGTATACCAAAGGTGCGCCCGACGTCGTGATCGCCCGCTGCGCAGGCTATCTGGAAAACGGGAAAGTCCTTCCCATGACCGATGAAAAACGGCAGGAGCTCTTAACAGCTAATAAAAACATGGCCGACCGGGCACTGCGCGTTTTGGCTGTCGCCCGGCGGGACTGGGAAGAAAAACCGGCGGAAAACACCCCGGAGGTTCTGGAGCAAAAGCTCACCTTCCTCAGCCTTACAGGGATGATCGACCCGGTGCGCCCGGAAGTCAAGGCCGCCATCGAAGAATGCCGCCAGGCAGGGATCCGCGCCGTGATGATCACAGGCGACCATAAAGATACCGCCGTCGCCATCGCCAAGGAATTGGGAATCCTTGCAGATGCCTCCCAGGCAATCACCGGCACTGAGCTGGACTCGCTTTCCGACGAGCAGCTTTTGCAAAAGGTACAGGAAACGAGCGTTTACGCCCGAGTGCAGCCCGAGCATAAAACCCGGATCGTAAACGCATGGAAATCCCTCGGCGCCGTGACCGCCATGACGGGCGACGGTGTCAACGATGCGCCCTCCATAAAATCCGCCGATATCGGAATCGGAATGGGAATTACGGGAACCGACGTCACAAAGAATGTTGCCGATATGGTTTTGGCGGACGATAATTTTGCCACGATCGTCCTCGCCGTCAAGGAAGGCCGCCGCATCTATGAGAATATTCGAAAGGCCATCCAGTTTCTGCTCGCTTCCAATATGAGCGAGGTTTTGGGCGTTTTCGCCGCAGCAATGCTGGGCTTTACCCTGTTGAATCCTGTGCATCTTCTGTTTATCAATTTGATCACGGATTGCTTCCCCGCGCTGGCGCTCGGGATGGAAAAAGCCGAGGCGAACAGTATGCGCCGCCCACCCCGGAGCGCCAAAGAGGGATTTTTCTCCGGCAGTTTGCTTGTGGATATTCTCTATCAGGGGATTTTGGTCAGCGCGTTAACAATCATCTCCTATCTCATCGGCCATTTCTTTGAAAGCGGGGTCTTCTCGCTGCCCGTAGGCTCGTCCCGGCATGGGATGACAATGGCGTTTCTGACTATGTCCATGTGCGAGATATTCCATTCCTTCAACCTCCGTTCGCAAAGAAAATCCGTTTTCAGCCTGCGGGGACAGAACAAGGTTTTGTGGGGCGCCATGATCGGCTCGCTGATCCTGACGACTGCTTTGCTCGAGATCCCGTTTTTGGCTAATGCTTTCGGCTTCACCCCGGTCGGCTGGACGGAATACGGGATCGCCCTCGGCTTGGCCTTTTTGGTGATTCCCATTGTGGAGGTTGTTAAGTTCATACAGAGAAGACACGCAGGTCAAGCGATCTAAGGAGATTCAAAACTATCTTTAACCTTTTTACAAAAGCAACCCGCAACGGATTGACCGATCGTTGCGGGTTGCCTTCAATACGCGTATGTGAGATCATTGTTTACGATTTCTGTAACTCGATTTCTTATGTTGTTCATTTTTCTTACCCATTCTGTCTGATCAATAGCCTTCATCTATTCTGTGATATCCTCTGATGCTGCCATCTGCTTTGTAAGCCGTTCAAACATTTCCTCTGCCTGCCTATCAATATCCGAAAGATAGTTGTTCAGCTTACCGCTTGTTAGCAGATTGGCATAGTGTACTTTGCGGTGATTTTTCAGATAGCGAAGATGTCGCTGTCCCCACATCCCGATTGGCTTCTGTTCTTCCTCCGGCTCATTATCTCCGGCGAGGAGGTAATAATCACCTACCAACTCATATTTCAGCCCTGTGCGTTCATCTGTAATGTACTTTTCCATATTCAAGCCCTCCGTTCTTTAACCTTGATTTTTTTGATTTTAGCGTTTGCCACTTTAACAAGCACCTCATCCACGGTATCGGTGTATCTGTCCTCCGATATAAGCCGGTTGCGGAGCTTGTTTAAGCACTCAATCATAAGCCGCCATTCCTCCTTTGTAAGCGCAAGGTAATACTTTTGCTTCATCAGTTAGACCTCCTTTGATTTCTGCTCTTATAGTAACGGAGAACACAGAAATAATCAAATGTGCGGAGAAGGAAGAGTGCCAAATGATTTTCGCTTGGTATTCTTGATTTTTCTCGGAAAGTAATAGGATTGTATAAGAGAAACAAAGGATTTAAGGACTTTTTGCAAGGAATCCGGCCAGCGAATTTTGGCATTTTTCATTTCATAAATCTGAAAAGGTACCGTTCCAACTCCCCATATAATAAAATCACCGAGAAATGCTTTTTGCTTCTCTCGGTGATTTTATTTGCCTTTGCTACGCCTGATAAACTGTTTTGCTCAATACTTCGTTATCAGTCCGTAGCTTAGCGTGTCTTTCTTTTTGGGTTCCGGCGGCTAAGGCCGCCTCCGTTCTTGGGAGATTCCAACGCTCGGGATCGGCAAAGCCGCCTCTGCGCAATTCTCCGCTGCGCTCCGAATTTACGCCGCACTCGCGGTGCGGCCCAGGCAGTAAGGCTGTTTGATGATCGGACAGAGGTGTCTAGTGTTTGGACAAGCCACATCAGAACAAGCGATATGCCGCTTGCTCCGCCTTTTTCGTAAAAGCCGAGCACGTTCATTTTGCGGCTCCTCCTTTCCGGATCGCAAACGCTTACGCTGGGGGTGGGATCTGGGTCTGGGCGCAGCCCTGGAGATATCTCTTCGATACGGTTCACCTTTTCCCAAAATCCTCAGGAACAAAAAGTTCCTGAGGATTTTTTATTGTACAGGGCGGGGCGCCTTTCGCCCCTGCCGGGGGAGATCGACGGACGTCTTGCCGGGGGCGGATCCGTGATGCCGTGGGCAGGCTGCGTTATTTCCCGGCGCGCCGCCAAAACGAAGCCAGCTCCTTCTGTGCTGTGGGACGATGGGCCGGACGTCCCTTTTGGGGATGTCCCGCCCATCTGTCGGATGCCGCTTCTGCGGCGGAGGTTGCCTCCTGAGAAGGTTCCAGGATCAGACCGCCATCACTTTGCAAAGGCGCAGGAGCATCACGGCGACCTGCCCGCGGGTGGCGTCCGCCTTGGGGGACACGGTGTTGCCGCCGGTCCCCCGGATGATCTCGGCCTTCACAGCCCAGGACAGGGCCTGCCGCGCGTAGCCGGCGATATCGCTGTAATCGGTAAAGCCCTGGGCCGCGGCAAGGTCCTCTTCGGTATCCAGGCCCTTATAGACTGCATACCGGTACAGCATGGCGGCCAGCTGTTCCCGGGTGACCTTTCCCTGGGGATCGCTTCCGTCGGAAATACCATTCCTCACGGCCCACTCCATGGCCTTTTCGTACCACAGGCTGCCGCCGTCTGTCTGCTGCCCGTCAAAGCGGGCGAGGACCGTTACCAGCATGGCCCGGGTCATTGGGCTGTCAGGGGAAAACACATCCCCGCCGGTGCCGGTAAAGAATTCGTGGGCGGAGCAGAAAGCGATAGCCTCCTTGGCCCAATGGCCGGACGCATCCGAAAAGCGCCGGGCGTTGTCCGCGATCACCAGCTCCGAGGTCTTGTCCACCTTCACCGTCAGGCCGTTTTCGGCGGGTACGGGCAGGCTGACGATCTTTCCGCTGGCCCCATCCTTGGCAACTGTGCCGGGGCCGACATCCACGGGGAGCTTCACCACGGCCGCGGAAAGGCCCTGCGGCAGGGTGACGCTGGCCGTCACATCCTCTCCCGGCCGGCTTACCAGCCTGATCTGGACGCCGTCCGGGCGGATTTCCGTGGTGATCACGACGCCGTCTTTCTGCCGCTCCACCGTCCGGACCGATCCGTCCGCTCCCCGGATGGTCTCAATGACCGAACTGCTCTGGGAGCCGGTGACGGCTGGGGCCGTGCCGCCGCCCTGGCTCTTCCCGGGATCAGCGGCCTGGGGACCGCCGTAAGGGATACCGGGGCTGACTTCCGTTACAGACACGGTGCATGTTGCCGTGCCGTTCTCCGCCGTTACGGTAAATGTATAGATGGCCGTCTTGTTGGGAAGGACCGCAGAGTATGTGCCGTCGGCCCCGGCTGTCAGCAGCTTTTCCGGCGTGCCCTGGTCGTCGCTCTGACGGAGGGACACATGGCCCATGGCATTGCCCACGGTCAGGGTCACGGAGCCGCCGCCCGGCAGAGCGGCGCGGTTTGCCGAAAGGGAGGGCGCGGCCACGGGGACGGCTTCCGGCGTCTCGAAGGCATGCAGCGGAGGAGCGGGGTCGATGCCGCGCTTCCAATACAGGCCCTCCAGGGGGTCAGGGTCCAGGGTCGGGACCACGGTGCCGTCCGCTATATGGCGCCTGGAGCTGGTGACAGGGATATCTCCGTCCACCGCCTTGCCGGCGCTGGCGCCGTTGGCGGAAAACGCCGTCGCTCCCTGCAAAAACGCCTGGGCGGCCGTGATGGCGCCGGTACCGGAGACCGCGCTGCCGCCATTGCCCCAGAATGCCTGGCCGGCGACTGCCACCACCTTTCCCGCCCCGGCAATGGCGCCGTGATCCAGCTGGATGGCGGTGCCGCTGGTGGGGAACAGCTGGACCTTGGCGCCGCCGCCGTAGACCACGAGGACCGAGCCGTCCTCCAGGGTCAGCGTTCCGTCCTTGACCCGCAGGCCGGCCTGCGCGGCGCTGCCGTTTGCGGCCTCGTCGCCCTGGATGAATACCTGCCCGCGGACCGTCACCTTCCCGGTGGCGGTCACCACCGGCTCACTGCTGGTACGGTCGGCCAGCCTGCCGTTGGCAAGGTAGTTGGTGTGGGAGTAGATGGCGGCGTTTTCCAGGATCGCCCCGTCCTGCAGCCGCAGCTGGCCGCATAGGGAGGCGCCGGTCAGGAAGCTGCCCTTGCCGCCGAAGCCGCTGTAATTCATGGAGAAGGTGCCGCCGGAGGCCACGTCGATCACGCCCTGCACGACAGAGTCCCGGAGGGTCAGCTTGCCGCCGTCCTCCACCACGATGCGGACGCTGCTGAGGACCGACATATTGACCAGCGTCAGGTCACAGCCGCGGGGGATGTACAGCGTCTGGGGGATGCTGCCCGCCAGAACGTCCTTCCATGGGAGGTCGTAGCCCAGATAGCCATAGGTGCCGCTGGCGTGGGAGCCGAACCAGGCCTTCAGCTCCTGCGGCACCCGGACGCTGTTTTCTTCGCCGTCCACATTGCTGCCAAAGCTCCTGATGGTCCAGGGCTCCATGATGTCCCACATGTATTTGCCATCCTGCGTCTGGGTCAGGTTCTCCGGCTTCAGCTGGCCGGCCAGTGTTTCCTCACCGGTATAGATTCGGAACGGCAGGGCGTTGCTGACAGTCGTGCGCCCCTGCTTGTCGGTCGCCGTAAGGGAAACCAGGTAGCTGCCGGCGTCTTTCGGCGTGCCGCTGAGGGTCAGCCCGCTGCCGATGGTCAGATAGGAGCCCTTCATGCCGCTGTCCCTGTCCGCGAGGGTCCCCGCCGCCGTGTCCGGCGCAATGGAGACAGCGCACTTGCTGCCCACCAGTCTGATGTCCGAGGACGGATCGCCCAGCTTCTCCCAATCGCTCTCCGCAGGGGCCTTTCCCTTTTCGACCAGCGCCCCGTAGACGGTGACGTCGCTGTTTTTGTGGGAGGATATCGTGCCTGTGGCGCCGGACACGCCGTCGTAGCGCTCCTGGCCCACAAGGGCCGCCTCAAACGCGCCCGCCAGCCTGATATGCAGCGCGTAGTGGTCGCCCTTGCCGTCGTTTTCCTCTGCCGACGGCGTCCTGCCGCTCAGATCCAGCATAAATTTGAATTCCAGATCCTGATAGCCAGCGGCGGCAATGCGGATGACATCTCCGCTTTTCAGAGGCTCGGTCCCCGTGGCGCTGAAGCTGTCAATGGAGAACACCAGCCGGTCTGCCGCCGTGTCCGGATAGTACCCGCCGCCTGCGGAAGGAGCCGCGGATTTCTTTTCCCAGTCGGCGCCGTTGACGGACACCGCCGTAATGGCGGACACATAATCCGGCGCCCCTTCAAAGGCGAAGTGCCAGTGATAGGCGGGGAGGGATCCGCCGTCATCCGTAATGCGGATCTGCCGGAGGGAGATTGCCTTTTTGGCGTCGGGGGCGGGGCCTCCGCCGGCCGCTTCCGTGATCTCCGCGGTGTAGCGGGCGCTGGAGCCGCCGCCGCTCTTGGCCAGGCCCAGCGTCAGGTCGGGATAGCCGCCGGCCGAGATAACGACAGTGGCCGGGCTCTGGAAGGACTCCACGATCCGGAGCGCGGGATAGGACCCGTAGCTGCCGTATACCGTATCGACGAGCCACTGGTTGTCCTCCGTGCGGAAGGGATCATCGGCTTTTGTAAAGGCCCGGCCGCTGACAGTAACGGCGGTGATCGCCTCCAGCCAGCGCTTGGCGGCAGGCTGCCCGCCGAAATTCAGGTTGACCGTGCGCTTGGGGAAGCCAAAGTAGGCGTATTCCGCCGTGACCGCCTCGGGAGGTGTCAGGCCGGCGGGGGGCTCCTCCGCGGCGAACACGGCAGTCACGGTCACGTCCTCCGCAGGCATGCGGAATGCGCAGCCGCCGTCGGTTGGCCGGGTGTCCAGGGCGCCGCCGCTCTGCCGGGTCACCGCCAGGCTTTTGAGCACATAGCCGGCAGCCGGCCTGGCGGTCACGGTCACGTCCTCGCCGGCCTTGGCCTTCGCAGGCGAGACCGTCACGCTGCCGTTGGCGGCCGCCGCCGTCCTGACGGCGTATGTCGGCTCCTCGGGGACGGCGCTGCCTGTGATTTTGGCCGTATAGGAGGAGAAGGGCCCGCTGCCGGATCTTGTGACCTCCAGCGTAAGATCCGGGCAGCCCTCGGCGGAGATCACAACAGCGGCGGGGAAGCGGACGCCCTTTGTGGTGATGCACAGGGCCTGATAGCTGCCGTAAGCGCCGGTGACAGACTGTACGTTCCAGAGGCTGCCGCTGCTGGAAATGGACAGGGACTGGTGGGTAAAGGGCACGTCATTGACGCGCACGCCCGTCAGCTTTTTCAGCCACTGGGCAGAACTGTCGGGGAATCCCAGCCTGACAGACTCCGGCCAGGAGGTATACTCGCAGCTCTCCACTGTTGCCGGCAGCGGGAGCTCCGCGGCCAGCGCCGTGTGGACAGACAGGGAAAACAGCATTGCCGCTGACAGCAGCAACGAAAGGAACCTACGAGAAAATTTTTTCATCTTCCTACCTCTTTGTGTACTGAGTTTCCGTGGAACGGATGCAGGCGCCCGGGGCAAAAGCGCCCGCGTTGCAGCGGTCCCGCAGCCGGCGGCGGTTTCCGGGACGGCCTGGCCGGAGGGAAGCGCCGGAGGCGCCGCTTTCCCCGGAACAGGCAGCCGGCCGGCAAAAACATGTGCCGCCGGACGGGAGAGGGCCCTCTGCCGGTCGGCGGGTATCCCTGCCGCCGGCTCACGGCCGATCCGTTCAAACCATGCGCTGCGGATGGTGGATTGACAATCACGCCCCTTTCCTGCTATAATACAAACCACTTTTTATATCGCAAAGGTTAGCATCAGCTAACCAACAGGTTCGATCATGTGCCGGGTAACGGTGGTTTGCTCGATTGGTTAGCTTGCGCTAACCGCTATGGGATGTAGTATACAATAAACTGGGAGGATCTGTCAATGGTGTTATTCCGCGGAAGCACAGGCGCTGTTATACGGGAGTGGGCCCCATGAGGCGGCGCTGGGGGATCTGCCTGCTGGCGCTTTGCCTGCTCTGCGGCTGCGCGGGCGCCGGCCAGCCGCGGACAAGCACCTTTTTTGCCATGGACACCGTTATGGATGTGACCATATACGGGGAGGAGGCGCTGCTGTCCGACGTCAGGGAGATGATCGCCGATCTGGAGGCGAAGGTGTCGGTGACCGACCGGAGCAGCGAGCTTTACGCCATCAACCAGAAGGGTGCGGGCAAGCTGACAGGCGCCGGTGGGGAGCTGATGCGCGCTGCCCTCGCCCTGTGCCGGCGGACCGGCGGGGCGCTGGATATTTCGGTCTATCCGGTGGTACGGGAGTGGGGCTTTACCACCGGGGAGTATCAGGTGCCGGATCAGGCAACGATCAACGGGCTGCTGGCCGGTGTGGATTATACGCGGATCCGCTGTGACGGGGAAACCGGCGCCGTAGTCCTTCCGGACGGCATGCAGGTGGATCTGGGCAGCGTGGCCAAGGGCTATGCCGGCAGCCTGGCGGCGGGATACCTGCGGGAAAAGGGCGTTGGGTCCGCCCTGCTGAACCTGGGCGGCAATATCCAGGCCGTCGGCGGGAAGCCGGACGGCACCCCCTGGAAAATAGCGGTCAAGGACCCGGGAGGCGATACGCCGATGATCGTGCTTTCGGTAAAGGACCAGGCGGTGGTCACCTCAGGCGGGTATGAGCGGTATTTCCAGCGGGACGGGAAAACCTACTGGCACATCATGGATCCTTCCACCGGCCGGCCGGCGGAACGCGGGCTGCTGTCGGTCACGGTGGTGGGGGAGGACGGGCTGGTCTGCGACGGGCTTTCCACCGCGCTGTTCGTGATGGGGCTGGAGAAGGCGGCCGCCTTCTGGCAGCAGAGCCGGGATTTCGAGGCGGTCTTCGTGACCGACAGGGGGGAGCTGTATCTGACCGCCGGCCTTGCCTCCCGCTTCGCGCTGACGGAGGACCACCAGGACGCCGTGGTGTATGTGATCGAGCGATGACCGGAAAGCCGGGATATGGGAGCAGGCGGAGGGCGCGGGACAGGCATCTGTCCCGCGCCCTCCGCCTTAATATCACCTTAATATGCGCTGGAATACATTAATACCTCCTTTAGACGGGATGAGGATAATGAAGATATAAAGATAGGATAAATGCGTATTAAGAGGTAAGGCCTTATGTGGCAGTTTCTGCACAAGAGCACCAAGTCCCCTTTCCGGGTCATCATATTGGGTTTTCTGCTGGTCATCCTGATGGGGAGCCTCCTGCTCACCCTTCCCATATCCACGCAGCAGCGTGTCCATACGCCCTTTTTGGAGGCATTGTTCACCTCCACCTCCGCTGTCTGCGTAACGGGGCTGGTGATCCACGACACCGCCACCTACTGGTCGTATTTCGGGCAAGCGGTCATCATTTTATTGATACAGATAGGGGGACTGGGCGTGGTCACCGTGGCGGGGGCCTTTGCCATCCTGTCCGGCCGGAGGATCGGCCTGATGCAGCGCAGCACCATGCAGGAGGCCATCGCGGCGCCCAGCGTAGGCGGGATCGTGCGCCTGACCTGGTTCATATTAAAGACGGCCCTGGTGGTGGAGCTGCTGGGCGCGGCGCTGCTTTTTCCCGTGTTTTACGGGGAGTTCGGGCTTGGCAAGGGCGTTTGGTATGCGCTTTTCCACTCCATATCCGCCTTTTGCAACGCGGGCTTTGACCTGATGGGGATAAAGGCTCCGTTTTCCTCCCTGACAGACTATGCCGCCCAGCCTGTGGTCACGGTGGTGATCGCCCTGCTGATCGTGATCGGAGGGATCGGCTTCCTGACGTGGGAGGACATCCGCACCAACCGGCACCATTTCCGCAAATACCGGATGCAGAGCAAGGTGATCCTGACGGTGACCGGTATTTTGATCCTGGCGCCCACGGTGTATTTTTTCTTTTTCGAATTTTCCGGGGCCCCCCTGGGGGAGCGGGCGCTCCTGTCCTTTTTCCAGGCCGTCACGCCCAGGACGGCAGGCTTCAATACGGCGGATCTGACCGCTATGAGCGAGACCGGGCAGTCGATCATTACGATCCTGATGCTGATCGGCGGCTCTCCGGGTTCCACTGCGGGCGGCATGAAAACTACCACCGTGGCGGTCCTCCTGGCGAGCGCCCTGGCGGTTTTCCGGCGCAGAGAGAACCCCCACTTTTTCAACAGGCGGGTGTCGAATGAGACCGTATCCCAGGCGTCAACGATTTTGATGATGTACCTGACCTTGTTTTTGACCGGGGGGCTGGTCATCAGCAGGATGGAGGGGCTACCCATTCTGACCTGCCTTTTTGAAACGGCGTCCGCGATCGGAACGGTAGGCCTCTCCCTGGGGATTACGCCGCAGCTGGGGGGGATCTCCCAGCTGATCCTGATCGTGCTGATGTTTTTCGGCCGCGTGGGGGGGCTCACGCTGATATTTGCGGCCCTCTCCAATACAGTTCAGGGCGGCAGCGCCCGCCTTCCGCAGGAACGGATCACCGTGGGATAAAGAAGCAACTATGGAGGACGTATGAAAACGATTCTATTGATCGGGCTGGGCCGCTTCGGCCGCCACATTGCGATGAAGCTGAACGAGCTGAACCATCAGGTCATGGCGGTGGATAAGGATGAAAGCAGGGTCAACGCCATCCTTCCCTTTGTGACC
The DNA here is from genome assembly GCA_944387785.1 of uncultured Oscillospiraceae bacterium. Lineage (GTDB taxonomy): Bacteria > Bacillota > Clostridia > Oscillospirales > Oscillospiraceae > Pelethomonas. Next base: position 22,251 of record CALXGG010000010.1, on the reverse strand, counting down.
AACGCGCAGATCGGAGACAGCACCAGCGAGGAATTCCTTTCCTCCGTGGGGGTGAGGAATTTCGACGTTTGTATCGTCGCCATTGGGGATAATTTCCAGAGCTCCCTGGAGACAGCCTCCCTGTTGAAGGAACTGGGGGCAAAAAAGGTGGTGGCGAGAGCCGCCCGGGACGTACAGGCCAAATTTTTGCTGCGCAACGGCGCGGACGAGGTGGTATATCCGGAAAAGCAGATGGCGGTCTGGACCGCCATCCGATACAGCTCGGATCACATCTCAGACTATATTGCCCTGGGCGACGACCACGCCATCTTTGAAATCGAGGTCCCGGGCGGCTGGGTGGGCAAGACCATAGGCCAGCTGGACGTGCGGAAAAGGTACCATGTGAACATCATGGCCATCAAGCAGAACGGAAGATTCTCCATGACGGTCATCACCCCGGATACCTGCCTGCCGGCAAACAGCACGATCCTGGTCCTGGGGACGCAGCACGATATCCAGAAGTGCTTCCATATATGAGCAAGCTGACCCTGCGGTGCAGCGGAAAGGGGGGATCGCAGTGGAAGGAGCGGTTTTGCTGGGAAGCTTTGCGGCAATCGCGGTGTTTGGCTACTATCTCATTTCAAGATTGGACCGGTTTCTGGAGGAGTTCGCAGCGGAGAAACAGGGGGAAGCGGCCCGTTTGAACGTTGCGGTCTCGAGCCTGAACGCGCTGCCCTCTGTCTCAAACGCCCTGAAGGATATCACCGCCCGGCATCCGGATGCGCGATGCAGCCTGTCGCTGGGGCGGGAGCAGGATGTGATCGCGTCCTTTGACGCCGGAGAGGCCGATGTGGCCATCGTTTCGGCCGAGGCGGAAAGCGGGATCCCGGCCCGGTGGAAGTGCGTCGCCCTGCCTCCGCGGGCGGCCCTTGTGGGCCGGGGGGCTGTGGAAATAAGGACCATGGAGAAAGCGCCGGGGCCGCAGAAGGTCCTGTGGAAAAGCGGCGCCCCCCACTCCCTGGCGCTGGAATTTATCTGCCAACTTTGCGGACAGCGGCCCTAGGGCTGTGCTATAATATCTGTGCGAAAGGGGGGACTCGCGATGGGTACAGCCGCGGTATCTGCGCGCATGACGGGCAGGGAACAGGGCAAGCTGACCATTTTTGCCAGCTATTTTTCCGGCGCCGGGAAGAGCTACGCCATGCTGGAGGCGGCGGAAAGGGCCAGGCAAGCAGGGCGGGATACCGTGATCGGCCTGCTTGCCGGGGACCAGTGGCCCCAGACCAGGGCGTTGGCGGAGGGGTTTGAAACGATGCCCTGCAGGACAGTGACACGGGGGGGCCGCAGTGATGTGGCCATCGATCTGGACGCCTGCCTGGAGCGCCGGCCCCAGCTGATCCTGATCGACGAGCTGTCCCACCTGAATGCGGATGACTCCCGCCACAGCAAACGGTATCAGGACATCGAGGAGCTGCTGAAGGCGGGCATAGATGTGTTTACAACGCTGGACGTCCAGCATATCGAAAGCATCCAGGACACCGTCCTTTCGATCCTGGGCGCTGCGGTGGTGGAGCGCATCCCGGACCATGTCTTTGACCAGGCGGCCCAAGTGGAGTTTATCGATATCGAGCCGAAGCGGCTGCAGCAGCGCCTGCTTCAGCAAAAGAAGGGGGAGCTGCTGGCCAGCTGTTCTCTGGCGCAGCTGAGCGCGCTGCGGGAGATCGGCTTGCGCCGCTGCGCGGATCGGGCGGCCCAATATATCCGGGGAGCCCAGAGCAGCACGGAATTCCGCACCCATGAGCATATCCTGGTGTGCCTTTCCTCCGCCCCCTCGAATGAGAAAATCATCCGGACGGCGGCGCGGATGGCAAACGCCTTCCGATGCGGGTTCACCGCGCTGTTTGTGGAGACAAAGGGGTTCCAGGGGATGCCTCAGCCGGACAAGGACCGCCTCCAGACGAACATCCGGCTGGCGCAGCAGCTGGGGGCGTCCATTGAAACGATGTACGGCGACGACGTGGCGTACCAGATCGCGGAGTTTTCCCGCCTGTCCGGCGTCACGAAGATCGTGCTGGGCCGCAGCGAGATCCCCCGCCGGCTGTTTTTCAAGAAGCCCTCCCTGACGGAGCGCCTGATCGAGCTCACCCCGGAGCTGGATATCCATATCATCCCCGATACCGGAGCGAACGGCCGTCTTGCCGCCCGGCATCGGGAGGTCATGTATATCCCGTCCTTGTCCGTCCTTGACCTGCTGAAGAGTACGCTGATCCTCCTTGTGACCACGCTGGCGGGCTTTTTGTTTTACGAGCTGGGGTTTACGGAGGCGAACATCATCACGCTTTACATTTTGGGCGTGATGCTGATCTCCGTATCCACCAAAAGCTCCGTCTGCAGCTTTATCGCGTCCATCGTCAGCGTGCTGACGTTCAACTTCTTCTTTACGGATCCCCGGTTTTCCCTCCATGCCTACGACAGCGGGTATCCGGTCACCTTCCTGGTGATGTTCCTGGCCTCCCTGCTGACCGGCTCCCTGGCCTCCAAGCTGAAGTCCCATGCCAAGCGGTCCGCCCAGGTGGCGTGGCGGACGAAGCTCCTTTTTGAGACCGATCAGAATCTGCAGAAGGCGAGGACCCAGGAGGAGATCGTCTCCGTGACGGCGAAGCAGCTGCTGCGGATCTTCCAGCGGGACATCGTCATCTACCCGATGAAGCAGGAGCGGCTGCTGGAGCCGGAGATCCTGCTTGCGGACGGCACGGCGTCTCCCCAGCGCTACACCGACCCGAAGGAGCGGGAGATCGCGCAGTGGGTGGTGACCAACAACAAGCGGGCGGGCGCGGGGACGGAGAGCCTTTCCGACGCCTGCTGCACCTACCTCTCTATCCGGACGGGGGAGCAGGTATACGGGGTGGTGGGGATCGCCGCGTCGGACAAGCCGCTGGATTCCTTTGAGACGAGCATCCTCCTCTCGGTCCTGGGGGAGTGCGCCCTGGCCCTCGAAAATCAAAAGAACCTGGAGGAAAAGGAGGCCGCCGCAGTTTTGGCGAAAAATGAACAGCTTCGCGCCAACCTGCTCCGGTCCATCTCCCATGACCTGCGCACCCCGCTTACCTCCATTTCGGGCAATGCCAGCAACCTGCTCTCCAACGGCGACTTGTTTGACACAAAGACCAAGGAGCAGATGTACACCGATATTTATGATGACGCCATGTGGCTCATCAACCTGGTGGAGAACCTGTTGTCCGTCAGCCGCCTGGAGGAGGGACGGATGAACCTGCATGTGTCCACGGAGCTGATGGACGAGGTGGTGGCGGAGGCCCTGCGGCATATCAACCGGAAGCGGGTGGAATACCACCTGATCGTGCAGAACAGCGAGGAATACCTCCTGGCGCAGATCGACGCGAAGCTCATCGTCCAGGTCCTCATCAACATCATCGACAATGCCATTAAATATACGCCGCCGGGATCGGAGATCCGCATTGGGTGGAAGCGGAAAGGGGACTATATCTACGTTTCCGTTGCGGACAACGGGCCGGGGATCCCCGAACAAGCCAAGCCCCATATTTTCGACATGTTTTACAGCGCGTCCAATCAGGTCGCCGACAGCCGCCGCAGCATGGGGCTGGGCCTGGCGCTGTGCAAATCCATCGTCAACGCCCACGGGGGGGAGATCACGGTGGCCGACCAGCCCCCTCATGGATCGATTTTCACATTTTCTGTACCAGCCGGGGAGGTAGTGCTGCATGAATAAGCCTTTGATTTTGGTGGTTGAGGACGACACGCCCATCCGCAATCTGATTACCACTACCCTGAGAGCCCACGATTACCGCTTCCTGACGGCGGCAAACGGGGAAGCGGCGGTTTTGGAGGCGTCCTCTCACAATCCGGAGATCATCCTTTTGGATCTGGGGCTGCCGGATATGGACGGCGTGGAGGTCATCCACAAGGTCCGGTCCTGGTCCAACATGCCCATTATTGTCATCAGCGCCCGGAGTGAGGATACGGACAAGATCGACGCGCTGGACGCCGGCGCGGACGATTACCTGACCAAGCCCTTTTCCGTGGAGGAGCTGCTTGCCCGGCTGCGGGTGACACAGCGGCGTCTGGCCGCCCTGCAGGGCGGCGCCGTGAGCGCGGAGGTCGTTTTTACAAACGGCAAACTGAAGGTGGACTACGCGGCGGGCTGCGCCTTCCTGGACGGGCAGGAGCTCCATCTGACCCCCAGTGAATATAAGCTGCTGTGCCTGCTCTGCAAGAATGTGGGCAAGGTGCTGACCTATACGTTCATCACGCAGCAGATCTGGGGCAGAAGCTGGGAGAATGACGTGGCCTCGCTCCGTGTGTTTATGGCGACGCTGCGCAAGAAGCTGGAGCGGGAGCCCGGCTCGCCCCAGTATATCCAGACCCATATCGGCGTGGGGTACCGTATGATGAAGGTGGAATGAGGGGAGCCCGGGCCGCCGGTGCCTGACTTGGTTCCCCAGGCGGCCGGAGAGCCGGATCCGCTGTCCAAGCAGGCGGCCTTTTTCCCGCTTTGCCTGGGATACAGCCGCTCGATGTGTATCAGAGCCGCCACAGGGCTCCTCTATGAATCTGCCAGCCGTCTGTACGAAATGTGTGCGGCAAGGGCCCTCCGCGGTATGCGGAGGGCCCTTTAATATGTGGTCACCCGGCGCAAGTCCGGCAACTAAAAATGTTCCCCCATATTGACATTTGACGAAAATTGGGGGAATCTATGGTATATCGAGGAATTGGGAGGACGCTATGCTGTATATCGGAATCGACCTGGGCACCTCCGCCGTCAAGCTGCTGCTGATGGACCAGGAGGGCCGGATCCAGAACGAGCTGTCCCGGGAGTACCCCCTGGAGTTCCCCCGGCCTGGCTGGAGCCAGCAGGATCCGGAGGACTGGAAAAAGGCGGTGCTGGAGGGGATCGGCGCCCTGCTGGCGGGCTTTGACAAGTCCCGGGTGGCGGGCATCGGCGCCGGCGGCCAGATGCACGGCCTGGTGGTGCTGGATGAAAACGACCGGGTGATCCGCCCCGCCATTTTGTGGAACGACGGCCGCACCGCCCGGGAGGTGGACTACCTCAACGAGGAGATCGGCCGGGAGAAGCTCTCCGCCCTCACCGCCAACATCGCCTTCGCCGGCTTCACCGCCCCCAAGATCCTCTGGATGCGGAAACATGAGCCGGAGAATTTCGCCCGCATCCGTAAGATCATGCTCCCCAAGGACTACATCAACTACATCCTCACCGGCGTCCACTGCACGGACTACTCCGACGCCAGCGGCATGCTGCTGCTGGATGTGGCCCACAAGTGCTGGAGCCGGGAGATGCTGGACATCTGCGGCATCACCGAGGCGCAGATGCCCCGGCTCTTTGAGAGCTACGAGGCGGTGGGTACCCTCCGCCCGGAGATCGCCGCGGAGCTGGGCCTGCCGGAAACTGTCGTCGTCTGCGCCGGGGCGGGGGACAACGCCGCCGCCGCCGTGGGCACCGGCACCGTGGGAGAGGGCGCCTGCAACATCTCCCTGGGCACCTCCGGCACTCTCTTCATCTCCAGCGGCCGCTTCGGGGTGGACCCCCACAACGCCCTCCATGCCTTTGCCCACGCCGACGGCCGCTACCACCTGATGGGCTGCATGCTCTCCGCCGCCAGCTGCAACAAGTGGTGGATGGACGGCATCTTGGGCTCCCGGGACTATGCCGGGGCCCAGGCGGCCATTACCGATGACAAGCTGGGCCGCAACCACGTCTACTTCCTGCCTTACCTCATGGGGGAGCGCTCCCCCATCAACGACACCAACGCCCGGGGGGCCTTCATCGGCATGACCATGGACACCAGCCGCGCCGACCTGACCCAGGCGGTGCTGGAGGGGGTGGCCTTTGCCATCCGGGACAGCCTCGAGGTGGCCCGGTCCCTGGGGCTGGACGTCCGGCGGAGCATGATCTGCGGCGGCGGGGCCAAGAGCCCCCTGTGGAAGAAGATCATGGCCAACGTCCTCAATGTGGAGCTGACCACCCCAGTCTCCGAGCAGGGACCGGGTATGGGCGCCGCCATGCTGGCCATGGTGGCCTGCGGGGCCTGCCCCAGCGTGGAGGCGGTGTGCGCCAAGCTGGTCCGCACCTCCGAGACCGTGAGGCCCGACCCGGAGATCGCGGCGCGCTACGAGGCCCGCTACCGCCAGTTCTCCAAGCTCTACCCCGCCCTGAAGGACGTCTACCCTCAGCTGCTGTGAGCCTGGGGCCGCCGGACGGCCTTTATCCGCGCCATCGGCTTTCCAACGGAGACCGCCTGCCCCTGGGCAGGAGATACGGCCGCTCTGTATGCGGCTGATGTACAATAAGAAAGAGAGGAAGAATCGCTATGATTACCAATATCCCCGAAGTAAAGCTGGGCATCGTCGCCGTGTCCCGGGACTGCTTCCCCATCGCCCTGTCCACCCAGCGCCGGAAAAACATCGCCGCCGCCTACGGCGAGGGCCTCTATGAGTGCCCCGTCACCGTGGAGAACGAGGCTGACGCCCTCAAGGCCCTGGAGGACGTGAAGGCCCACGGCGTCAACGCCCTGGTGGTGTTCCTGGGCAACTTCGGCCCCGAGACCCCCGAGACCATCCTGTGCCAGAAGTTCGACGGCCCCGTCATGTATGTGGCTGCCGCCGAAGGCGACGGCGACCTGATCAACGGCCGGGGCGACGCTTACTGCGGCGTCCTCAACTGCTCCTATAACCTGGGTATGCGCCATCTGAAGGCGTACCTCCCGGAGTACCCCGTGGGCACCGCCCGGGAGTGCGCGGACATGATCCGGGAGTTCGTCCCCATCGCCCGGGCCATCCTCGGCGTGAAGAACCTGAAGATCATCACCTTCGGCCCCCGGCCCCAGGACTTCTTCGCCTGCAACGCCCCCATCAAGGGCCTCTATGAGCTGGGCGTGGAGGTGGAGGAGAACAGCGAGCTGGATCTCCTGGTGGCCTACAAGGCCCATGCCGGCGACAGCCGCATCCCCCAGGTGGTGGCCGATATGCAGAAGGAGATGGGCGAGCGCACCTACCCCGACCTGCTGGAGCGGATGGCCCAGTTCGAGCTGACCCTGCTGGATTGGGCCCAGGCCCACAAGGGGGCCCGGCAGTATGTGGCCTTCGCCGACAAGTGCTGGCCCGCCTTCCCGGAGCAGTTTGGCTTTGAGCCCTGCTATGTGAACTCCCGCCTGGCCGCCCGGGGGATCCCCGTGGCCTGCGAGGTGGACATCTACGGCGCCCTCAGCGAGTACATCGGCGCCTGCCTCACCGGCGACGCCGTGACCCTCCTGGACATCAACAACTCCGTGCCCCAGTACCTCTACGACGAGGACATCGCCGGCAAGTTCGACTACAAGCTCACCGACACCTTCATGGGCTTCCACTGCGGCAACACCCCCAGCTGCAAGATGTGCGCCGGCTGCGCGGTGAAATACCAGCTGATCCAGAACCGCCTGCTGGAAAACGGCGGCACCCCCGATTTCACCCGGGGCACCCTGGAGGGCGACATCGCCCCCGGCGCCATCACCTTCTACCGCCTCCAGTGCGACAGCGAGGGCGTGCTGCGCTCCTACATCGCCCAGGGCGAGGTGCTGCCGGTGGCCACCCGCTCCTTCGGCGGCATCGGCGTGTTCGCCATTCCGGAGATGGGCCGCTTCTACCGCCATGTGCTCATCCAGAAGCGGTACCCCCACCACGGCGCGGTGGCCTTCGCCCACTGCGGCAAGGCCCTCTTCGAGGTGCTCAAGTACTTCGGCGTCTCCGACATCGCCTACAACCAGCCCAAGGGCCTGCCCTATCCCACCGAGAACCCCTTCCAATAAGGAAGGCGCAAAAGCGGGGGCCGCAGCTGCGGCCCCCGCTTTTTTACCGCTCATCGGGCGGATCGTGCCGGCTTTTGCTGGAATTTTACTTGTGCCGGGAGGCAAACTGCAGTAAAATCGTTAGTACCGGCGGCCGATGCAATCCTGATGAGCCGGGGTGCCGACCGGCCCGGCAGCGGTGGCCCTCATGGGCGTGGTATCCTCCCTTGTTACCGCCTGGGCCTTTGTATGCCAAGGGCTATGAGCCGGAGGGCAGCTTCCTGGAGAGCATCTCCCATCAACTGAAAGCGAAAAAGGTGGAAAACGGATGTTTTTAGGCGTAGACTACTATCCCGAGCAGTGGGATCCCTCCCTGCTGGAGGAGGATCTGGACAATATCTGCGAGCTGGGGTGCAACGCCATCCGGATCGCGGAGTTCGGCTGGCATCTGATGGAAAAGACCGAGGGGCAGTTCGACTTCTCCTTCTTCGACCATGTGATCGAGCGGGCCAAAGCCCGGGGGCTGTCCATCGTCATGGGCACCCCCACGGCCGCCATCCCCGCCTGGCTGGCCAAAAAGCACCCGGACATCCTCTCCGCGTTCGAGGACGGGAGCAAGCGCTCCTTCGGCGGGCGGCATGTGTACTGCTTCAACAGCCCGGAGATGTACCGGTATTCCGAGCGGATCATCCGGGCCATGGCGGAGCACTACAAGGACGAGAAGGCCATTGCGGCCTGGCAGGTGGACAACGAGCTGGGCCATGAGGACAGCGACATCTGCTGGTGCCCCCGGTGCCGGGACGCCTTCCGCGCCTGCCTGCGAAAGAAGTTCCGGGGGGACATCCAGGCCATCAACGCGGCCTACGGCACCGCCTTCTGGTCTCAGGAGTACAACGATTTCGACGAGATCCCCCTGCCCGCCCGGACCATCACCACCCACAACCCGGCCCTGCGGCTGGACTGGGAGCGGTTCCGCAGCGAGAGCGTGGTGAAATTCGCCGCCTTCCAGGCGGACCTGCTGCGGGAGATCATCCCCGGCGCGACGGTGATCCACGATTTCCCCGGCGGGGGCCTGGGCAAGCATGTGGACTACGCCGCGGTGTCCCGGCACCTGGACATCGCCGCCTACAACAATTACCCGGTCTGGGGAGGCCAGCGGGAGCCTCTGGCTCCCCACGAGATCGCCTTCGGCCTGGATTACATCCGGGGCCTGAAGCGGAAGAATTTCTGGATCACCGAGGCCATCATGGGGGCCCAGGGTCACGACGTCACCGGCTTCTCCCCCCGGCCCGGCCAGGCCAAGATGTGGGCCTGGCAGAGCATGGCCCGGGGCTGCGAGTCCCTGTTCTTCTTCCGCTACCGGGGGGCCACCAAGGGGGCCGAACAGTTCTGCTACGGCATCCTGGACGCGGACAACCGGAAGCGGCGGAAGTTCCGGGAGGTCCAGAGCCTCTTCCGGGAGGTCAGGGACTGGGCCGCCCAGCTTGCGGCGCCCATTCCCGCCGAGGCGGCCATCGTGTACGACTACGATTCCCTGGCGGCTTTCCGGATCCAGCGGCAGAGCGTACTGCTGGACTGCGAGGCCGAGATGAAGAAGTACCACAAGTTCTTCTATGACCGCAGCGTCCTGGTGGACGTGATCCCGGCGGACAGCGATCTTACCGGCTACAAGCTGCTGATCCTGCCCCAGATGATCGTGGCCAAGCCCGCCTTCCAGGAAAAGCTCAGGGCCTTTGTGGAAAGCGGCGGGACGGCGGTGCTGACCTACCGGGACTTCGTCAAGGACAGCGACAACAACCTGGTGCTGGGCCGGCAGCTCCCCCTGGGGTTCGACGCCTTTGCCGGCGTGGCCGTGGCGGAGACCGAGAGCCTCCAGGAGGGCCAGGAGTTCCCCCTGGTGGGGGAAGGGGCCTGCGCCGGCCTCCGGGGCCGGGGCGGCATCTTCCGGGATATGCTGGAGGCGGCGGACGCGGAGGTGCTGCTGCGGTATGGCGACGCCTTCTATCAGGAGTTTGCCGCCGCCACGCGGAAGCGGCAGAAGGAGGGCTGGGTGTACTACCTGGGCTGCGGCCTGGAGGAGCCCCTTCTGGAGCGGCTTCTGGAGCAGGCGGCCGCCGGGCAGCGTATCCCGCTGGAGCCCTCCGCTCCCGGGGTGGAAGTGGTGCGGCGAGGGTCCGGGGAGGACGCGATCCGCGTGGTCATCAACCACAACCCCCACGAGGCGTCCTATGCCGGGGAGACCCTGGCGCCCTTCCAGTGCCGCGTCTGCCGCGGGGCGGAACAGGGGGCCCGCGCCGGAAATAGAGACGCTCACGGCGGTGCCTGAAAAGGGCGCCCCGCAGAATTTCTGCGGGGCGCCTTTTTTGCATCTTGGCCAGGCCCGAAGTCCCGGCCCCGGCATGTTTGGGGCTGGCGCGGCGCGCCCCTCCGTCAGAGGGCCCGCGCCCGTCGGGTCAACTGGGCGTAGTGCTGCTAGAGGGCCCCGGAGCGGTGGAAGTACTTGGGCTTCCACCGCTTTGCCTTCCCGCAGAAGGGGAGGATGGCCGTATGCTCCATTACCCGCCGCACTGCCGGCGGACCGCCGCCGGCTTCTCCTCCGGGATGCCGCTGTGGAGCAGGTAGAGGCGGACGGCCTTCTCCGGGTCGTTGACGAACAGGAAGGTGAGGAGCGCCTGGAGCTGGGGCGGGAGTTTTGATCCGGGGTCGTCAAGAGAACGATGGGGGCCATGCCGGCGCCGCCTTTCTTACCACCGCTTCCCCATCCGGCTGAACGCCATCACCACGCTGTCGATCCCCAGCAGGATGAGATAGATGGCGGCGAAGCAGCGGATGGTGGCCAGGGTAAAGAACGGGTTGAAGATCATCAGGATGCCCAGGGCCAGGCCGATGATGTTGACGATCAGGATGAAGCAGTAGATCCCATTGCCCGCCACGAAGCGGATATGCCCCAGATGGGTCAGCCGGGAGATACAGTGGGCGATGAACCAGAGGGGGAACAGGATCGTGAGGATCAGCTTCCCCGTGCCGGGGTAGACCACCAGCATGACGCCGGACATGACGCTCAGCACCCCGGAGATCAGGGAGAGGATGGGGCCGAAGCCCGTGTACCGCTCCACCTCGATGTACAAAATGATATCCGCCACGCCCATGACCACGGCGGCGATGCCGTAGGCGAACACCATGCCGGTGAGGGCGAGATCCGGCTTTGCGAAGGCCAGTACGCCCAGCGCCAGCAGCGCGATCCCGATGACCAGCTCCAGCCAGCCGAATCCAGAGCGTCTTTTCATCGATTGTCCCCTCCTCTCAGGATGTCCATGAATTCCTCGCCGGTGATGGTCTCCTTCTCGTAGAGGAAGGCGGCCAGCTGGTCCAGCTTGTCCCGGTTGTCCTCCAGGAGCTTCCGGGCCTTGGCGTGCTGGGCCTTCACCAGCTCCACCACCTTCCGGTCGATCTCCCGCTGGGTCTCCGGGGCGCAGGTCAGGGAGGCGTCGCCCCCCAGGTACTGGTTCTGCACCGTCTCCATGGCCACCATGTCGAAGTCGTCGCTCATGCCGTAGCGGGCGATCATGGCCCGGGCCAGCTTGGTGGCCTGCTCGATGTCGTTGGAGGCGCCGGTGGTGATCTGGCCGAAGGCCACCTCCTCGGCGGCCCGGCCGCCGGTGTAGGTGGCGATCTTGTTTTCGATCTCCTCCTTGGTCATAAGGTACTTGTCCCCAGTCTCCACCTGCATGGTGTAGCCCAGGGCGCCGGAGGTCCGGGGGATGATGGTGATCTTCTGCACCGGGGCGGAGTGGCTCTGCATGGCCGCCACCAGGGCGTGGCCGATCTCGTGATAGGCCACCACCCGCTTCTCCTGGTCGGAGAGGACGGCGTTCTTCTTCTGGTAGCCGGCGATGACCACCTCGATGCTTTCCTCCAGGTCGGCCTCGGTGACGATGACCCGTCCGCCGCGCACCGCCCGGAGGGCGGCCTCGTTGATGATGTTGGCCAGCTCCGCGCCGGAGGCGCCGGCGGCCATGCGGGCGATGGTGTGGAAGTCCACGTCCTCCGCGGTCTTGATCTTTTTGGCATGGACCTTCAAAATGGCCTCCCGGCCCTGGAGGTCCGGCAGCTCCACCGGCACCCGCCGGTCGAAGCGGCCGGGCCGGGTGAGGGCGGGGTCCAGGGACTCGGGGCGGTTGGTGGCGGCCAGGATGATGACGCCGGTGTTGCCCTCGAAGCCGTCCATCTCGGTGAGCAGCTGGTTGAGGGTCTGCTCCCGCTCGTCGTTGCCGCCGCCGTAGCCGCCGGCGCTGCGCTTCTGGCCGATGGCGTCGATCTCGTCGATGAACACGATGCAGGGGGCTTTCTCCTTGGCCTGCTTGAAGAGGTCCCGGACCTTGGAGGCGCCCATGCCCACGAACATCTCCACGAACTCCGAGCCGGAAATGGAGAAGAAGGGCACGCCCGCCTCGCCGGCCACGGCCTTGGCCAGCATGGTCTTGCCGGTGCCCGGAGGGCCCACCAGCAGGATGCCCTTGGGCATGGAGGCGCCGGCCTGGGTGTACTTGTCCGGGTTGTGGAGGTAGTCCACGATCTCCTGGAGGCTCTCCTTGGCCTCGTCCTCGCCGGCCACGTCGGCAAAGCGGATGCCCTGAGTGGAGGGGACATAGACCTTGGCGTTGCTCTTGCCGAAGGCCATGGCGTTCTTGCCGCCGCCGGCCTGCTCCATCAGCTTTTTGCTCATGTACTGGCCCAGGACGACGAAGATCAGGATGGGCAGGATGATGGTCAGGAATAGGCTGAGGAGAGGCGAGGCGGGCTCCTCGATGACCCGGGCGAATTCCGCGCCGGCGTCATGGAGCCGCTCCGTGAGGGTGGGGTCCTCCATGGGGGTCGTCGCGTAGACCTCGGTCCGGTTTTTGTCGGTGAACAGGATCTGGGTGTCCTCCACCTGGACCACGCCGATGTTCCCCGCCTCGATCATGTCCATGAAGGTGCCGTAGTCCACCTCTGCCACCTGGTCCTGGGACAGCAGGGGGGTGACGAACAGGTTGAACAGGAAGATGATCAGCAGGACGATGCCGTAGTAATAGAGCAGCGGTTTTCTGGGTGACTTGACTTCTTTCATGACTGGCTCCTTTCCTCTTTTTTCTCACGGAGCAGCTCCGTGTCGATGGCGTCCATGGCGAGCAGCAGGGCCCGGTCCGCCGCCTGGTGGGCGAAGTCCAGCCCGTACTCGGCCAGCAGCAGCTTTGCCTCCGCCCGCTGGTCCTCGTCGGGGCAGCGGCTGTCCAGCTCCCGGAGCCCGTCCCGGGCCCGCTGGATGGACTGGGCGATCTCCCCGTAGCACCGGGAGAGAAGGGAGACGTAGGCTGATTTGGACAGCTCCAGCTTTTTCCGCAGTCCCAGCTCCTCCTCGGCGCACGCCCGCTCCAGGGCCTGGATCTCCCCCAGGAGCTGGCTGTGGCCGGCGCTCTCGCTCATATGGATGTGGCTGTGGAGCCGTGCCAGCCGGTCGTCCAGCTGGCATAGCTTGACAGACAAGATCTCATGTGCCATATCCGCACCTCCTTCCTGCCTCTATTGTAGGTCCGCCTCCCTCCCGGCGCAATGGGCACATGGGGCGGGCTGTATAGACGAAAAGGCCGGAGTGTAAAAAAACTTTACACTCCGGCCTGTGTGACAAGGATCCGTCAGCGGGGGGAAGGGCCCTCCAGGGGGGAGATCCCCTCCGTCATCAGGCGGAACACGGTATGGACGATCTGGTCCAGCTCCCGGGTGTCCGCCTCCGTCCATCCCCGCAGGAGCCCCAGGACCGCCTGGCTGTGGTAGCGGAGGATCAGCCGGACCTCGGCCCGGGTGCAGCTGCGGTAGAGGCCCTCCTCGTCGCAGACCTGCTCGAACAGGCGCTGGACGTACTGGGCCAGAAGCCGCTCCAGCTCGTCCCGGTAGGCGCTTTCCATCCCCCGCTTCACATAGGGCAGGGCGTTGATGGCCATGACGAACAGGTACCGCAGCCGCTGCTCCCCGTCCCCCTGGGCCTGGGCCTCCAGCAGGGTGCGCTCCGTGTCCCGCTCCAGCATCCAGCGGAACAGGTCGGGGATGCCCTCAAAGTGGTAGTAGAAGGCCTGCCGCGTGATATGGCACTCCTCCACGATGTCCTTCACCGTCAGCTTTTTAAGGCCCTTTTCCTGCGAAAGGGTCTTTGCCGCCTGGGCGATGGTCTCTTTCATATCAGCTGCCACTTCGGTATCCCCTTCCCGCGGTATTCTCACCTGTATCAGGCGTCCAGACCCATTATACCGCCCGCCGGCCGCCTTTGCAAGGGCGGCGGGGCCCCTACCGGCCCAGGCGGCCCTTGAAGGTCTGGTACCCGAAGCGGGTCAGCCGCTCCAGGGCCCCGCCGGGGCCCAGCCTCCAGATGTCGGGAAGGGGCATGCCGTTGAAGGTATTGTTCTTGCAGGTGGTGTAGATGGCCATGTCGCCGAAGAGGACCAGGTCCCCCTCCGCCAGGGGCCGGGGGAAGGCGTAGTCCCCCACGATGTCCCCGGCCAGGCAGGTGGGCCCCGCCAGCCGGAAGGGATGGCCCTCTCCCGGCTCCGGGCAGGCCCCCAGGACGGGGGGCCGGTAGGGCACCTCCAGCACGTCGGGCATGTGGCAGGCGGCGCTGGCGTCCAGGATGGCGATGCGGGCGTCCCCGTTCTCCACCACGTCCACCACCCGGCTGGCCAGGTACCCGGCGTTCAGGGCCACCGCCTCCCCGGGCTCCAGGTACACGGCGACGCCCCACGTCTGCCGGGCATAGCGGATGCACCCCTCCAGGGTGGCAAGGTCGTAGCCCGGGCGGGTGATGTGGTGCCCGCCACCCATGTTGAGCCATTTCATCCGGGGCAGGATGTCCCCGAACTTTTCCTCCACCGCCGTTAAGGTGGTCTTGAGGTCGTCCGAGTCCTGCTCACACAGGGTGTGGAAGTGAAGGCCGTCCAGCAGCGCCAGGGCCTCCCCGTCCATCTCCCTGTCCCACACGTCCCGGGTCACCCCCATGCGGCTGCCGGGGGCGCAGGGGTCGTAGATGGCGTGGCCCTCCTGGGTGGAGCACTGGGGGTTGATCCGCAGGCCCAGGCTCTTGCCCGCCTGCTTGCCCCGGGGGCCGAACTTTCTGAGCTGGCGGATGGAGTTGAACACGATGTGGTCGGCGTACCGGAGGAGCTCCTCAAACTCGCCGTCCCGGTACCCGGCGCAGAACACATGGACCTCCTTGCCCGGCATCTCCTCCCGGCCCAGCCGGGCCTCATAGAGGCCGCTGGCCTCGGTGCCCGCCAGGAAGGGGGAGAGGAGGGGGTAGAAGTCGTAGTTGGAGAAGGCCTTCTGGGCCAGGAGGACCCGGCAGCCGGTGCGCCCGGCCAGGGCGGCCAGGCGCCGGCCGTTCTCCAGGAGCCGCCCCTCGTCGATGACATAGGCGGGGGTGGGAAGGGCGGCGAACAGCTCCTCCGGGTCATAGCCGGCCAGGCCCGCGAAGGGGGCGGCGGGGTCGGTGAGGAAGGCCATCAGTCCACCAGCACGGGGCTGCGGTCCTCGCTGCGGGGCAGGCCGTACTGATCCAGGGCGTCCAGGAAGGGATCGGGGTCGAACTCCTCCACGGTGTGGACCCCCTTCTCCGTCCACTTGCCGGTGAGCAGCATCAGGGCGCCGCACATGGCGGGCACGCCGGTGGTGTAGCTGACGGCCTGGCTGGCCACCTCCTTGTAGCACGCCTGGTGGTCGCAGACGTTATAGATGTAGTAGGTCTTGTCCTTGCCGTCCTTCTTCCCGGTGAAGATGCAGCCGATGTTGGTCTTGCCGTGGGTCCGGGGGCCCAGGCTGGCGGGGTCGGGGAGGAGGGCCTTGAGGAACTTGATGGGCACGATCTCCCGGCCCTCGAACAGCACCGGGGTGGTGGAGAGCATCCCCACGTTCTCCAGGCACCGCATGTGGGTGAGGTAGCTCTGGCCGAAGGTCATGAAGAAGCGGATGCGCTTCACCTCCGGGATGTTCTCCGCCAGGGACTCGATCTCCTCGTGGTGCAGCAGGTACATGTCCTTCTGGCCCACCTGGTCGAAGTTGTACTCCCGCTTGATGCTCATGGCGGGGATCTCCACCCAGCGGCCGTCCTCCCAGTAGGAGCCGGGGGCGGACACCTCCCGCAGGTTCACCTCGGGGTTGAAGTTGGTGGCGAAGGGGTAGCCGTGGTCGCCGCCGTTGCAGTCCAGGATGTCGATGGTGTCGATGGTGTCGAACTCGTGCTTCTTGGCGTAGGCGCAGTAGGCCTGGGTCACGCCGGGGTCGAAGCCGCAGCCCAGCAGGGCGGTGAGGCCCGCCTTCTCGAACTTCTCCCGGTAGGCCCACTGCCAGGAGTAATCGAAGTAGGCGGAAAAGCCCTTCTCCTTGCAGCGCTGCTCATAGACGGCCCGCCACTGGGGGTCGTCGGTGTCCTCGGGCTCATAGTTGGCGGTGTCCATGTAGTTGACGCCGCAGGCAAGGCAGGCGTCCATGATGGTCAGGTCCTGGTAGGGCAGGGCGATGTTCATCACCAGGTCGGGCTGGTAGCTCTTGATGAGGGCGATGACCTCCTCCACCTTGTCGGCGTCCACCTGGGCGGTGGTGATCTGGGTGGCGGTCTTGCCCTGGAGCTCGGCGGCCAGCTGGTCGCACTTGGACTTGGTGCGGCTGGCGATGCACAGCTCGGTAAAGACCTCGCTGACCTGGCAGCACTTGCGGATGGCCACGGCGGCCACGCCGCCGCACCCGATGACTAATACTCTGCTCATAGTGTGTTTCCTTTCTGTCGGCAAAAAGTGATGGGGACGCTATGTCATCTCTGCCCCGGGCCTCCGGGGCGGGAAGGGACGCGCTGTTGTCAGGACAGGGCCAGCAGCAGCTCCCGCAGCACCTTGCAGGCGGTGGCGGTGGAGACGCCGCTGGGGTCCAGCATGGGGGCCAGCTCGTTGACGTCGGCGGCCACCACACGGGTCCCGGCCGCCAGCCGGATGGCCTCCAGCAGCTGGAGGAAGGTGACGCCGCCGGCCTCCGGCGTCCCCGTGCCGGGGAAGGCGGAGGGGTCCAGGCAGTCCAGGTCGATGGTGAGGTAGACCGGCGCGCCGCTCTCCGCCAGACGGCGGGCCAGGCCCTCCAGGCCGTCGAAGGAGAAGGGGTGCAGGTCCGTGTGGTCCCTGGCGAAGCGGAACTCCTCCCGCTCGCCGCTGCGGATGCCAAACTGGTGGATGCGGCCGTCCCCCAGCAGGTCGTGGCAGCGGCGGAGCACGCAGGCGTGGCTCAGCCGCGCGCCCAGGTAGTCGTCCCGCAGGTCCGCGTGGGCGTCGAAGTGGAGGATGTGCAGGTCCGGATAGCGCCGGCATACCGCCCGGACAGCCCCCAGGGTGACCAGGTGCTCCCCGCCCAGCAGCAACGGCAGCTTGCCGTCGGACAGGATCTCCTCCGTCCGGGCCTGGATGTCGGCCAGGGCGCTCTCGGCGCTGCCGAAGCACAGCTCCAGGTCGCCGGCGTCGAACACGGCGCAGTCGGCCAGGTCCTTGTCCTGGTAGGGGCTGTACGTCTCCAGGCCGAAGCTCTCGTGGCGCATGGCGGCGGAGCCGAACCGGGCGCCGGGGCGGAAGCTGGTGGTGGAGTCGAAGGGGGCGCCGAAAAGGACGATCCGGGCCTCCCCGTAGGGGCTGTCGCAGCCGATGAAGGTCTCGATGTTGGATTTCACGCCTTCTCCACCTCCTGCAGCATCTCCTCCAGGAACGCGGGCAGGAAGAAGGCGCCCGCGTGGAGCCTTACGGTGTAGTACTTGGTTTTCAGGTGCAGCCCCAGCCACTTCTCCCGGTCGAAGTCGTCGATGGGGTGGTACTTCTTGCTGGCGAAGCCGAAGAGCCAGTACCCGGCGGCGTAGGTGGGGATGTGGGCCTGGTAGACCCGGCTGATGGGGAAGGTGCTGACGATGCGCTTGTGGCTGCGCTGCATGGCCTCGGCGTCCTGGCGGTAGAAGGGGCTGCCCTGCTGGTTGACCATGATGCCGTCGTCCCGGAGGGCGTTGTAGCAGATGCCGTAGAACTCCCGGGTGAAGTAGCCCTCGGAGGGGCCGAAGGGGTCGGTGGAGTCCACGATGATGAGGTCGTACTGGGCCTTGCGGCGGCGGATGAAGCGCAGGGCGTTGTCAAAGTACATGTGGACCCGGGCGTCGTCCAGCCGGCAGGCGTTCTCCGGCAGGTACCGCCGGCAGGCCTCCACCACCTGCTCGTCCATCTCCACCAGGTCGATGGAGCGGATGGACTCGTACCGGGCCAGCTCCCGCACCACGCCGCCGTCCCCCGCGCCGATGACCAGCACGTCCTGGATGTGGGGGTGGACCGCCATGGGCACATGGGTGATCATCTCGTCGTAAATGAACTCGTCCCGCTCGGTGAGCATCACGTTCCCGTCCAGGGTCAGCACCTTGCCGAACTCCGGGGTGTCGTAGATGTCGATCTGCTGGTATTCGCTGCGCTGGGAGTAGAGGTGCCGGTTGACCCGGATGCTGTGTTTGACGTCGGGGGTATGGAATTCGCTGAACCAGAGCTCCATCACACCACCTCCTTGGTAAGAATATTGATCCGCTGGATCTCCGGGTCCTCCGGGCCGGTCATGGAGCAGCCCTTGGCCTTGGCGTAGCGGATGTAGTCCAGGATCTCCGCGGTGATCCGCTCCCCGGGGGCCAGGATGGGGATGCCGGGGGGATAGCACATGACGAACTCGCTGCACACCCGCCCCACGCTGTCCGCCAGGGGGACGCTCTCCTTTTCGGCGTAGAAGGCCTCCTGGGGGCTGGTGACCACCTCGGGGTCGATGTACTCCTGGTTCATCAGGCCGCTGCTGTCGGTCTGGTGGCGGCGGCGGATCTCCGCCAGGGCGCTGACCAGGCGCTCCAGCTCCTGGGGCCGGTCGCCGATGGAGAGGTAGGCCAGGATATTGCCGATGTCGCCGAACTCGATCTGGATGTCGTACTCGTCCCGGAGGAGGTCGTAGACCTCGATACCGGCAAGGCCGATATCCCGGGTGTGGACGCTGAGCTTGGTGGGGTCGAAGTCGAAGATGGCGTCCCCGTTGATGAGCTCCCGGCCGAAGGCGTAGTAGCCGCCGATGGCGTTGACCTCCTCCCGGGCGTACTCCGCCATGGCCACCACCTGGCGAAAGACCTTCCTGCCCCGGAGGGCCAAATTCCGCCGGGAGATGTCCAGGCTGGACATGAGCAGGTAGCTGCCGGAGGTGGTCTGGGTGAGGTTGATGATCTGGCGGACGTGGCCCTCGTGGATCCGGGGGCCGATGAGCAGCAGGCTGGACTGGGTCAGGCTCCCGCCGCTTTTGTGCATGGAGACGGAGGCCATGTCCGCGCCGGCCTCCATGGCGGACACGGGCATGTTCTCCCCAAAGTAGAAGTGGGTGCCGTGGGCCTCGTCCACCAGGCAGTACATCCCGGCGTCGTGGGCCATGCGCACGATGGCCCGCAGGTCGCTGCAGATGCCGTAGTAGGTGGGGTTATTGACCAGCACCGCCACGGCGTCGGGGTTTTCCCGGATGGCCCGGGCCACCTGCTCCCGCTTCATCCCCAGGGAGATGCCCAGGCGGCGGTCCACCTCCGGGTTGACGTACACCGGGATGGCGCCGCAGAGCACCAGGGCGTTGATCACGCTGCGGTGGACGTTCCGGGGCATGATGATCTTGTCCCCCCGCTTGCAGGCGGAGAGGACCATGCTCTGCACCGAGCTGGTGGTGCCGCCCACCATCAAAAAGGCGTGGGCGGCGCCGAAGGCCTCGGCGGCCAGCTCCTCCGCCTGGCGGATCACGGAGATGGGATGGCACAGATTGTCCAGGGGCTTCATGCTGTTGACGTCGATGCTGACGCACTGCTCCCCCAGGAAAGCGGTCAGCTCCGGGTTGCCCCGGCCCCGCTTGTGGCCGGGCACGTCGAAGGGGACGACGCGCATCTGCCGAAAGGTCTGGAGCGCCTCGTAGATGGGCGCCCGCTTCTGGTCCAGGCCGCGGTCTGTTTTCATCTGACTCACCTCAAAACAAAAGACACAAGCTGCGTTTGGGCAGCTTGTGTCTGGATCGGTCGTATTCCCATACGCTCCGGCGGCCGCCCGGGGCGGGGACGGCGGGCCCTCCCCTGGGCAGGGTGCCCCCTGCGGCGGGAGATGCCGGAGAATATGCCTGGTACCTAGAGTCTATATAGCAGCAAGATACTTTTACCACTCTGTTATTGACCGTTTCACAAGTCTGCGCAGACGCGCATTTCGGTTATAAAGTAACCAACTTATAAAATTTGAGCTTTTAACTCAATCAATAAGGCGGTAAACCGCCGATCGGCAGTGGACCCGGCTGTCCGTATGGCCTTGACTCCCGCGGGAGTGGTCCCAGTATGCTTGGCCAGATAAACTCCAGTCAAATTCTAGAAAAATATAGCATAGCTTTGGAGACGTGTCAATTATTTTGTCAAATAATTTTCCCCTGGGCGCTGTTCCGGGAGGCCCGGGCGCCCCTTTCCGGGTCAGTGCCCGCCCTCCAGCCAGCGCAGCAGGGCCTCCCCGTCCTTTTCCCCCGCCCGGTAGAGCCGCTCCAGGGCATCGCGGTCCCGCTTCAGGGTGTCCACCCCGAAGGTGTCCGCCGGGGAGAGGATCAAAAGCCGTCCCTGTGCCTGGTACCGCTTTGCCGCCGCCACGGCGTCGTTGTACCGCTGGGTCCGCAGCAGCATCCGCCGGGCGGCCGCCGGGTACCTGCGCTGGATCATGGAGGCCAGCAGGGGGTCCTTCCCGGGGACCCGGGGGACGCCGGCCGGCTTGGTCAGCAGCAGGACCACCCGGTCGCAGCCCTCGGAAAAGGCCTTCTCGATGGGCACCGGGTCGCTGAGGGCACCGTCGAAATAGGGCACGCCGTCCAGCACGAAGGGCCGGTTCACCCCGGGCACGCAGCTGGAGGCCATGAAGATCCGGTAGTCGTCCTGGCGGACGTCCGCCTTGGTGAAGTAGCGGGGCTGGCCGTCCTCCGCCCGGGTGGCCACCACGATCAGGCTGGCAGGATTCTCCATCATTGCCCGGAAGTCCAGGGGGTCCTCCCCGCCGGAGTTGCTCAGGGTGCCGTAGACGTACTCCAGGTTGATGTAGGAGCCGGTGCGCAGCAGGTTGCTCTTGCCCATGTACTGCCTGCGCAGCGCGTACTCCTCATAGTAGCGGCGGTTGCGCCCCCGCTGGCCCGACAGGTAGGAGGCCACGTTGGCGCTGCCGGCGGACACCCCCACGCAGCAGTCGAAGCGGACGCCGCGCGCCATGCAGCAGTCCAGTACCCCGGCGGCGTATATGCCCCGCATGCCGCCGCCCACGTCCACGATCCCGGTCCTCATCGTCCCTCGCCGTCCTTCCGTTGTGCTGTCCCGTGCCGGCCGCCCCGGGAAGGGGGCCGGCGGACCTGTTATCATAGTATACCACGATCCGCCCTGTTCTGCAAACCCTGCCGGGAGCGGCGGCGTCCGGCCCGGTTCCCGCAGCGGGAGGCGCGCCCCGCCGCGGCGGCGGGCCTCGAAGGGGAGGTCTACCAAGCGTAGGTTGCGCCCGGGCGGGCCCTCTGGTATGATAACGGGGAAACCACACCGGAAAGAGGACAAGGAGGATCGCCATGGATCAATATGTGACCGGCGGGGCCATCCGGCGGCTCCGGGAGGAGCGGGGCCTCACCCAGGCCAGGCTGGCGGAGCGGCTGGACGTGAGCGCCAAAGCGGTGTCCAAGTGGGAGACCGGAGTTTCCCAAAGTTAAAGATACCACATCAATCCCACGCGGACTTTTGCTCAACCGATACAGCCGGAGGGCTGGATAACAAGAAAAGGCGGTATGCGCCCCGTGGAGGGGTAGCGTACCGCCTTTTCTTGTGGGGGTTTCCAAAGGGGGCAACGCCCCCATTTGGCACACGACTTTGCGAAGCAAAGTGTAGTGTGTTATACGCTCTGTCGGCGTTGCCGTGAAAATGCCGTTGCCGCCGGGGAGGGCAAGGGCATTTGAAGCGGCAGGAAAACAGGGCTGTGCTTGCGTGGCGTGGAGCCGCAAGCGCAGGTCTGGACTCATCAGCAGACAGGGCGTATATGAAAGCCCCAGTTCCTCGTCCTACGCTCCAACTTGTGGACAAAGTGTCCCGAAGTTGTGGCCACACTCCCGGAAAAGTAGCAGGACAGCAGGCAACCGTCAAGGCTGAAATGAACGGGTTTACACCCGGCCTTGACCGCCGCCTGCCGTCCCGCTGAATGGGTGAACAAGGCGGCCAATCCCTCAAAGTGCTTGGCCGCTCTCTTTTTGATTTTGGAGCATTTCTTTTCCCAAAATTGAAATGGGCGGGGAAGCCATTTTAGGGCTTTCCCGCCTTGATTACCCTTTAGCAAAGACGGGCGGGGCTGTCAACGGCGGCGCATGA
>CALXGG010000009.1 GCA_944387785.1 uncultured Oscillospiraceae bacterium | reverse complement strand
GAATCTCCTTTGGGCCTCCGGCCACCTCGTAACCGGCGGGGCGGTCTGCCGTACTCCGCCTGACGGCCCTCGGGCTGGGGGACGGTGCAACGGGGCCTTCCCGGCCCCGAACCCCGGGTGACTTTTGTACGCACAAAAGTCACCAAAAACCGCCGGGGAGACCCCGGACCCCCTTCTTTTATCTAATCGGTGGGTATCAGGGCTGATACCCAGATGCCGCTGAATCTCCTTTGGGCCTCCGGCCACCTCGTAACCGGCGGGGCGGTCTGCCGTACTCCGCCTGACGGCCCTCGGGCTGAGAGGTGTTTCTGTTTTCTGTTGGAGGAAGTCGGCGTGCTTTCAAAAGCCCCAGGCAGTTCGATGCAAGAAAACAGATAGATGTATCCCTTTAACAGGGCCAACGGCCGAAGCATCAACGAGAAACCCGCCGCAGATCGGATCCCCGGAGGATTTGGCGGCTTCAGTGGCTGGGCACCGGCAAAGTCTGATACAGGCTGATTAAACAAAGGAATCCAAAACCTTGGTTTTGGCGCTTTTTCGGTTCACTTTTGTGCGTACAAAAGTGAACCCGTCGGAGACAAAACAGCGCCTAGGGCTGCTTCCGGCCCCTTCGGAAACTCCGGGGGTTCGGGGGCGGGGAGCCCCCGCCGAAAAGCCCCGGGTCCGGGGGCCGTACCTCCTACCGGTACTCCTCCCCGGCGGCCGTCAGAAGGATGCCCCCCAGGGCCGCGGCCAGGGCGAAGCCCAGGAGCAGGATCACAGCATACTCCGGCAAAAACAGCATCAGTACGAAGAGCCCCGGCAGGGTCAGCAGGCTGAAAGCAGCCAGCATCCGCAGCACCGACGGCCCCAGCTGCCGGTGGAGCGTTTGCAGAAGATTTTTCATAGCATCTCCTCCCCAGTGGAAAGATGGCGGAGAAAGTCCTCCCGCGGCGTTCCAATAAATCAACAAACAGTATTATCGTTTTCAGATAATACTATTTATTTTCATTTTTACAGCTCCTCCAGGATCTTCCGGCGCTTTTCCTCATACTCCTCCCGGGAGATGAGCCGCCGGTCGTAGAGGTTCTGGAGCTCCGTGAGCCGGTCCTGGGCGGACTTGCCGCCGGGGCCGTTCCCCTCCCCGGCGCCCTCCTCCTCGATAGACCAGGAGCCCATGCTCACCTTCCCCGCCGCCATGGCGAACTGGTAGATGGCTATGCCCAGGGCGATCAATGTCCAGACGATGCCGAAGGGGCCGAAGGCGGGGATCACCGCGAACACCCCGATGCCGGTAAAGATGAGGCCCACGATGCCGCCGAAGATACAGGAGGCCTTGCTGGGCCGGTAGCGCATACGCCGTCTCATGATATTCCCTCCTTGTTATTCCGCCGGGGCGGCGGCGTTTTCAGAAGCTGTGTCGGCGGCGTCCTGGTCCTCCTCCTTCTCGGTGAGGGCGATGGAGATGACCTTGTCCCCCTCCTCCTTGAACTTCATGACGATGACGCCCTGGGTGGCCCGGTTGCTGGTGACCTTGATGTCGCTGACGGCGGTGCGGATCAGCACGCCCTGCTCGGTGACCACCAGCAGGTCCTCTGTGCCGTCCACCACCTTGATGGCCACGATCTTGCCGGTTTTCTCCGTGACCTCGTAGTTCTTGATGCCCTTGCCGCCCCGGTTGGTGATGCGGTACTCCTCCACCGGGGTCTGCTTGCCGTAGCCCTTCTCGGTAATGGTGAGGACGTTCTTGCCCTTGGTGGCCCGGGCGGCCCCCACCACGTAGTCCCCCGCCTCCAGGCGGATGCCCCGGACGCCCACGGCCTCCCGGCCCATGGGCCGCACGTCGTTCTCGTCGAAGCAGATGGCCTGGCCGTCGTGGGTGGCGATGAGGATCTTCTTGGTGCCGTCGGTCTCCCGGACGGAGATGAGCTCGTCCCCCTCGTCCAGGTTCAGGGCCCGGATGCCGCTGGCGCGGATGTTCTTCAGGGCCGTCACCGGCAGGCGTTTGACGGTGCCGTTCCGGGTGACCATCACCAGGAAGCGGTCCTCGTGCTCCAAAACCCGGGTGTGGGTCATGGCGCTGACGCTCTCCCCCTGCTCCACGGGCAGGATGTTGACGATGTTGGTGCCCCGGGCGGCCCGGCCGGACTCGGGGATCTGGTAGCCCTTCTTCCGGTACACCCGGCCGGTGTTGGTGAAGAAGAAGATATAGTCGTGGGTGGAGGCGGTGAACACGGTGTTCACATAGTCCTCCTCCTTGGTGGACATGGCCTTGTTGCCCTTACCCCCCTTGCCCTGCTGGCGGTACTCGCTGGCGCTGGTGCGCTTGATGTAGCCGCCGCTGGTGAGGGTAAAGACGCACTCCTCCTCCTCGATGAGGTCCTCCACGTCCAGGTCGTCCTCCACGTAGCCGATCTCCGTGACCCGGTCGTCGCCGTACTTGTCGGCGATCTCCTTCAGCTCGTCCTTCAGGACCTCCCTGAGGAGCGCCTCGTCATTGAGGAGCCGGTTATAGTAGGCGATGCGCTCCTCCAGCTCCTTGTACTCCGCCTCCAGCTTCTCCTTCTCCAGGCCCTGGAGGGCTTTCAGCCGCATGTCCAGGATGGCCTGGGCCTGGATGTCGCTGAGGCCGAAGCGCTCCATCAGCTTTTCCTTGGCGTCGTCGTACCGGGAGCGGATGATGCGGATGACCTCGTCGATGTTGTCCTGGGCGATGAGGAGGCCCTCCAGCAGGTGGGCCCGCTCCTGGGCCTTCTTCAGGTCATATCGGGTCCGCCGGAGGATCACCTCCTCCTGGAACTTCAGGTACTCGTCCAGGATGTGGCGCAGGGACAAGATCCTGGGCTGGGACTGGTCGCTCACCAGGGCCAGCATATTGATGGCGAAGGTGGTCTGGAGCTGGGTCTGGGCGAAGAGGCGGTTCAAGACCACCTGGGGGTTGGCGTCCCGCTTGAGCTCGATGACGATGCGCATGCCGCTGCGGTCGGACTCGTCCCGGATATCGCTGATGCCCTCCAGCTTTTTCTCCTCCACCTGGTCGGCCATGTTCTTGATGAGCATGCGCTTGTTGACCTGGTAGGGGATCTCGGTGACGATGATGCGGGTGCGGCCCTGGCCGAATTCCTCCATCTCCGTCCGGGCCCGGACCTTGATGTGGCCCCGGCCGGTGGCGTAGGCCTCCCGGATGCCGGAGCGGCCCATGATGATGCCCCGGGTGGGGAAATCCGGGCCCTTGATGTGCTCCATCAGGTCGTTGAGGCCGGCGCCGGGGTTGTCCAGCACGCAGATACAGGCACCGATGACCTCCCGCAGGTTGTGGGGCGGGATGTTGGTGGCCATGCCCACGGCGATGCCGCTGGAGCCGTTGACCAGCAGGTTGGGGAAGCGGCAGGGCAGGACCCGGGGCTCCTTCCGGCTCTCGTCGAAGTTGGGGTCCCAGTCCACCGTTTCCTTCTCGATGTCCCGGAGGATCTCGTTGGAGAGCTTGGAGAGCCTCGCCTCGGTGTACCGGTAGGCCGCCGGGGGGTCGCCGTCCACGGAGCCGAAGTTGCCGTGGCCCTCCACCAGGGGGTAGCGCATGGAGAAATCCTGGGCCAGGCGCACCAGGGCGTCATAGACCGAGGCGTCGCCGTGGGGGTGGTACCGGCCCAGCACGTCGCCCACGCAGGTGGCGGACTTCTTGAAGGGCTTGTCCGCCGTCAGGCCGTCCTCGTACATGGCGTAGAGGATCCGGCGGTGGACCGGCTTGAGGCCGTCCCGCACGTCCGGCAGGGCCCGGCTCTTGATGACGCTCATGGCGTATTCGATGTAGGATTTTTCCATCTCCGGCACCAGGAAGGACGTGACGATCTTCTGGTCCGGGAAACGGATCTCCTCGGGATCATACTGGGGTTTTTTCGACATATATGGTGTTCCTCCTTACCATAAGGGGCTGAATCTCTTTTTTTCGCGGTGGCGCTCCCGGGCGGAGAGCCGGGAGCCGCCTGTTCCTTTATTATAAGAAATGGATCAATAGTCCAGGTTCACCGCGTACTTGGCGTTGCGCTCGATGAACTCCTTGCGGGGCTCCACCTTCTCCCCCATGAGGACGTTGAAGGTGGCGTCGGCCCTTACGGCGTCGTCCAGCTCGATGCGCTTGAGGGTCCGCTTTTCCGGGTCCATGGTGGTCTCCCACAGCTCGTGGGCATCCATCTCGCCAAGGCCCTTGAACCGGGAGATGTCCACCTTGGCGTTGGGGTTGTCCCCCCGCATCTCCGCGGCGATCTGTTCCCGCTCGATGTCGTCGAAGGCCACCCGGACGGTCTTGCCCCGGGTCAGCTTGTAGAGGGGCGGCACCGCGGCGTAGACGTATCCCTCCTCGATGAGGGGCCGCATGAAGCGGAAGAAGAAGGTAAGGAGCAGGGTGCGGATGTGGCTGCCGTCCACATCCGCATCGGCCATGATGATGACCTTGTGGTAGCGCAGCTTGTTCAGGTCGAACTCGTCGCCGATGCCCGCCCCCAGGGCGGTGATCACCGGCTGGAGCTTCTCGTTGCCGTAGACCTTGTCCACCCGGGCCTTCTCCACGTTGAGCATCTTGCCCCACAGGGGGAGGATGGCCTGGAACCGGGAGTCCCGGCCCTGGGTGGCGGAGCCGCCCGCGCTGTCGCCCTCCACGATGTAGAGCTCCGTGAGCTCGGGGTTGTTTTCGTTGCAGTCCCGGAGCTTGTCCGGCATGGCGGCGCCCCCCAGGGCGGTTTTCCGCCGGATGGACTCCTTGGCCTTCCGGGCGGCCTCCCGGGCCCGGTTGGCCATCATGGCCTTGTCCAGGATGGCCCGGGCCACCCGGGGGTTCTCCTCCAGGTAGGTCTCCAGACCGTCGGACACCACCGAGGACACCAGGGCCCGGATGGAGGCGTTGCCCAGCTTGGCCTTGGTCTGGCCCTCGAACTGGGCGTCGGTGAGCTTCACGGAGATGACGCAGGTGAGGCCCTCCCGGCAGTCGTCGCCGGAGACCTTGTCGTCCCCCTTGATGATGCCCGTCTTTTTGCCGTAGGCGTTGAGGACGGTGGTCAGGGCCCGCTTGAAGCCCTCCTCGTGCATGCCGCCCTCCGGGGTGTGGACGTCGTTGGCGAAGGAGACGATGGTGTCGTTGTAGTTCTCGTTGTATTGCAGGGCGATCTCCGCCGAGGAGTCGTCCTTCATGCCCCGCATATAAATGACATCCTCGTGAAGGACGGTTTTGTTCTGGTTGAGCCAGGAGACATACTCCCGGATGCCCCCCTCGTAGCACATCTCGTCCCGCTCCTCCCGGCCGGGGCGGGCGTCTGCGGTGGTGATCCTCAATCCCGCGTTGAGGAAGGCCTGCTGCTGCATCCGGGTGTGGATGGTGTCGTAGCTGTACACGGTGGTGTCGAACATCGACCGGTCCGGCTTGAAGGTGACGGTGGTGCCGGTGCGGTGGGTATCCCCCACCACCTTCATTTTCTGGGTGATCTCCCCCCGGGCAAAGCGCATCTCATAGATCTTGCCCCCCTTGTGGACCTGGACAATGAGCCACTCGCTCAGGGCGTTGACCACGCTGGCGCCCACGCCGTGGAGGCCGCCGGACACCTTGTAGCCGCCGCCGCCGAACTTGCCGCCGGCGTGGAGGACGGTGAACACCACCTCCAGGGCGGGCAGGCCCGTCTGGGGCTGGATGTCCACGGGGATGCCCCGGCCGTTGTCGCTGACGGTGATGGTGTCGCCGTCGTTGATGGTGACCTCCACCGTGTCGCAGTAGCCCGCCAGGGCCTCGTCGATGGCGTTGTCCACGATCTCATAGACCAGGTGGTGGAGCCCCGACTCGCTGGTGGAGCCGATGTACATGCCGGGCCGCTTGCGCACCGCCTCCAGGCCCTCCAGGACCTGGATCTCCGAGCCGCCGTAGGCGTGCTCCACCGGGGTGTTCATGTTCTCATGCATTTCAGACATATAGGGTTAACCTCCGATTCGATTCAGGGAAACAGGTGAAAGGACTCATTCGTCCATGTCGTCCGGGTCCAGCTCCGGCTCCGGGGCGTCCTGGCCGCCGTCGGCGCCAACGAACTCCATGGTGCGCATCCGCCGGCGGTCCTTGCAGTCCTCCACCTGGCGGTAGAGCAGCTCCTTGACCTCCCGGGGGGCCCTGATGTTCTTCAGCTCCAGGACGGGCATGGTCTTGTCCGAGGAGTGGACGAACACGCTGCCCACGCCGAAGATCCGTTGGGTCAGCTTCAGGTGCAGCTCCAAATCCCGGACCCGGTAGAGGAGGATCTCCTCCTCCCGGATATTGAAAAAGCCCTTCTCGCAGAAGATGCGGTCCTCGCTGAGCCGGTAGCGGGTAAAGGACAGGGGCAGGCCGAAATAGCGTTTTCTGTCCCGCCAGAGGACGTTGCTCTCGCTCATATGTGTCTCCTTTCGCAGTGAGGGGGCCCGGCCAAAGCCGGACCCGGCCTATGGGATGGAATCTTATCTATCAGCAAATACCGTCAGCCAAAGGGCAGGCCCTCCAGCCGCCCCAGCAGGGTGGCGCTGGCCAGGGGGGACAGGTACACCCGCTGCCAGCTGCCCCGGGGGCAGCAGACCACCAGGGATTTGGGCAGGTCCTGTCCCACGGCGATGACCATGCCCTCTTCCTCCGCAGCGGAAAGAAAGTCCCGGGTGGAGCGGGCGGAGGAGGCGTTGTCCAGGTCGAATACGCCGATAATGTCATCCGTGGGGACGGATATGTTGTTTCCTAGGTGAAGATACATGGGGTTCTCCTTTTTTTCTGACGCCGGCTGCCGCCGGCGGGGGCCGAAGCGGGCCCGGCTTTGCGCCGACCGGGCGGGGGCATCCGGCCCATGCAGGGCGGATGGGCCCATCGCCGGGCGGGCGGGAACGCAGCGGGGATTGGCCAGCCCCGGCGGTTTCCGGCGGGGGCTCCGCAGCCCAGGCTGCCCTCTCTGCCGCCTGCGGCGGCATTCACCTTGCCCCCGGGCCCGGTGCTGTTCGGCGGGGGCTCCGCCCCCGGGGCCCGGGGTTTGATGCATCCGAATGGGCCGGAAGCGGCCCTCTGCCTTGTGGGTTCCCGCACCCACGGGCGGGGTACTTTTTGCTCGTGCAAAAAGTACCCAAAAACACGCCAAAACCAAGGTTTTGGATTCCTTTGTCCAATCGGCCTGTATCAGACTTTGCCAGTTCGCAGCCACTGAATCAGAAAATCCTCCGGGCATCCGATCTGTACCGGGTTTCGCATCGATGCTTCGGCCGGCCTGTGCCCTGCGGGTATGGCCCTGTTAAAGGGATACATGCATCTATGGCTTCTGTGTCGGACTGCCTGCGGCTGTGGGAAAAGTGTGTTGCGGGCTGAAACGGAAAGCGGCACAGCCTGTCAGCCCGAAAATCTCCAAAAAAGAAAATTCGAACTACCCCTCAGCCCGGGAGCTTGAAAAATAGAAATCACTCTCAGCCCGAGGGGCGGCAGCCGAAGTGCGGCAGACCACCGCACCGGTTACGAGGTGGCCAGCGGCCCAAAGGAAATTCAGCGGCAACCGGGCCGCAAATCATCTCCAGACCGATCAGGCAAAGGCGGGGATCCAGCCCGAAGGGGGCTGGCGCGCTTTTGCCTACTTTTCCCGCGTGGGAAAAGTAGGCCGCGGTCGGCAATCCCCGGGGCCGGGGGCAAGGGGGACGCCCCCCTACTCCAGCTTTCCCCCCCGGGTGTGGAACACCCGCCCGCTGAGGAGGCCCCCCAGCCGGTCGTCCTCGCAGCAGGTGATGAACACCTGCCCCCCGCCGATACGGTTGAGGACGAACTCCTGCCGCCGGGGGTCCAGCTCGCTGAGCACGTCGTCCAGCAGCAGCACCGGGTACTCCCCCAGGATCTCCCGGTGGATCTCCCGGGCCGCCAGCTTCAGGGACAGCGCCGCCGTCCTGGTCTGGCCCTGGGAGGCGAAGGACCGGGCGGGCCGCCCGTCCAGCAGCACCTCCAGGTCGTCCTTGTGGGGCCCGGAGAGGCACTGGCGGGAGGAGATCTCCGCGTAGTGGTGCTGGCGCTGGTGCTCCAGCAGCTGGGCCACCAGCTGGCGGTAGTCCCCCAGGGGGTCCGTCACCGTTTTCACCGTCTGGTACCGGACGGCCAGGGCCTCCCGCCCCCCGGAGCACTCCCCGTGGGCGGCGGCGGCGGCGTCCTGGAGCAGGGCGGCGAACCGGGAGCGGTAGTGGATGAGCACCGCCCCGGTCTCCGCCAGGCGCAGGTTGAAGTCCGGCAGGGTGGCGATGAGGTCCGGCCGCTGGTCGCAGTCCCGGAGGATCCTGGTCTTATGCTCGTGGAGGCGGTGGTACTCCGAGAGGGCCTCGGCGTACCGGGGCCGCAGCTGGCAGAGGGAGGCGTCCATGAAGCGCCGGCGCTCCGCTGCCCCGGCCCGGATCAGCTGGAGGTCCTCCGGGGCGAAGAACACCACGTTGAGCACGTCGCTGAGGGCGGCGGCGGTCCTGGCGGCCACGCCGTTGACGGTGATCCGCTTCTTCCGCCCCGGGGCGTATTCGATGCGGCTGCAAAATTCCCGGCCCCGGCTGGCGATGGCCCCCTCCACCCGGAAGCCCTCGGCGCCGAAGCGGATCAGCTCCCGGTCGCTGCGGGTCCGGGGGGACCGTCCCCAGGCAAGGCAGCAGATGGCCTCCAGCAGGTTGGTCTTGCCCTGGGCGTTCTCCCCCCAGATCACGTTGCACACCGGGTCGAATTCCACAAATTCCCCACAGTAGTTCCGGAAATCCTCCAGCCGGAGGCTATTGATCTCCATAGGCCACCGTGTATTGTTTCCCCCGGAAGGACACGACGTCCCCGGGGCGGAGCTTTTTCCCCCGCTGGAGGCACACTTCCCCGTTGACGGAGACCGCCCCCTCCTGGATGAGGACCTTGGCCTCCCCGCCGGAGGACACCAGGCTGCCGAATTTCATCAGGTCCTGGAGCTTGATGAACTCTGTGGAAATGGTAATGGTTTCCATACAAGTATACCCTCTCAGCTGTTTTTCAGCCGCACCGGCAGCACCATGTAGAGGAAGTTCTCCTCCCCCTCCAGGGGGGTGATGATGCAGGGGGAGATGCCGGTGTTGAGCTCCATGCGGACGGTGTCCGCCGGGCAGTATTTCAGGGCCTCCAGCAGGTAGCGGTTGTTGAAGCCGATCTCCAGGCCCCTGCCGTCGCCGGAGATCTTGCACACGTCCTTGGCCTCGCCGTTGGCGGTCTTGGCGGAGAGGGAGACCTTGTCCTCCCCGAACAGGCAGCGCACGGGGCTCTTCTGCTTGTCGGAGATCACCACCCCCACCCGGTCGATGGAGGCGATCATGGTCTTGGTGTCCACCGTGACGGCGATGGGGTTGGAGCGGGGGATGGCGGTCTTATAGTCCAGGAACTCCCCCTCCAGCCGCCGGCAGATCAGCTCCGTGGGGCCCACCTCGAAGAGGAGGTGGCGGTTGCCCAGGGTGACGCAGGCCGGCTCGTCGGTATCCTCGCAGATCTTTTCCACCTCGCTGAGGGCGGAGCCGGGGGCCACGAAGGAGAAGGCGCCCCCGTCGATGCGCTCCACCGGCTCCCGGCGCAGGGCCAGGCGGAAGCCGTCCACCGCCACCATGGTCAGCCCCTTTTCCCCGATCTCAAAGAGGGAGCCGGTGTGGACCGGCCGGGCCTCGTTGGTGGACACGGCGAAGGAGGTCTCCCCGATCATGGCCCGCAGCACCTTCTGCTGGATCTGGAAGGAGAACTGGTCCTCCACCTCCGGCATGTCGGGGTAGTCGGCGGAGGAGATGGCGGTCAGGTCGTAGGAGGCGTCGCCGCAGGTGAGCTTCACGTTGAGGTTCTTGTCGGAGGCGAAGACCACCACGTCGTCGGGCAGGCGGCGGATCATGTCGCCGAAGAGCCGGGCGCTGAGGACCAGGGAGCCGCCTTCGGTGACGGCGGCGTCCACCTTGGTGCGGATGCCGGTCTGCATGTTGTAGCCGGAAACGGTGAGGCCGCTGTCCGCCTCCAGCAGGAGGCCCTCCAGGGCGGGGATGGAGCTTTTGGGGGAAACGGCCCGGGAGGCGGTGTTCACCGCCGAGAGGAGAAGGGCCTTTTCACAGGAAAATTTCATGGGCTGTATTCCTTTCTTTCTGCCGGGAGGCGGAATATCCTGCCGGACAGAAGCATAGACTGGTATATTTTTCAGTAGTAGGGGCAGTAGGGGGAAAAAATGTGGATAAGCTGCGAAAGCTGTTGGAACGTAAGGGAAAGGGGCTCCACAGGCCGGTGTGGAAAAGGGGGGCGCTTGTCCACCGGTATCCACAGGGGCTGTCCCTGGAGGGATTTTCCACAGGGGGCGTGGATAACTTTTTGTGGAAACGGTGGAAAAGTTGGGGGAAAATGTTCAAAACCCCCGGTCATTTTTTGGAGTTGATATTGGTGATGATGGCCTTCACCGTTTCGGCGAAGGCGGGGTCCTTCTTCATTTTCTTTTCGACCTGCTCGATGGAGTGGAGCACGGTGGTGTGGTCCCGGCCGCTGAACTCCAGGCCCGTGTCGCTCAGGGAGTTGCTGGTCATGCGGCGGATGAGGTACATGGCGATCTGCCGGGCGTTGACGCAGTCCCGGCTCCGGGACTGGCCCCGGATCTGGTCCTCCTCCAGCCGGAAGTACCGGCAGATCTCCTTGATGATGCTGTCGGGGGTGATGATGAACTCGTTGGAGCGGCTCATGTCCTGGATGGCCCGGTCCACGGCGTGCTTGTCGATCTCGCTGCCCTCCAGGTCCCGGAAGGCCTTGATCTTCTTGACGGTGCCCTCCAGCTGCCGGACGTTGGCGGTGATCTTGGCGGCGATGTAGGCGGCGATCTCGTCGGTGAGGACAAAGCCCAGCTGGGCCGCCTTGTTCTTGATGATGGCGATACGGGTCTCCAGGTCCGGCGGCTGCACGTCCACCAGCAGGCCCCACTCGAACCGGGTCCGCAGCCGGTCGTCCAGCTGGGCCATCTCGTGAGGCGGCCGGTCGGAGGTGAGGACGATCTGCTTCTTGCTCTCGTAGAGGGTGTTGAAGGTGTGGAAGAACTCGTTCTGGGTCTCCACCTTGCCGGCCACGAACTGGATGTCGTCCACCAGCATCAGGTCCGCCTCCCGGTACTTGGTGCGGAAGTCCCCCGCCTTGCCGGAGCGGACGGACTCGATGAAGTCGTTGATGAACTCGTCCCCCTTGATGTACACGATCCGGGCGTGGGGGTCGTTCTGCCGGATCACATGGGCGATGGCGTAGAGGAGGTGGGTCTTGCCCAGCCCCGAGTCGCCGTAAATGAAAAGGGGGTTGTAGTGCTGGCCCGGCGCGTCGGCCACCGCCCGGGCGGCGGAGCAGGCCAGCTTGTTGGAGGTGCCCACCACGAAGGTCTCAAAGGTGAACTCCCCGCTCTCCATCAGGGAGGTGGGCTTTTGCTCCTCCTGGTTCTGGTAGCGGCGCAGGCCCTCGTCGTCCAGCAGCCGCACCGCCATGTCCGAGGAGAAGATGTCCCTGAGCCCCGCCTCGATGTTGACGAGGAAGCGGTCCTGGATGTTGGTGCGCTTGAACTCGTTGGGGCAGTGGAGCACCAGGGTGTCCCCCTCCAGGGCCACCACCGTGGTGTCGTCGAACCAGGTCTTGATGGTGGTCTCCGACAGCTCCTCCCGCAGCCTGGCCAGGACCATGGACCAAATATCGGAAACAGATTGCATAGAAGCGCTCCTTCTCTTTCTGTGGATCTGGGTAGGTCTTTCCTTCCATACGTCGGCCGGGGGGGCGGCGGCAAAGGGCAGGCGGCGAGGCCCCCCTTCCCGCCGCCCATGCCGTCCCGGCGCCCGCCCCCGGAGGGGAGGGCCGGGCCCGGCGTCCCCGGCGCGGCGAAAATACCCTATCCAGTATACCAAAAATCCCGTATGATTGCAAATACTTATTCTAATAATAAGACAAAAAATTTTTTCCAAAAAAGAACCAGATATGGCGGTGCCGGGCGGATAATCACCACTAGATTTTGTATATTCTTTCTTTTCCGCCCAAAAGTGGGGGATTTTTGGGAAAAGCCGGTGGTTTTCAGAAGTTTTTATTGACACAGTTCCGGTTTTTATGTATAATAACTGTTGCTTGTCGTGAGGCAGGCCGAAAGCACGTCAACTGCGGGGGGGATCCGCCAGGGTCCGCCCGCCGTCGAGTAGCGGGGCCACCGGCCCCGCAGCAAACGAAAGTAGGAGGTGTATGCAAATGTTCCGTACCTATCAGCCCAAGAAGCGCCAGCGCTCCAAGGAGCACGGCTTCCGCAAGCGGATGAGGACCGCCAACGGCCGGAAGGTCCTTTCCCGCCGCCGCGCCAAGGGCCGCGCCCGCCTGACCCATTGAGGCCGCGGAGTTTGCATCGCGAATAGATAGATCGAGGGGACGGCACGGGTGATTTCCTGCCGTCCCTTGGGCGCTTTACCCCGGAAACGGGGCGCGGCGCCGGGGATCTGTCCGCCAGACCAGCCGGGAGGAGGGGCCAGCCGTGGACAAGACGGTGACCATCAAAGAGAATCACGTGTTCCGCCGGATGTACAGCAAGGCCCCCTCGGCGGTGACGCCGCTGCTGGTGGTCTACTGCCGGCGCAACCGCCTGGGCCATAACCGCCTGGGGGTCACCGTGGGGGCCAAGCTGGGCGGAGCCGTGGTCCGCAACCGGGCCCGCCGCCGGCTCCGGGAGGTCTACCGCCTGGCCCAGCCCCGGATGCGCCAGGGCTACGACGTGGTGGTGGTGGCCCGGGGCCGCACCGCCCAGGCCCCCTGGGGGAAGCTCACCCGGGCCTTTGACCGGGCCTGCCGCCAGCTGGGCCTCCTGGAGGAGGAAGGGCCATGAGCCGGCGGGTCAAGAGGCTGCTGCTGGGGGCCATCCGGTTCTACCAGCGCCATATCTCCCCGGGGCTCCCGCCCCGGTGCCGCTTCGTGCCCACCTGCTCTCAGTACGCCCTGGAGGCCGTGGAGAAGTACGGCCCCTGGAAGGGGGGCCTTCTGGCCCTGAAGCGGTTTTTGCGATGCCACCCCTTTTACAAGGGGAACATGTACGACCCTGTGCCCTGAGGCCCAAGGCCCCCGGGCGCGCCACAAATGAATACCGGAGGAAGCATTACCCATGAATATCATCACCGTGCCCTTCGCGGCGCTGCTGCGTTGGTTCTACGAGTTCACGTCGTCCTACGGCATTTCCCTGATCCTGTTTGCCCTGGTCATCAAGCTCATCTTCTTCCCCTTCCAGCTCAAGGGCAAAAAGGGCATGATGCGGATGGGGGCCCTGTCCAAGAAGCAGCAGGAGCTCCAGAAGCAGTACGCCAACAACCAGCGCAAGTACCAGGAGGAGGTGCAGAAGCTCTACCAGGAGGAGGGGGTCAACCCCATGAGCGGTTGCCTGTGGTCCTTCCTCCCCCTGCTGATCCTGATGCCCCTGTACTCCATCGTCTACCAGCCCATCACCCACTTCATGGGCCTGAGCACCGAGGCCATGGATACCCTGCGGGAGACCGCCGTGAGCCTGGGCTTCACCGCCACCGGCGGCGCCTATGAGCAGATCTTCCTCACCGATTTCATCCACCAGAACTGGGAGAAGTTCCAGGGGGCGGTGGACGGGCTCATCAATGTGGATTTCTCCTTCCTGGGTCTGGACCTCAGCCAGACGCCCACCAGCATGTTCACGAGCTTTACCCTCACCTGGGGCTGCATCGGCGTCATCCTCATCCCCATCGTGGCCGCCGCCCTGCAGCTGGTCAGCTCCATGGTCATGACCCGCACCAACGGCCAGACCCCGGAGCAGAACAAGCAGATGCGGACCATGAACCTGCTCATGCCCCTCATGTCCCTGTGGTTCTGCTTCATGATGCCCGCCGCCATGGGCATCTACTGGATCGTCAACAGCGTGCTGATGACCCTGCAGGAGGGCACCCTGGGCCGCTACTACACCAAGAAGTTCCAGGCCGAGGAGGAGGAGCGCCAGGCCAAGAAGGAGGCCGCCCGCCAGCTGCGGATGGAGGAAGCCAAGCAGCGGGCCGCCGAGCAGCGGGAGCTGGAGGCCAAACGGCCCAAGAAGCAGCCCCAGAAGGCCCCGGAGAAGAAGGTCTCCACCAACGAGGCCGGGCGCATCGGGGACCGCCCCTACGCCCGGGGCCGCAGCTATCAGGAAAACCGATACGATACAAAGGAGTAAACACCCGATATGGCCATGAAATATCTTGACATGACGGGCAAGACCGAGGAGGAGGCCGTCAGCCGCGCCCTGGCGCAGCTGGGCCTCGACCGGGACGAGGTGTCCGTTGAGATCCTGGAGCGGGCCAAGTCCGGCTTTTTCGGCATTGGCGCCAGCCCCGCCAAGGTCCGCGTGACCTACGGCCTGGAGGAGGAGGAGCCGGCCCCGGCCCCCGCCCCCAAGCCGGCGGAAAAGCGGCCGGAGGCCCCCAAGGCCCCCAAGGCGGAAGCGAAGCCCGCCGGGAAGGCGGAGAAGCCGGAAGCGGAGAAGGCCCCCGAGGCCCCCAAGGCCGACAAGGCCCCCCGGAAAAAGAAGAAGAACAAGGACAAGCCCCAGCGGAAGGAGACGGAGGGCGAGGAGGAGCTGAACCTGCCCCTGCCGGAGCCTGAGGACCTGGGGGAGCCCTGCGGCGCCGACGACGAGAAGGCCGCCCAGGTCCGCGCCTTCCTGGAGGGCCTGCTCCAGCACATGGACGCCGCCGCCCAGGTGACGGTGTACCAGCCGGAGAAGGGCCGCTACAAGGTGATCCTGGAGGGGGAGAAGCTGGGGGCCCTCATCGGCCGCCGGGGGGAGACCCTGGACGCCATCCAGCAGCTCACCAACTACTCCGTCAACCGGGGCAGCGACAAGCGGGTGCGGATCCATGTGGACGCGGAGAACTACCGCCTCAAGCGGGAGCAGAGCCTCCAGCACCTGGCCCGGAAGGTGGCCGCCAAGGTCATCAAGTACAAGCGCAACGTCACCCTGGAGCCTATGAACGCCTACGAGCGCCATGTGATCCACACCGCTTTGCAGGATGTGGAAAACGTCACCACCTACTCCATGGGCACCGAGCCCAACCGGCGGGTCATCGTGGCCTACGACCGGGAAAAGAAGGGCTGATCCCCCACATAGCGCACAGAATCCCCCGGACTTGTGGAAAAGTCCGGGGGATTTTTCTGCGCTCACCCCTGGTGAGAGAGGATGGTCTCCGCCAGGGCCTGGCCCAGGAGCCGGGCGGAGAGGAGGGCCTCGTCCAGGGAGTTGCCGGCGGCGCCCATCTCCACCAGGAGGCTGCCGGCGGTGGCGTGCTGGTTGTACCGGGAGTTGCGGACGGTGATGGGCCGCATGAGGCTGGGGTAGTCGTCCAGGAGGTTTTGCTGCACCGCCGCCGCCAGCTTCAGGTTCTCCCGCCAGTGGGGGTGCTCCAGGCCGCCGCCGTCGGTGCCGATGACGAAGGTCATCTGGGCGGCGTTGAGGCCGGCCACGTTGCTGACCACTTTGTACATGTTCCCCTCTCCGTCGGAGATGGCGTCCCGGTGGATGTCCAGCACGAAGGAGATGGTGGGGTACTGCTCCAGGTAGCGCTCGATGGTGGCCAGGGAGCGGTCATAGGCCCCGCTGTACTGGGGGTAGTCGTGGAGGGTGGCGTCGTGGAGGACGCTGAGGCCCGCCTCCTCCAGGGCGGCGGCCAGCTCGTCCCCCACCCGCACCACGTTGTAGGCGCAGTCGGTGGTGCGGCACTCGCCGCTGGCCTCATACGCCTCCCCCGGGGGCATGGTGTAGGCCTCGCTGCCGTGGGTATGTACGATGAGGACCTGGGGGCCCTCCTCCTCCGGCAGCCGGGCGGCAAAGGCGCCGTCAAAGAGGGAGGCGTCGAAGGTGTTGTCGGAGGTGTTGGTGATGTACACGTCCCCGGCGACGATGTAGCCCTCCGTGGAGGTGGGCACCAGGGTCCGGGCGGTGACGCCGTTGTCGGCGAACACCAGGGGCGCGGCGGGCTCCTCCGGGGTCTCGGTGATGGGCACCTGCTCCTCCTGGGCCTCCTGGCCGCCGGGGCCGTCCTCCTCCTGGCTGCGGCGCAGGTCCAGGACCTCCTCCCGGCCCGCCAGCAGCACCGGGCTCTGGCCGATGGCCAGGGATACGGCGGCGGGCAGGGCGTCCTCCTCCCGGCCGTCCAGCAGCTGTCCGCGGAAAATGTCCAGGGCCAGGGCCCCCTGCCGCCCGATGGCCCCCAGGGCCGCCCGGCCGGTGTCGCTGGCGGCGGTCACCGCCGCCAGCCAGGGGATGGCCGCCGCCAGGAGCAATGCCGTGAGCCGCCGGCGCCGCTGGGGCCGGGGCCTGCGTTGGATCGTCATAGGTACGCCGTCCTTTCGTAGAAGCATGTCCCAGCATATGCCCCGCCTGTCCCGGATATGCCCCTTTCCGCCCCGGGCCTCCCCCGCATCCCCCGCCCGCCGGCTTTTTGCCCGGCGGCGTTTTCCCCGGGCGTCTCCTCCCGCCGCCTTTCGCCCGTGTTTTCCCTGCACCCCTCCCTCTCCGCTTTTTTGCTCTGCGAGCGTTCCTCCGGGTCCCTCCCCCGCCCGGATCCCGCCGCCGTCCGCTCTTCGCCAGGGGAGCCGTTTTCCCGCCGTTTCCCGGGCCGGGGCCTGCTCCCCGCCCGCCCGGAGTTCCGTCCCCCCGCCGGGGCTGTCCCTCTTTTTGGCGATTGCAAACCGGCGGGAAAGGTTGTATCATGGGGGAAAGACCAGTTTTCGGAGGCGGAGGACGGTATGGGACGATTTGACGGCATGCTGCTGCTGAGCGATTACGACAACACCCTTCTCTATACGGAGGAGGCCCTGCGGGACGGGACGGCCCGGCCCCCCATGAGCCGGCGGAACCTGGAGGCCATCCGCCGCTGGATGGCGGAGGGAGGGCGCTTCGCGGTGGCCACCGGCCGGGCCCTGGAGGCCTTCCGCCGCCACGCCCACGAGGTGCCCATGAACGCCCCCATCATCGTGGACAACGGCGGGGCCATCTACGACCTGGAGGCGGAGCGGTATGTGGTGAAGAATTTCCTGCCGGACTGCGCCCCGGCCCACATCGCCGCCATGGCGGAGCGGTTCCCGTCCGTAGCGGTGGAGCTGTACCCGGATGACGATTTTGTCCTGGTCTACCGGCCCACGGCCTGGAACCAGCGCCACGCCAAGCTCACCGGGGCCCGGTACGAGGAGGCGGCGGCGCTGGAGGCGGAGGCCCTGCCCCGGCCCCTGGTGAAGGCCCTGTTCGTGGGGGAGACGGCGGAGCTGGAGGCCCTGCGCGCCGCCATGGCGGCGGAGGGCCTGACGGCGTATTACGAGCTGATCTTCTCCAGCGGGGAGTTGCTGGAGCTGACGGCCAAGGGGGCCAACAAGGGGGAGATGGCCCTGCGGCTGAAGGAGGCGCTGGGCTGCCGCACCCTGCTGTGCGCCGGGGACCACCTCAACGACCTGCCCATGCTCTCGGCGGCGGACCGGGCCTTCTGCCCCGCCAACGCGGTGCCGGAGGTGCTCTCCTCCGGTGCCGAGGTGGTGTGCCACTGCCTGGAGGGGGCCATCGGGGAGATCATCGAGAGAGTGGAAAAAGAGGGCTGAAAAGCCCTCTTTTTTCTTTCTTTTGGAGGCTGTGGGCCCCCTGCGCCGGCTGAGCGGATGCGTCCAGCCGATATAGGAAGGATGAGCCTGCCACCGAGCGGGCGGGAGCGCAGCAGGGGGCTCCGCCCCCGGGGCCCGGGCCTTTCCAACGAGGGCTATGCGCCCCTGTACCCCACGGCTGCCTCCGGCGGGGGACTTTTCCCTCGCCGGAAAAGTACCCAAAAGGGCGCCAGCCCCCTTCGGGCTGGACCCTCGCTCTTTTGCCCAATCGGTCACCAGCAGACTTGAAACCGGGCAGCCACTGAATCTCCATTAGGCCGCTGGCCCCCTCGTGACCGGTGCGGTGCTTTGCGCACTTCGCCTGACGGCCCTCGTGCCGGGAGTATGGCATAGAAGAACAGCGGCCCCGGAAGGAACCGCTGTTACTTCTTATCTCTGCGGGGAGAGGGGTCATCTGTGAGGCAGAGAAGATAATCCACGCTGGTATTGTAGTAGGCCGCCAGGCGCACTAAAAGTTCATCTGTCCATTGTTGTGTCCCAGTTTCCAGATAGCTGTATTTTCGCTGGGTTATCCCAATAGCTTCAGCCACCATCTTCTGAGACAGGTCGCGGTCCTCCCGGATGGCTCTGATCCGTGTGTTCATCGTATCACCCCAGGAAGAGGATACCCCAGATAAAATCTGTCTATTGCATTTTAGATAAAATTTATCTAAAATGCAGGTTGAGGTGATACGATGGCAGTCTCAAAAATTTCTCGTCGGAAAATCACTTTTACCATACCTTGCGCTGCCCAACGGCAGCTGGTTTTATTGGCGGAAAAAGAGGGCTGTTCTGTGCCAGGTTATG
Source organism: uncultured Oscillospiraceae bacterium (assembly GCA_944387785.1). GTDB lineage: Bacteria > Bacillota > Clostridia > Oscillospirales > Oscillospiraceae > Pelethomonas. The sequence goes on along the minus strand of CALXGG010000009.1, from coordinate 18,214 downwards.
TGCGTCGGCTGGTGCTCCGGAGTCTGGAAAGGCAGGGATTGCCCATATATTGGCAGGGGCCTCTCGACGGCCCCGCTGACTGCGATGACGCAGCAAAAACGCCGTGAAGTCTCAGTGGCTGCGCAGGGGAGTTTTGCAGGCGTCCGATTGGGCAAAGGCGGGGTCCGGGGTGTCCCCGGCGGCGTTTTGGTTCCTTTGCCGCCGAGGGCAAAGGAACCGCGGGGCGCGGGGGCGCGTAGCCCCTGACCACAGGCCCGGGGGTTGGGGGCGGGCAGCCCCTGCTTCAGGCCAGGAGGGCCTCCAGGTCCTCATAGGCCAGCTCCGGCTGGAGGGCCAGGCTGAGGCCCCGGGCCAGGACGGCGGCCAGCTCCCGGACCTGGCGGTCGATGGCGTCGGGGGTGACGAAGAGCCTGGCGCCCCGGCCGTGGAGGGCGGCGCAGTCCTCCGGGGGCCGCCCCGCCTCCTCCAGGATGTGGACCGCCACCGTGGCGGCGTCCACCACCGTGGGCACCCCCACGGAGATCACCGGCGCCCCCAGCACCTCCTCCGTCAGGGCCTTGCGGTGGTTGCCCACGCCGCTGCCGGGGATCAGGCCGGCGTCGGAGATCTGGACGGAGGCGCACAGCCGCTCCAGGTCCCCGGCGGCCAGGGCGTCCACCGCCACCACGGCGGCGGGCCGGATCCGCTCCGCCGCCCCCCGGATCCACTCGGCGGCCTCCAGCCCGGTGTCCCCCAGCACCCCGGCGGCCAGGGCCGCCACCGGCCGCAGCCCCGGCAGGGCCTCCCCCAGGTGCCGGGTCACCAGCAGCTGCCCGGCGGTAAGGGGCCCCAGGGCGTCGGGGGTCATGGACCGGTTCCCCAGGCCCGCCGCCAGCACCAGGCCCTCCTCCGGCAGCAGGGGCCTGAGCAGGGCCGCCGCCGCCCGGGCGCAGCGCCGGGGGGCCTCCTCCTCCCTGCGCCACAGGGCGGATACGTCCAGGGTGTAATACCGCCCCACGGGCTTGCCCAGGGCCCGGGCCCCCTCCTGGTCCAGGATCTCCACGCGGGTGACGGGCAGGCCCTCCAGGACCTCCTCCCCGGCGGCCACGCCGGGCAGGGCGGTGGTTTCCCCGGCCCGCCGCCGCCACAGCTGGTGGGCCTCCGCCGCCAGATCGGTGCGTATGGTCAGCATAATTTGTGATACCCCGCCTTTCAGGACACAAAATGTGGTAGTTCTTCCCTATTCTGTCCCCGGACAGGGAAAATATGCGGAAAAGTTTGAAAAAAATGAAAAAATCCCTTGCAATTTTGAAAAGACCATGGTAAAATACATTTCTGCGTGGGGTAGACGCAAGGGCTGTCCCATAGATCCCACTGGAGGAGGTGTTTGGTTTGCCGAATATTAAGTCCGCCAAGAAGCGCGTGCTGGTGGCTGAGGCGCGCAATGCCCGCAACAAGGCCGAGCGTTCCGCCATGAAGACCGCTGTCAAGAAGTTTGAGGTCGCTGCCGCCGAAGGCAATCGCACCGAGGCCGAGGGCGCGTACAAGGTCGCAGTCAAGGCCGTGGATAAGGCCGCTGCCAAGGGCATTCTGCACAAGAACAATGCCGCTCACAAGAAGAGCGCCATGACCCTGAAGCTCAACAGCGTCGGCTGATTTTGACAGAGCAAACCAGAAGGGCCGTCCCCATCCGGGGACGGCCCTTTTCCGTTAGCTCAGCTCCAGGGACACCGGGCAGTGGTCGCTGCCGTAGACCTCGGAGAGGATGCCGGCCCCGGCGATGCGGCCGGCCAGCCGCCGGGAGACGATGAAGTAGTCGATGCGCCACCCGGCGTTGTTCTTCCGGGCGTTGAAGCGGTAGCTCCACCAGCTGTACGCCCCGGTGCGGTCGGGGTACAGGCTGCGGAAGGAGTCCACGAAGCCGGCGGCCAGGAGCTCCGTCATCTTTTCGCGCTCCTGGTCGGAAAAGCCGGCGCTGCCCCGGTTGGGGCCCGGGTTCTTCAGGTCGATCTCCTGGTGGGCCACGTTCAGGTCCCCGCAGAGGACCACCGGCTTGACGGCGTCCAGCGCCAGGAGGTAGGCCCGGAAGTCGTCCTCCCACCGCATCCGGTAGTCGATGCGCTTGAGGCCGTCCTGGGCGTTGGGGGTGTAGCAGCACACCAGGTAGAAATCCGGGTATTCGGCGGTGATGACCCGCCCCTCGTGGCGATGGAGGTCGTCGCCGAAGCCGTAGGCCACGGAGAGGGGCTCCTCACGGGTAAAGACGGCGGTGCCGGAGTAGCCCTTCTTGTCGGCGTAGTTCCAGTACATGTGGTAGCCGGGCAGGTCCACCTCCGCCTGGCCCGGCTGGAGCTTGGTCTCCTGCAGGCAGTAGACGTCGGCCCCCGCCTCCCGGCAGAAGTCCAGGAAGCCCTTCTGCAGGCAGGCGCGCAGGCCGTTGACGTTCCAGGAAATGAGTTTCATGGGCGCTTCTCCTTTGTTGGGGGATACTGCCCCCAGTATAGCAGGGCTTTTGGGGGAAAACAATGACAATCTGGGGCGCTTGTGGTAAGATAGAGAAAAAAGGACCGGAGAGGAGCGGCCCCCGGGGGCCGGAGGAGAGGATATGGCGGGAACGAAGAGCAGCCACAAGCTGCGGAATATGACGGAGGGGAGCATCGCCGGCCATCTGCTGGCCTTCGCCCTCCCCATGCTGCTGGGGAGCCTGCTCCAGCAGCTGTACAACATGGTGGACAGCTGGGTGGTGGGCCGGTTCGTCAGCGAGGCGGCCCTGGCCGCCGTGGGCATCGGCTATCCGGTGATCTTCATGTTCACCTCCCTGTTCATGGGGCTCAGCAACGGCACCACCGTCACCATCGCCCAGTTCTACGGGGCGGGGAAGCTGGACCGGGTCCGGGACGTGGTGGACACCACCTACACCTTCTTCACCGCGGGGGTGGTGCCCATCACGGCGGCGGCCCTGCTGATCGCCCGACCGGTGCTGGTGCTGATGCGGGTGGAGGACGCCGCCATGGGGGAGGCCTACCTCTACCTGATGATCGTGTCCGGGGGCCTCATCGGCACCATCGGCTACAACATCAACTCCGGCATCCTCCAGGGGGTGGGCAACAGCCGGGCCTCCCTGCTGTTCCTGGGGATCTCGGCGGTGGTGAACATCGTGCTGGACCTGCTGTTCGTCCTCCGGTTCGGCTGGGGGGTGGCGGGGGTGGCCATCGCCACGGTCATCGCCCAGCTGTGCTCCTGGCTCTTCGGGGTGTTCTACATCAACCGCAATTACAGGGACTTCGCCATCCGGCCCTTCTGCCGGCGCTTTGACCGGGGGCTGTTCAAAAAGATCATGGGCATCGGCCTGCCGGCGGGGATCCAGTTCGCCACGGTGTCCGTGGGCATGATGGCCGTCATGAGCCAGGTCAACGCCTTCGGCACCTCCTACGCCGCGGGCTACAACGTGGGCAACAAGCTGGACAGCATGGCCTTCCTGCCGGTCCAGGCCATGGCCTCCGCCATCACCGCCTTCGTGGGCCAGAACGTGGGGGCCCGGCGGGAGGACCGGGTCCGCCGGGGGGTGTTCACCGGCGTGGCCTACGCCATCGCCTGGTGCCTGCTCATCATCGCCATCCTCTACCCCGCCCGGTTCGCCGCCGCCGCCTTCTTCACCGACAGCCAGGGGGCCATCGACGGCGCCGCCCTGCTGCTGGGGTGCATCCTGCCCTTCTACCCCCTCTTCGCCGTGCAGTTCACCATGTGCAGCGTCATGCGGGGGGCCGGGGAGAGCGTGGTGCCCATGCTGACGGTGGTGGCCAGCCAGGTGCTGCTGCGGATCCCCGGGGTGTACCTCCTGGCCCACTTCTTCGGCCCGTCCTATATGTACTACGGCTTCGGCATCGGCTGGCTCTTCGGCGCCTCCGCCACCGTGCTCTACTTCCTCTCCGACCGCTGGAAGCGCCGGGGCAGCCTGGCGGAGTGAGGCCCCCTCCGCGGAAAAAACGCCCCGGACGTGCTGTAAGCACGTCCGGGGCGTTCCTGTTTTTTCTCCCGTGGGCTACGGCCGGGACTCCTCCGTCATGAGGCCCTTGCTGCGCTTGTCCCGGTACATGTCCTCGTCCATCCGCCGCAGGAAGCTCTCCGTGGTCTCCCCAGGCAGGAAGTAGCTGAAGCCCATGGAGAAGGACAGCCGGTAGGGCCGCTGCTGGGCCCGGTTGAAGGACTCGGTGGCGAAGCGGATGCTGTCCATCATGCTCCGGACCTCCTCCTCCCCGGACACCGCCCGCAGCACGATGAACTCGTCCCCGGCGAACCGGGCGGCGAAGGCGTCGGCGGGGACGGCGCTGTGGAGCAGCTGGCCCACGTCCCGCAGGGCCGCGTCCCCCACCACATGGCCGTGGGCGTCGTTGATGAGCTTGAAGTCGTCCACGTCCAGCATCAGGCCCACCAGCCGCCTCTCTGGCTCCAGCCGCTGCCCGGCGTAGCCCAGGTAGCGGCGCAGGTACTGGCGGTTGTAGAGGCCGGTGACCAGGTCCACGGAGGAGGCCTCGTTCTGGATGTTGATGTACAGGGACACCACCCCCACCGCCACGGACACCCAGATGAGGGAGATGCCGTAGAAGAGGAACTGGAGGATGCTGCCGATAAAGACGGGGGTGAGGAAGATCATCACCGGCAGGAAGAGATACCGCCGCAGCTTCCGCCGGGTGGTCAGCACCAGCACGGCGCTGTGAATGAGGTAGCCGTAGCTGACGATGTAGGGCAGCAGCACCAGGGAGGTGCGGGCGTAGACGTTCTCCGGGGAGATGGTGAAAAAGACGTCGGTGAACATGCTGGCCACCCCCAGCAGCACCACGGCGGCGGCGGGCCACACCGCCTGCCGGACGTAGCGCTTCACATGGTCCAGGCTCTCAAAGAGCTTGAAATCCACATAGACGGTCCAGATAAAGGCGAAGGACATGTCGGAGACGAAGAGCATGGCGTTGGTCACCCGGTTGAGGGGCAGGGCCAGGGGGAAGGTCCGCCCGTCCAGGAAAAAGGTGCCGGTCTCCAGCAGGCACAGCGCCAGGGTCAGGGAGGCCATGGCGCAGAAGATCTTTTCATCGAAGAACACATGGCGGGCGTTGAGCCGGTTGCTGATGAGCAGCACGACCATCAGGGTCGCCCCAACGCCGTTGCTGATGAGGACAGCCTGAAGATTGAGCATGGCGCTCCCTCCCGTGGGAATGATCTTTCGCGGTGGATCCAGCCAAGGTAAATCATGCTCATGATATCACGCCTCCAGGCGTAAAACAAGGGAAAAAGGCGGGTTTTTGTCAATATTGTTAAAATTTACAAATTCTGGAATCTGCTCTTCGGAGCCGGGCCGCAAAAACAGGATACCAAAGGGGCTGTCCCCAAAACAGGACAGCAAGGGTCCCTTTTCCGGCGATTCCGCTCCCGGCGGCCTCCGGGGCGGCGGAAAACAGGCGGCGCCCCCATCGGAGTGGGGGCGCCGCCGGGCCTTACAGCAGGCAGAGCACCGCGCCGTAGACGGCGCTGGCGATGAGGCCGTAGACGATCACCGGCCCCGCCACGGTGAACATCCGGGCGGCCATGCCGGTGACGAGGCCCTCGCTGCGGAAGTCGATAGCCGGGGAGGCCACGGCGTTGGCAAAGCCGGTGATGGGCACCAGGGTCCCCGCCCCGCCGTACCGGGCCAGCTTGTTGTAGAGGTTCAGCCCCGTCAGCAGCACTGACAGCAGGATCAGGGAGGCCGACGTGGCGGCGGCGGCCTCCTGGCGGCCCAGGCCCAGGGCCAGCCACCCCTCCTGGACCAGCTGGCCCAGCACGCAGATCCCCCCGCCGATGAGGAAGGCCAGGGCGCAGTCCTTGGCCAGGGGGGACGGCTTCTCCCGCCCCTTCACCAGGCCGGCGTAGGCCTCCGGGGTCATGTCACGGGTGATATCCATAGAGATCCCTCCTTTTTCTGGCGCTAGCCTGCCCTCTCCGGCGGCTTTTATGCGCCGCCCCCGTTTTTTTTCGGGCCCGGGCATAAAAGCCGGGCCATCCGGGCACCCTGTACCTGTCGTCCCTGCCCCGCCCAAAAGGGCTTGACAACGGGAGAAAAGATTGTTATTATATTAACGTTAATTTATTAACAAATCACGCGCCATATCTGATACAGGAGGACTACGCTATGAAAATGAAAGGCTACGCCATGCTGGGCATCGGCAAAACCGGCTGGATCGAGAAGGAGGTCCCCGCCTGCGGGCCCCTGGACGCCATCGTCCGGCCCATCGCCGTCTCCCCCTGCACCTCGGACATCCACACCGTCTGGGAGGGGGCCATCGGCGAGCGCACCGACATGATCCTGGGCCACGAGGCCGTGGGGGAGATCGTGGAGGTGGGCTCCCTGGTGAAGGACCTGAAGGTGGGAGAGAAGGTCATCGTCCCCGCCATCACCCCCGACTGGGGCAGCCTGGAGGCCCAGGGGGGCTACTCCATGCACTCCGGCGGCATGCTCTCCGGCTGGAAGTTCTCCAACTTCAAGGACGGTGTGTTTGCTGAATATTTCCATGTCAACGAGGCCGACGCCAACCTGGCCCGGCTGCCGGAGGGCCTGGACCCCGCCGCCGCCGTGATGCTCAGCGACATGGTGCCCACCGGCTTCCACGGCGCGGAGCTGGCGGACGTGCAGTACGGCGAGAGCGTGTGCGTCGTGGGTATCGGCCCCGTGGGCCTCATGGCCGTGGCCGGCGCGGCCCTGAAGGGGGCGGGGCAGCTGTTTGCCGTGGGCTCCCGGCCCAACTGCGTGGAGGCCGCCAGGGCCTACGGCGCCACCGACATCATCAACTACCGTGAGGGGGACATCGTGGAGCAGATCCTGGAGAAAACCGGCGGCAAGGGCGTGGACAAGGTCATCATCGCCGGCGGCGACAACGACACATTTATCCAGGCCGTTACCATGCTGAAGCCCGGCGGGCGCATCGGCAACGTCAACTATCTGGGAGAGGGCGACTTCGTCCGCATCCCCCGGGGGGCGTGGGGCTGCGGCATGGGCCACAAGACCATCGCCGGAGGCCTGATGCCCGGCGGCCGTCTGCGGATGGAGCGGCTGGCGGCCCTGCTGGTCAATGGCCGGCTGGATACCTCCCGGCTCCTGACCCACCGCTTCCAGGGCTTCGACCATCTGGAGGAGGCCCTCCTTCTCATGAAGGACAAGCCCAAGGACCTCATCAAGCCCGTGGTCATCATGTGACCCGCCGGGCATCTCCCGTTTGGCGGATCCCTCTCTCAGGGCCGCTCCCTTTTTCCGGGGAGCGGCCTTTTTCTGCCGCAGCAGCCCCAAAACCGCCCCAAATCCCCGGCGCAACAAATCGTTTCTTGACGAAAAGCCCCGCCCCCTGGTACCCTGGCCTCAGACAATCCCCCGGCCCTCTCCGGCGGCCGGGAGCCCAAGGAGGAATCCCCTATGTCCCTGCCCATCAAGGAAAACCTTCGTGATCTCCGCCGTCTGGCAGGCCTGACCCAGGAGCAGGTGGCCCAGCAGGTGGGCCTCACCCGTCAGGCCATTTCCAGCTACGAGTCCGGCCGCACCCAGCCGGACCTGGACACCCTGGAGGCCCTGGCCAAGGTCTACGGCGCGGAACTCACCGACGCGCTCTACGGCGCGGGCCGGCGGCAGAAGGCCCTGCGGTTCTGGCGGCGGGCCCCCCTTATCCTGGCGGCGGTGATACTGGCCCTGGTGGGACTTCGCTCGGCCCTGCTGCTGGGCATCAACTCGTTTCTGGCCATTCCCCGGGGCCTGGCGGACCAGGAAACCCTGGCGGAGCTCACCGGGGGGCGCTTCGCCCTGCTGGACGCCGCCGCCGCCCTGGGGGGCCTGGCGGGGGCGGTGGCCCTGATCGGCTGCCTGGTGCTGGGGGTGGGGCTGTTCCTGGCCCGGCCTCTGCCGCCGGTCAAAGGGGGCCTCGTCTTTCTCTTGATCCTGGCGGGAGGCTTTCTCCTGCTGACCCTCCCCTTTGCCGCCCTGGACGGAGCGTACCGGGCGGCGGACTACCTGTGGCCGGGACTGGGCATCCTGCCGCCGGCGGCGCTGCTGGCCCTGTGGTGGGGGCTGCTGGCCCTCCTCTGGCGGCGGAGCGAGTGACCGGCAGGCGGCTCCCTCCCGTGAAAGCCGATCTGCCCCGGAAAGTCCCCCGGCGAAACCCTCACCCGGGGCCGTCCCCTGAAAAGGGAGCAGCCCATCTGTCTGTCAAAAGGCCCGGCCCATGGGGCAAGCATGGGCCGGGCCTTTCCTTCAAATATTCAAACACAGCCGTTACTTCCACTCGTGGCGGAGGATCCGCATCATGATGAAGTCGCTGTACTCGTTGTTGTAGTAATACGCCTCTTCCAGAACGCCTTCCTGTTTGAATCCGATTCTCTTGTAGAATGCCAGGGCCTCGGTATTCAGCCCCACTACCCCGATGGAGACCCGGTGCATCTCATATTCATGGAAGGCCATGTCCAGCATGATGCGGATGGCCTCGGTGCCGTAGCCCTTGTGCTGCATCGCCGGGTCGGGAATGATGATGGTCAGATCCGTCTGGCGCCACGCGGGGAACATCCGGAGGAGCCCCGTCTCCCCGATGAGATTGCCGTCAAGGTCTGTAATCGTGAACCAGACCGAATTGGCCGACCTGTGGTCGCCGGTGATACAGGCTCTTACCTCCTCCTCGCTGGTGGGCTTCTCAAAGCCGCACTGGAACATCACCCTGGGCTGGCTGAACCAATAGGCGAAAAAGGGCGCGTCTGTCTCCCTTTGTTCCCGCAGAATGACCCGCTTCCCTCTGATCTCTTTATGCATATGCGTTCACAAACCTTTCTTTTCTTTCCCAAAATCCCTATTTGCCTCTTGCCCCTGTGACGGCAGCCAGGCCCTTTTCAACGCCTCCGCCAGGGCGGGGATCTCCTCATCCCGGAGGGAGGCGTAGCCCAGCACCACGGTGTTCTCCGGGCAGGCCTCCCGGCCCTCCATGTAGTACTGGCTCAGGCCCCGGAGGGCCACCCCCGCCCGCCGGGCGGCGCGGACCATCTTCTCCTCCCCGGGGCCGTTCCGCAGCTTCAGCAGCAGGTGGAGGCCCGTGTGGCGGCCCTGGAGGACGATGTTCTCCCGGCCGAAGGCCCCCTCCAGGGCCTCCGCCAGGGCGGTCATCCGGCCCCGGTACACGCTGCGCATCCGGGAGAGGTGCCGGGTAAAATGGCCCTGGGACAAAAAGCGGCAGAGAGTCTGCTGCTCAAAGCGGCTGACGGTGTTGGCGTAGCTGCCGAACACCGCCTGGTACCGGCCCAGCAGGCCCATGGGCAGCACCATGCAGGCGATGCGGATGCTGGGGGCCAGGCTCTTGGAGAAGGTGCAGAGATAGATCACCGGGCCCCAGCGGCCCCCCATGCCCTGGAGGCTGGGCAGTGGCCGGGTGTCGAAGCGGAACTCCGCGTCGTAGTCGTCCTCCAGGATGTACCGCCCCGGCTGCTGCCTGGCCCACCGCAGCAGCTGGGCCCGCCGGGACACCGGCATGGTGACGGCGGTGGGGAAATGGTGGCTGGGGGTCACATAGCAGAGGTCTGCCCCGCTTGCCTCCAGGCCCTCCGCCGAGAGGCCCCCCTCGTCGATGGCCACGCACCGGCAGCGGACGCCGCTGTTCTCCAGGATCATCCGGGAGCGGTCGTAGCCCGGGTTCTCCACCGCCGCCGTCACCGGCCCCACCAGCCGGGCGATGAGGCCCAGCAGGTACTCCACCCCGGCCCCCACCACGATCTGCTCCACGCCGCAGTCCACCCCCCGGTAGGCCCTGAGGTACTCCGCCAGCTCCCGGCGCAGGTTCTCGTCCCCCTGGCGGTGGCCGTGGCGCAGGAGCTCCGGCTCCCCGTAGAGGAGGTCCCGCTGGATCCGCCCCCAGGTGCGGAAGGGGAACAGGGCCGTGTCCACGCCGCCGGTGGAGAGGTCGAACCGGGAAGGGGGCTCCCCTTGGTCCTCCCGCTCCCGGGGGGGTGCCGCCGCCGGCCGGGGCGGGGCCTCCACCGCCGGGAACCCCCCGCTCTCCAGCACGAAAAAGCCGCTGCGCTGCCGGGCCTCCAGGTACCCCTCCGCCGCCAGCATCTGGTAGGCGGCGTCCACCGTGTTCACCGCCACCGCCAGCTGCCCCGCCAGGGCCCGCTTCCCCGGCAGCCGGTCCCCGGCCTTCAGCGCCCCGGACCGGATCTGGGACGCCAGGCTCTCATAGAGCTGCTGGTACAGCGGCGTCTCCCCGCCGCTGTCCAGGCACACCGTCAGCTGCACCATATAGCCGCCCTCCTTCAACTGAACCCATAAAATATCTCTATTCTGGGTGTTTCAACAGAACCAGATATCTGTATAATAGCAGTAGAAAACAGGGCCGTCAAGGGGACGGCCCGAGGAGGTATGCGGTATGACCCGTCAGAGCAGGGAGAGCAAGCTGATCGTGAAATTGTGCGTGGCCGCCATGATGGCCGCGCTGGTATTCGTGGGGAACTACATCCGGGTGAAGGTCCCGGTGAGCCTGGGGGGCACCACCGCCTTCACCCTGGCCAACATCCTCTGCGCCCTGTCGGGGCTGCTGCTGGGTCCCTGGTGGGGGGGCCTGGCGGCGGGCCTGGGCTCCGCCATCTTCGATATGCTGGACCCGGAGTACATCGTGGAGGCCCCCATCACCTTCTGCACCAAGGGCATGTACGGCCTGGTGGCCGGTGTGATCCTGTACTATGTGTTCCGCAGTGCCAGGGACAAGTACGGCCCCCAGCTCCTGGCCACCGCCTGCGCCGCCGTGGGCTATATGGCGGTCTACTCCGTGAAGGTATTTTTCTATAACGGCATGTTCCTCCAGGGGCTGCCCGGGGCGGACCAGTGCTGGCTGCTGGTGCTGTCCAAGCTGCCCGCCACCCTCTTCAACGGCGCGGTGGCCATGGTGGGGGCCCCCATCCTGGGGGTGGCCGTCATGCGGGCCCTGCGCAGCGCCCACATGGACAAGCTGCTGGTCTGATAAGAGGAGAAACGGGAGACCCGGCGTGATGCCGGGCCTCCCGTTTATGGCCTTTTTCCCCCCGGGCGTGGCCCCGTCTCTTCCGGGCGGCGGGAACAGGGCCCGGGCGGGGCCCCGTTAGCTGCCGTCGGCGGGGGTCTCCTTCCTCCGGAGCCAGGCGGCGGTGTCCCGGAGGGTCTGCACCAGGTCCCGGGGCCGGTAGCCCAGCTCGGCGGTGGCCTTGTCGTGGGAGAACTTGTCGTTGCTGCGGAGGGTGTAGAGGGAGTACTTGGTGTAGAGGGGCCGCTGCTTGCGCAGCCGGGCCACCCACTGGAGCCCCGGCGCCGCCGCCCGGGCCATCCACATGGGCAGCACCGGCAGCCGCCGGCCTCCCGCCACCGAGCGGAGGATCCCCAGCAGCTCCCGGATCTCGTAGTGCCGGTTGGAGAGGATGTAGCACTCCCCCGCCCTCCCCTTCTCCGCCGCCAGCAGGCACCCCAGGGCCACGTCCCGCACGTCCACGAAGTCGTAGCCCCCGGTGACGCAGGCGGGCAGCTTCCCCTGGAGGTAGTCGCTGACCAGCTGCACCATGTGGTTGCCGGTGCGGTCGTAGGGGCCCAGGATGCCGGAGGGGTGGACCACCACCGCGTCCAGGCCCTCCGCCGCCGCGTCCAGCACCGCCTGGGTGGCCTCCGCCTTGGTTTTGGCGTAGCCCCCCACCACCGCGTCGGGATCGAAGCGGCGGATCTCGTGGAGCACCTGGGCCTTGTCCCCCTCGGGGATGGCGTGGACGGAGCTGACGTATACCAGCCGCTCCACGGCGTACTCCCGGCAGAGGGCCAGGATGTTTTTGGTGCCGTCCACGTTGACGGCCCGGACCAGGGGCAGCACCTCCCCGGAGATGTCCACGATGCCGGCGGTGTGGATCAGGTACACCGCCGTGCCGGCGGGGATGTCCGCAAAGAGGGGCCGCAGGCTCTCCCGGTCCCGGACGTCCCCCTGGAAATAGGCCACGCCGTCCCCGGCGGGGGGCATATGGCCCGGCAGCACCAGGCCCCGGACGCTGGCCTTCCGCCGGCGGAGCAGGCGCACCAGGGTCCCCCCCAGGTGGCCGTCGGCCCCGGTGATGATAAACAGCCGTTCCATGCCGTCGCCTCCTCGTGTTATTGAACAGCGTGTTGTTTTACTTCTCTGAGTGTAGTATACTCAAAGACGGAGGGGCCGGCAAGGGACACATTTCCCGGCCCTGTCCTGTTTATCAACGATCCGCCCAACGAGTGTTGAAAAAGCCGGGATGGTAACGGAAAGTTTACATTTTCAGGAGGTGCGCCATGGAAAAGCTGGACCACAGGGCCCGGGTGACCCGGATGCTGCTCCGCCGGGCCTTCACGGACCTGCTGAAGGAGAAGCCCATCGAGAGCATCTCGGTGAAGGAGCTGTGCGCGGCGGCGGGGATCAACCGGGGGACCTTTTACAGCCACTACCAGGACCTCTACGACCTGCGGCGGCAGCTGGAGGAGGAGCTGGTGGAGGACCTCCAGCGGGCCCTGGCCCCGCTGCTGGAGAACGCCCCCTCCCCCCTGGAGGTGACGGAGGGGATCTTCCGCTGCCTCCGGGACAACGCCGACGTGTGCACGGTGGTCCTGGGGCCCTGCGGGGACCGGGGCTTCGTCCGCCGCCTGCTGGAGGGGGCCCGGGCCTCCTACCTGGCGGGCTACACCCGGTACTTCGCCGGGGCCAGCCAGCGGCAGCTGGACTACTTCTACGCCTTCGTCAGCGCCGGGTGCATCGGGCTGCTGGAGCGGTGGCTTTCGGAGGGCATGACCACCCCGGCGGAGGAGATCGCCGCCGCCGCCGAGGGCATCATGCTCCGAGGGGTAGGCTTCCTGGAGACGGAGAAGGGGTAGGCAGAGGAGGAAAACAGGGAGGCCGCCGGGGATCCGGCGGCCTCCCTATCTTGCGTGGGGGCGGGATAGGCCCAAAGGGGCCTCTCAGGGGATACGGAAGAACCGCTTCCCGTTTTCCATGGTGATGTGGGCGCAGTCCTCGGGAGACACGCCCTTCACCTCCGCCAGCTTCTGGCAGATGAAGGCCACGTTCCGGGAGTCGTTGCGCTGGCCCCGGCGGGGCACCGGCGCCATGTAGGGGCTGTCGGTCTCGATCATCAGGTGCTCCAGGGGCACCGCGGCGGCGGCCTCCAGGGCCTTCCGGGCGTTCTTGTAGGTGAGGACCCCGGTGAAGGACACCATCCATCCCAGCTTCACCAGCTCCCTTGCCATCTCCGCGCTGCCGGAGAAGCAGTGGAACACCCCCCGGAGGTTGGGGAATTCCCGGATGAGGGAGAGGCTGTCGCCGTGGGCCTCCCGGTCGTGGACGATCACCGGCAGCTCCAGCTCCTCCGCCAGCCGCAGCTGGGCGCGGAACACCTGCTGCTGGAAGTCCCGGGGGGGATTTTCCTCCCAGTAGTAGTCCAGGCCGATCTCCCCGATGGCCACCGCCTTGGGGTGGGCGGCCAGCTGCCGGAGGGTATCCAGGTCCTCCGGTACATAGGGCCCGCAGTTTTCCGGGTGGTAGCCCACGGCGGCGTAGACATGGGGGAACCGCTCCGCCAGGGCCAGGGCCTTTTGGGAGGTGGGGATATCGCAGCCGGGGTTCACCACCAGGCCCACGCCGTTTTCCGGCAGGGCGGCCAGCAGCTCCTCCCGGTCCGGGTCGAATTGGGCGTCGTCGTAGTGGGCGTGTGTGTCGAAGAGCAGCATGGCGGGGCTCCTTTCTTTTTTGCCGGAACCCACCGGCGGGGGGATTCTGCCGCCGGAACCCACCGGCGGGGAGCTTCTTTTCAGAGGATGGTTCCTCTGAATCTCCTTTTCAGCCCTTCGGGCTGGGGCGCTCCGCGGGCCTACTTTTCCCACGCGGGAAAAGTAGGCAAAAGCGCGCTGGGGAGACCCCAGACCCCCTTTTTGTCTAATCGGTCTGGAAGTGATTTGCGGCCCGGCTGCCGCTGAATCTCCTTTGGGCCTCCGGCTCCCTCGTAACCGGCGAGGCGGGTATCTGACTTCGCCTGACGGCCCTCGTGCTGAGGGCAGTTTCTTTTTCTTTTGCGGCGGGGCCGCCCCTCGGGCTGGAAGATTTTGCAGGTTTTCGCTGTCGGGAGACAGTCTGTTCCCAATAGCAGCAGGCAGCTCGACACAGAACCCCAGATTCGCCTGTCCCTTTAACAGGGCCAACGGCCGAAGCATCGACGAGAAACCCGGTACAGATCGGATCCCCGAAGGATCTGGTAGCTTCAGTGGCTGCGCAGCATCAAATCCGATCGACACCGATTAGACAAAGGAATCCAAAACCTTGGTTTTGGCGTGTTTTTGGGTACTTTTTGCACGAGCAAAAAGTACCCCGCCCGTGGGTGCGGGAACCCACAAGGCAGAGGGCCGCTTCCGGCCCATTCGGATGCATCAAACCCTGGGGTCCGGGCTGGGGAGGCCCGGGAGCCAAGTTCCGAAGCGGCTGGCTTCGGACGCACCCGGAGTTTGGGGCGCTGCCCCCGCCAAAAAACGGGGCCGGCCCCGGAGGACCGGCCCCGCATCAAAAACGCTCTCAGCAGAGCTTGGCACCGGCGGGGATGGCGTCGTCCACCATGATGAGGTGGAGCTTCTCCTCCCCCTTCTCCTTGTGGACGGCGGAGATCAGCATGCCGCAGCTCTCCTGGCCCATCATCTTCCGGGGGGGCAGGTTCACGATGGCCACCAGGGTCTTGCCCACCAGCTCCTGGGGCTTGTAGTACATGGCGATACCGGACAAAATCTGGCGGTCGGTGCCGGTGCCGTCGTCCAGGGTGAACTTCAGCAGCTTGCTGCTCTTTTTCACGTTCTCGCAGGCCTTTACCTTCACCGCCCGGAAGTCGCTCTTGCAGAAGGTGTCGAAATCCACCTGCTCGGTGAGCTGGGGCTCCACCTCCACGTCGGGCAGGGCGGCCTTTTTGGCCTCGGCCTCCCGCCGCTCCAGCTCCTCCAGGGCCTTGTCCACGTCGATGCGGGGGAACAGGTTCTCCCCCTTGGCGGGAGCGGCGCTGTCGCTGAGGCTGCCCCAGGCGGCGGCGCTGTCCCAGGTGCGGACGGCCGCCTCCGCCCCGATCTGGGCGAAGAGCTTGTCCATGCTGCCGGGCATGAAGGGGATCAGCAAAATGGCGCAGATCCGGGTGGCCTCCAGCAGGTTATAGAGGACGTGGGCCAGGCGGCCGCCGTTGGCCTCCATGTCCTTGGCCAGGGCCCAGGGGGCGTTCTCGTCGATATACTTGTTGGCCCGCTGGATCACGGCAAAGACCTCCTCCAGGGCCTTGTGGGGGGCGTAGGCGTCCATGTCCGCCTGGTACTTGTCCCGGAGGCCGGCGGCCAGGGTGATGAGCTCGGCGTCAAATTTCTCCGGCTCCTGGGCGGTGAGGAAGGGGACGGGACCGTCGGCGCGGGCGCAGGCGGCAGCCAGCTGCCCCTCGTCCTGACTGGCGCCGCAGCCCGCCGGCAGCAGCCCGCCGAAGTACTTGCCCACCATGGCGGTGGTGCGGGATACCAGGTTGCCCAGGTCGTTGGCAAGGTCAGTGTTGATGGTCTGGATCAGCAGCTCGTTGGAGAAGTTGCCGTCGGAGCCGAAGGGGAAGGTCCGCATGAGGAAGAACCGCAGGGCGTCCACCCCGAACATCTCCGCCAGAATGTAGGGGTCCACCACGTTGCCCTTGGACTTGGACATCTTGCCGCCGTCCAGCAGCAGCCAGCCGTGGCCGAACACCTTCTTGGGCAGGGGCAGACCCAGGCTCATGAGCATGGCGGGCCAGATGATGGAGTGGAAGCGGACGATCTCCTTGCCCACGATGTGGACGTCGGCGGGCCAGAACCTGCCGAAGTCGTCATACTGGTCGTTGTCGTAGCCCAGGGCGGTGATATAGTTGGAGAGGGCGTCGATCCACACGTAGACCACGTGGCCCGGGTCAAAGTCCACAGGCACGCCCCAGGTAAAGCTGGTGCGGGACACGCACAGGTCCTCCAGGCCCGGCTTGATGAAGTTGTTCACCATCTCGTTGACCCGGCTCCGGGGCTCCAGGAAGTCGGTGTTCTCCAGGAGATCCTGGATCTTGTCGGCGTATTGGGAGAGGCGGAAGAAGTAGGCCTCCTCCTCCGCGTCCTGGACCTCCCGGCCGCAGTCGGGGCACTTGCCGTCCTTGAGCTGGCTTTCGGTCCAGAAGCTCTCGCAGGGCTTGCAGTACTTGCCCTTGTAGGTGCCCTTGTAGATGTCCCCGTTGTCGTACATCTTCTTGAAGATCTTCTGGATGGCGGAGACATGGTAGCCGTCGGTGGTGCGGATGAAGCGGTCGTTGGAAATGTCCATCAGCTTCCACAGGTCCCGGACGCCCCCCTGGCCGTCCACGATGGCGTCCACATATTCCTGGGGGGTGACGCCGGCCTCCCGGGCCTTGTCCTCGATCTTCTGGCCGTGCTCGTCGGTGCCGGTGAGGAACATGACGTCATAGCCCTGGAGGCGCTTGTAGCGGGCCAGGGCGTCGGTAGCCACGGTGCAGTAAGTGTGGCCGATGTGGAGCTTGTCCGAGGGATAGTAGATGGGGGTGGTGATATAATATCTCTTGTTCTCCATAGGGAAAACCTCCTGTAAGTCCCGGATGGGGGACGTGATCGGCGATCAAACGTAAAATATAGTATACCACATCCCGGGAATACTTTACAAGTGCCCCGGGGGAAGAAAATCCCCCGGGGAGCCGTCCGCGGAGAGGGGACAGCCATGGCGTTCCCGGCGCACAGCCGGGGCCGGGGCCCGGGATACCGGCAATGGGCCGGGGATCTGCCGCCGGGAGGGGGAGGCGTCACTTTTTCCGGTCACAGGGGTTGACATAACCCTGTGGAAAACTGTGTGGATAATGTGCAAAACCTCGTCCTGGCAGGAGCTTCCGCCGGTTCCCACCGGGTTATGGCCCGCCGGGCCGCCGGTCACTTTTTTCGGAGTTTTTTGGTTTTTTGTCAAAGCCGGGTCAAAGGCAGGTAAAGCCCGGGGGAAATGGCGGGGGCGTCGGCGGGAAATGGCCGGCGGGGGGTTGCCATCGCCCGCCGGATTTGGTAAACTAATACTGTTGCGGACTGATTTTACACAGCGGAGGAACCTATGGCAGACAAGAAACCCAGCTACGGCAACGAGTCCATCAGCGCCCTGAAGGGGGCCGACCGGGTCCGGAAACGGCCCGGCGTCATTTTTGGCTCCGACGGCCTGGAGGGCTGCGAGCACGCCGTATTTGAAATACTCTCCAACTCCATCGACGAGGCCCGGGAGGGCCACGGCAAAAAGATCACCGTCACCCGCTTCCTGGACCACAGCGTGGAGGTGGAGGACGCGGGCCGGGGCTGCCCGGTGGACTACAACGAGAAGGAAAAGCGGTACAACTGGGAGCTGGTGTTCTGCGAGCTCTACGCCGGCGGCAAGTACGGCAACAACCAGGGGGAGAACTACGAGTACTCCCTGGGCCTCAACGGCCTGGGCTCCTGCGCCACCCAGTACGCCTCCGCCTGGATGGACGTCACCGTCTGGCGGGACGGCTATGAGTACTCCCTTCGCTTTGAAAAGGGCAAGGTGAAGGGGAAAAAGGGGGAGGAGCTCTCCAAGGCCCCCCTTGCGAAAAAGCGCACCGGTACCCGCACCCGGTGGCTTCCCGACCTGGAGGTGTTCACCGACATCGCCATCCCCGCCGATTACTTCACCTCCGTCATGAAGCGCCAGGCGGTGGTGAACGCCGGCATCACCTTTGTGTTCCGGAACGAGACGGCCCCGGGGAAGTTCGACACCGAGGAGTTTTTCTACGAGAACGGCATCGCCGACTATGTGAAGGAGCTCTCGGGAGAGGACAGCCTCACCGCGCCGGTGTTCTGGGAGACGGAGCGCCGGGGCCGGGACCGCGCCGACAAGGACGAGTACAAGGTGAAGCTCTCGGCGGCCTTCTGCTTCTCCAACCGGGTGGCCATTATTGAGCACTACCACAACTCCAGCTGGCTGGAGCACGGGGGCAGCCCGGAGAAGGCCACCCGCTCCGCCTTTGTGGGGGCCATCGACGCCTGGCTGCGGCAGAACGGCAAGTACCAGAAGAACGAGAGCAAGATCGTCTGGGCGGACGTGGAGGACTGCCTGGTGCTGGTCAGCAGCAACTTCTCCACCCAGACCAGCTACGAGAACCAGACCAAGAAGGCCATCACCAACAA
>CALXGG010000008.1 GCA_944387785.1 uncultured Oscillospiraceae bacterium | reverse complement strand
ACCTCCGTGCATGGGAGGTTTTTCCGTTCCGGGACTCCCGCTGTAACTGTATGACAGCCTGGACAGAAATATTCCTGTCCCTTGGGAAAACCAAGGGCCTCCGGGCGGGGTCATCCCCTGCCCGGAGGCCCTGAGCGCTTCTGGATCCGCTTATCTGGCCCGGGGGATCAGCAGCAGCCGGTCCCGGGGCAGCTGGCTCTCCTCCGGGATCTCGTTGACCTCCAGGATGGAGCGGCAGGTGGTGCGGTACTGCTTGGCCACGGACCACAGGCTCTCCTCCCGGCCCACCTTCCGCAATATCAGGGAGGGGCCGGCCTCGCGTCCCTCCTCCTCGTCCGTCTCGCCGCCGGATACGCAGAGATAGCGGCCCTCCCGGGCCGTCTCCAGGTCGCAGTCCACCTGGAAGCGCAGCTCGATGCCGTCCGGTACGATGGAGGCCATCACATCCCCCCGGCAGGCGGCCTCCGCCTCCGCCCGGCATCCCTCGGGGACCTCCCCCTCGCACAGGGCGGAAAATTCCCGGCGGGCACAGCGCAGGGCGTCGTTTTCATCGAGATACAGGCACCTGGCCCAGAGGGGGACCTCCAGCGTGCCGGCGTTCCCGGCGGGGCGCACCCCGCCGCAGCCCACCTCCGTGTCCACCACCGCCTTGACCTCCGTCCCCGTCTCCAGCAGCTCCCGGACGTTCAGGCGGCAGCTGCGGCGCTGGCAGTCCTCCCGGAGGGAGAGCTCCTCCGTCGCGCAGGACACCGCCGCCGCCGTGCTGTACAGGTCGGCGATAAAGGCGATCTCCTCCCGGCGGCGGGCCGTCACCCGGGCCCGGAGCAGCAGGGACAGCGTCAGCGTGTGGGTATCCTCAGGGCTGTCCTCGGTGCCGATCCGGCAGTCGGCGCTGAGGAGCCGGTAGGCGGCGCTGCTGTCCAGGTCGTCGGTAAAGCCGTTCCCTTCCAGGATCTGGGAGAAGGGCAGGTCCTGCTGGAGGACCGACAGCCGCCCGCCGGCTTCCCGGTACAGGACCGACGCGGAGATGAGCCCTTTTACCACCAGCTTGTTGCCGATGAGCTTACTGTCCGTGCCCCGGAGGGAAAGGCGGGTGGTGAGGATCTCCGCGGCCGCCCCGCGGCCTGGGGAGAGGGGCATCTCTTCTGTAAAGGTAAATTCCTTTTCACGCACTCCCGCCACAACCCAGGTCTCCTTTTTCTCCCGCAGCAGCTGGATGGCCCCGTCCTCCTCTTCCGCCCCGGTGCACACCGACTGGGAAATGTGGCGGCAGCCGGCGGGATAGAACTGGAGGTTGGCCCGGGTGAGAACCTTCCGGGGGTTCAGGGCCCGGGTGTCGATGCTTTGCAGCTCCCCCCGGATGTCCAGGAACTCCCCGTCGGCGGCGTCCTGCCCCTCCCCGCAGCACTGGAAGGGGATCTGGAAGCGCAGCGCGCAGGGGCCGTCCCCTTTTTCCGGTATGTACAGCACCGCCACCTCCACCGTACCGCTGGCGCAGAAGCGCCCGTCGCCGGTGAGCTCCCGGCCCGTCAGACACACCATACCGACGGTATCCACGATCCGCGCGATGTCCGCGCAGCTGTCCGGCACGATGCTCTCCCGCATGGTCTCACAGGAAAAGGGCGGCCAGGCCACCCCCTCATAGTAGTCATGGCCGGCCTTTTTCAATTTCAATTCCATATCTGGCGTCCTCCCTTTGCATAGATCCAAGGCCCGAGGCGGAAAGCCAAGCCCCCGTCACCTCCACTCTATGTGAGGGCCCGCCGATTCATGCATGGATCCCGAACAGCATCCGCAGGATCCCCCGCAGCAGCCGGGGCGATTTGACGACCACGATCTTCATAAGAACCTCCTTTCTTATCTGCGCAGGCAGGCGCAGCCGCAGCCGATGAGCAGAAACGCCACCAGAAACAGCACGGCGCCCGTTGGAAAAATCGCGGCGATCAGGATCCCCAGCCCAAGAGCCAGGGCGCAGATCCCCAGGCAGCGACAACCAGGGCCCATCTCTCCTCGCCTCCTTATCCCTTGATTCTCTTTATTATATACGCCGCCGCCCCTTGAGGTGCAGAAATGCGGATAAAAACATCCCGGAGCGGAAGATTCCGCCCCGGGATGCCGGTTTGCGATCACGTATTTTCCCGCTGGTTCCAGGAGCGCAGCTCCTTCAGCTCCCGGTAGAGCCGCAGGTAGCTCTCGTGGCGGCTGCGGGGGATGGATCCCTCCTTCACCGCCGCCAGCACCGCGCAGCCCTTCTCCCGGGTGTGGCTGCACCCCACGAAGCGGCACTCCGCCAGGTAGGGCCGGAATTCGAGGAAGGTCTCCGGCAGGCGCTCCTTCAGCGCCAGCCCCAGCTCCGCCTCCTCAAAGGAGCTGAAGCCCGGCGTGTCGATGACGCTGCCGCCGCAGGAGAGGCGGTAGAGCTCCACATGGCGGGTGGTATGCCGGCCCCGGCCCAGCTTCTCGCTGACGTCCGCCACCTGGAGGGCAAAGCCCGACTCGATGGCGTTGAGGATGCTGGACTTCCCTACGCCGGAATTCCCTGTAAAGGCGGATAGCTTTCCAGCAAGCATTTCCCTAAGAGCAGGGATGCCTTTCCCAGTCTCGGCGCTGGCCATGACCACCGGAAAGCCGGCCCGGCGGTAGATGTCCGCCAGGTCCTGCCCCGGCTGGAGGTCGCACTTGTTGACGCATATCACCACGCCGCAGCCCTTCAGGGCGGCGATGGCGGTCACCCGGTCGATCAGGAAGGGGTCCGTCACCGGGATGGCGGCGGAGGCGATCACCACCATCTGGTCGATATTGGCCACCGCGGGCCGCTGAAATGCGTTGCGCCGGGGCTCGATCTCCCAGACCATGCCGCTGCCGGGCTCCGTCTCCCGGACCTCTACCCAGTCCCCCACCAGGGGGGCCAGCCCTTCCTTGCGGAACTTCCCCCGGGCCCGGCAGGTCAGGACGCCGCCGTCCTCCAAGTTCACATAGTAGAAGCCGCTGAGGGCTTTCCCGATCTGCCCCCGGCTACTCACTGAACACCACAGTCCTCTCCTCCTGGAGCAGATCGTTGACATAGATCCGCAGCCGGTACTCGCCCGCCTTGGCGGTGAGGGTCAGCTCCAGCGTCCCGAAATCTCCGGGCAGGTTGGTTTTCAGCACCTCCGTGCTGTCCAGATAGACAGCCACATTCACCTCGGTGGGACTGTACGGGATCTCATAGGTCACCACCTGGCTCAGTTCCTTTTCCCCGTTGCTGTATGTGAAGGTAACGGTGGTGCCCTCCGCCACCTCCTCGCCGGTATCCACGCTCTGGGTAAGCACCTGGCCTTCCGGCTCGGAACCCTCTACCGGGGTAAAGCTGGCCACCAAGCCGGCCTGGTTCATCATCTGCTGCACCGTAGCGATGTCCTGGCCCACGCAGGGGGGCATGGGCACCATCTTGATCTTGGGCCCCAGGCTCACGATCAGGGTCACCGTGTCCCCCTCCCCTAGGGTCTCATTGGCCGCCGGGATGGTCCGGATCACGTTGCCGGCTTTGATGGTGTCGCTGTACTCCGCCGTCCCCTCCACGATGTCCAGGTCCAGCTTGCTCAGTTCCGTGTTCTGCTCCAGGATCAGCTTGGCGCTCCGGGCCTCCACGTCCACTACGTTGAGCATGGTGCCGGATTTTGCCCCCAGGCTCACGGTGACCTCGATGGTCAGCTTGGTATCCACGCCGCCCCGCTTGGTCTCGCCCTCCTTGGGGTTCTGATCGATGATCTCGCCCTTGTCATACTCGCTGCTGTTGGCGGTATCCACCTGTTTGATCTCAAAGATCCCGGCCACGCCCTCCAGCTTTTCCGCCTCCTCCACGGTGTAGCCCAGCACGCTGGGCACCTTGTAGTCCACGGTAACAGGGGTAAGGCTTTCCATAACAAAAGAGAAAAGGGTGGTCACCGCAAAATAGCCCACCACGGCAATGGCTATGATCATCAGCAGGATCTTCCACCAGTTGCTTCTGGGCCGCTCCTCCTCCTCGTCCTCCTCCGGCTCCTGTACCGGGTGGTAAGGCGGCTGGGGCCGGGTGCGGGTGACCCCCACGTTGGGCAGGTACTGGGTGGGCTCGTCCTCGCCGCTCTGTTCCACCGGGAGGTCCGCCGGCGTATAGTCGAAGCTGAGGGTGGGGTCCTTCCGGAAGGCCTCCAGGTCCGCCAGCATCTCGTCCGCCGTGCTGTACCGCTTGTTCCGGTCGCAGGCCATGGCCTTCAGGCAGATCTGCTCCAGGGCCTCGGGGATATCCGGGTTCAGCTCCCGGGGCGGCAGCGGCACCGCGCTGAAGTGCTGGATGGCGATGGACACCGGGTTGTCCCCGTCAAAGGGCAGGCGGCTGGTGAGCATCTCATAGAGCACCACGCCGGCGGAGTAGATATCGCTGCGGTTGTCGGTATAGTCGCCTTTGGCCTGCTCAGGGGAGATATAGTGGACGGAGCCGATGGCCTCGTTGGTGGGGTTGGCGCCGTTGGTGAGGCAGGCGATGCCGAAGTCCGTCACCTTCACCGTCCCGTCCCGGAGGATCATGATGTTCTGGGGCTTGATGTCCCGGTGGATGATCCCCCGGCTGTGGGCGTGGCTGAGGCCCTTCATGATCTGGGTGATAAAATGGAGGGCCTCCGGCCAGTTGAGCCGGCCCCGGCGTTCCATATACTGCTTGAGGGTGATGCCGTCGATGAGCTCCATGACGATGTAGTCCATATCGCCGCCCCGGGACACGTCGTACACCGCCATGATGTTGGGGTGGGACAGCATGGCGACGGCCTGGGACTCGTCATGGAACCGGCGGCGGAACTCCGCGTCCTCCGACAGGTCCTTCTTCAGCATCTTGATGGCCACCAGGCGGTTGAGCCGGTGGCACCGGGCCTTGAATACCACCGCCATGCCCCCGGTGCCGATGACCTCCAGGATCTCATAGCGGTTATCCAGCATCTTTCCTATGTAACGTTCCATAGTCAAGCGTCCTTCCTTCCTTGGTACTGGGCCGTTACAGCTGCTGCAGCAGCACGGCGGTAACGTTGTCCGCCGCGCCGCGGCGCTTGGCCAGCGCCAGCAGCCGGTCCAGGCAGCCGTTGGGATCCCCGCCCCGGAGGACTTCCTCCTCCATCTCCTGGTCCGTGGCGGTCTCCACCAGGCCGTCGGTGCAGAGGAGGAGATAGTCCCCCGCCGCCATGTGCAGGTGGTAGCTGTCGCTGAGGGCGCCCTCCTCCGGGCCCAGGGCCCGGGTGATGAGGTTCCGGTCCGGATGGCAGCGGGCCTGCTCCTCCGTGATGTTCCCCATCTCCACCAGGCGCTCCACCAGGGAGTGGTCCCGGGTCACCCGGGAGATCCCCGCCTCCGGCCGGATGAGGTAGGCCCGGCTGTCCCCCACGTTGGAGACCAGGGCCTGGTCTTCCCAGGCGATCACCGAGACCAGGGTGGTGCCCATGCCCCGGAGGCCGGGCTCCGTCTTGGACCGCTCATAGACGGCGCGGTTGGCCGCCGCGATGGCGAAATCCGCCACCTGGCGCACCTCCTGGGCCTCCAGGCCGGAGCGCAGGTTCCCCTGGCAGGCCTCCAGGAAGGTCTCCACCGCCATGGTACTGGCCAGTCGGCCCCCGCCGGGGCCGCCCATCCCGTCGCACACCACGCAAATAGTGTAGCCGGTGTCCTCGCTGACCCGCACCGCGTAAGCGTCCTGGTTCTCCCTGCGGACCAGGCCGATGTCCGTCATTCCCCATATTTTCATCATAACTGTTTTTCCCCTCCGTCCTCCATGGCCTTCCGCCGCAGCTGGCCGCAGGAGGCGTCGATATCCCCGCCCAGGCTGCGCCGGACCGTGGCGGTCACGCCGTGGCTCTCCAGCCGCTGCTGGAACTGCCGGATCCGCCGGCTGGGCTTCAGGGGGCTCTCCCTCACGTCGTTGAGAGGGATCATATTCACATGGCCCGGCATGCCCCTGAGCTTTTCCGCGATCAGGTCCGCCTGCCAGTCATGGTCGTTGACTCCGTCGATCATGGCATACTCAAAGCTGATGCGCCGCCCGGTCTGCCGGAAATATTCATGGCAGGCCGCGAACAGCTGCTCCACGTCATAGGCCCGGTTCACCGGCATGATGCGGCTGCGGGTCTCGTTGTCCGGCGCGTGGAGGGAGACGGACAGCGTCAGCTGCAGCTTCAGTTCCGCCAGGCGCCGGATCCCCGGGATCAGGCCGCAGGTGGAGAGGCTGATGTGGCGCATACCGATGTCCAGGCCGTCCCGGTGGTTCACCAGCGCCAGGAACCGCAGCACATTGTCCAGGTTGTCCATGGGCTCCCCGATCCCCATGAGCACGATGTTGGAGATGGGCTTGCCGCTGTCCCGCTGGGTGAAGAGCACCTGGTCGATAAGCTCCGAGGGCCGCAGGTCCCGGACCTTCCCCCCCACCGTGGACGCGCAGAAGGCGCAGCCCATCCGGCAGCCCACCTGGCTGGAAATGCACACCGTGTTGCCGTGGTGGTACTGCATGAGCACCGACTCGATGCAGTTGCCGTCCATCAGCTCCCACAGGTATTTCACCGTCCCGTCCAGCCGGGACACCTGCCTGCGGGCCACCCGCAGGGTATTGATGTAGTACCGCTCCTCCAGCTGCTCCCGCAGGGCCTTGGAGAGGTCCGTCATCTCATCAAAGGAGACGGCCCCCCGGCCGTGGAGCCAGGAGAATACCTGACGGCCCCGGAAGGCAGGCTGCCCCAGCTCCTGCATGGCGCGGGTCAGCCACTCCAGGGTCATGGATTTTATGTCCTCTTTCATAGCTTCCTCATTTTACAGAGATAGAACCCGTCGGTGCCGTGGCGCTGGGGCCACAGGGTCAGGGCCCCCTCCCGGGAGGACAGCCCTCCGGGCAGGGTGAAATCCTCCGGGACAAAGTCCGGGCGCCCTGCCAGGAACGCCGCCGTCACCTCCTCGTTTTCCTCCGGGAGGATGGTGCAGGTGGAGTAGAGCAGGATTCCGCCGGGCTTCACATAGCGGCAGGCGTTGGCCAGGATGGCCCCCTGCACCGCCGGCAGCCCCTTGAGGGCCTCCGGGTCCTTGTAGCGGATCTCCGGCTTCTTCCGGATGACGCCCAGGCCCGAGCAGGGCACGTCGCAGAGTACCGCGTCAAAGCCGCCGTTCCACTCCGGACGGTTTTCCCGTCCGTCGGCCAGCCGGGCGGTAAGGCAGCGGATTCCCAGCCGCTGGGCCCCCTTCTCGATGAGGGCCAGCTTGTGGGGGTGGATGTCGCAGGAGACGATCTCTCCCTCCCCCGCCATGTCGGCGGCGGCGGCGAAGGACTTGCCGCCGGGGGCGGCGCAGACGTCCAGCACCCGCTCCCCCCTGCAAAGGCCCGCCGCCAGCACAGACAGCCGGGCCGCGGCATCCTGGACACGGAACCATCCGTTTTCAAAGGCGGGCAGCTTCTCCAGGTCGCCGCCGCCGGAGATGGTCCCGCAGCCGGGGAGCCAGGGGTGGGGCGTCCACTGTACGCCGCTCTCCCTCAGGGATTCCGCCAGCTCCGGCAACGTGCAGGCAAGAGGGTTATGCTGGATCACCAAAGGGGCCGCCTCGTTGTCGGCGGCCAGGAAGGCCTCCGCCTCCTCCCGCCCCAGCAGCGCCAGCAGCCGCTCCGCCAGCCACCGGGGGTGGCTGTACCGGATGGAGAGGTAGGCCCCGGCGTCCTCCGCCGGGATGGCCGGGAGATGCTCCTTATTGGCGCTAAGCTTGCGGAGCACCGCGTTGACCAGCCCCGCCGCCCGCTGGCGGCGGTGGCTTTTCACCATCTCCACCGCCTGGCTCACCGCGGCGCTGTCCGGCACCCGGTCCATGAGGAGGATCTGGCAGGCGCCCAGCCGCAGCACGTCCCGGACAAAGGGCTCCAGCTTCTCCACCGGCTGGGCGCAGTATGCGCCCAGATAAAAGTCCAGCAGGGCGGCGTTCTGCAGAACGCCGTAGGTCAGCCGGGCGGCAAAGGCCGCCTCCCGGCGGTCCAGCCCATCCCGGCGGCAGGCGGCCTTCAGGGCCCCGTCGGACCAGGCCTCCAGCCTCCGGCAGGCGGTGAGCACCGCCAGGGCCGTTTCTCTCCCGTTCCCCGCCATATCAGTCTCTTCGGCCGCTGCGGCCCGCAAAGATCAGCACATACCGCAGCAGCTGCAGCAGGGACATCAGCAGCGCCGCCACATAGGTCAATGCCGCCGCCCGCAGTACCTTCTTGGCCCCGTCCCGCTCGTCCTCCTCCAGGAGGAAGCTGCCCTCGATGGTGCCGATGGCCCGGGCGGAGGCGTCGAACTCAACCGGCAGCGTCACCAGCTGGAACACGGTGGTGAGCCCGAAGAGGACGATGCCGATGGCAAACAGGGGCTGGACATACAGCATCAGCCCCAGGATCAGGGCGATAAAGGCGAACTGGGAGCCGAACTGGGTCACCGGGATGATGGCGGTGCGGATCCGCACCGGGCCGTAGCCCACGGCGTACTGCACCGCGTGGCCCGCCTCATGGGCCGCCACCCCCACCGCCGCCACGGTGTCGCTGTTGTACACCGGCTCGGAGAGGTAGATGGTGTTGTCCCGGGGATCGTAGTGGTCCGTCAGCCGGCCCCGGCAGGGGCGGATGTTGACGTCGGTGATCCCGTGGGCCCGGAGCACCTCCCAGGCCGCCTGGGCGCCGGTGATGTGCCGGCGGTTGCGGACCTGGCTGTACTTGTTGAAGCTGCCGCTGACCTTCGCCTGGGCATAGATGGACAGCAGCAGCACCGGGATCAGCAGGATCCAGTAGAGAGAATCATAGTAAAACGGCATAGAAAACCTCCCCGCGCCCTCCGGCGCGAAAAACAGGATGATAGATCATCCGAGAGAAACCAGATGGCCCCGCAGATAGTCCGCCGCGGCCATGCGGCGGCCGCCGTCGGCCTGGAGCTCCGTGATCCGCACGGAGCTTCCCTCCCCGGCGGCGATCACGATCCCCGCCTTGTCCGCGGCGAGGATGGTGCCCGGCGCCCGGTCGGTGGCGCCCGCCGGCTCCGCACGGTAGACCTTCCAGCGGGCCCCGGCCACCTCGGTAGTGGCGCAGGGCCATGGAATCAGCCCTCGGACCTGATTGACGATGGCCCGGGCGTTTTTGTTCCAGTCGATGGGGGACATCTCCCGGGAAAGAAGGCTGGCGTACTGGTATTGGGGGCCATACACCTGGGGCGTCCGCGTGGCGGTGCCGTCCCGCAGGCGGCGGAGGGCCTCGCTGGCCGCCTTCCCGCCCAGAAGGGCCAGGCGGTCATAGAGCTGGCCCGCGTCCTCGTCCGCGGCGATGGGCGTCCGCTCCGCCAGAAGGATGTCCCCCGCGTCCAGCTCCGCCGCCATATACTGGATGGTGACGCCGGTCTCCGCGTCCCCGTTGAGCACCGCCCAGTTGATGGGGGCGGCGCCCCGGTACTGGGGCAGCAGCGAGGAGTGGACGTTCAGGATGGCCGTTCCGGGGATGTCCAGCAGGGCCTGGGGCAGCAGCTTCCCATAGGCCGCCACCAGGATCACGTCCGGCTCCAGGGCCCGCAGCTGGGCCAGGGTGGCCTCGTCCCGGCAGGACTGGGGCTGATACACCGGGATCCCAACTGACATGGCATACTCCTTTACAGGGGTTGGAACCAGCTTCATTCCTCGGTTTTTTGGCTTGTCAGGCTGGGTGTAGGCGGCCACGACCTCCCATCCGTCCTCCACCACCTGGCGCAATACGGCCACGGCAAACTCAGGGGTACCCATAAATACGATCCGCATCAGTCCTCCTGCCCCTCCTCAATGTCATAGCCCTGCTGGCGGTAGTACTCCGCCAGCTCCTCCTCGGTGAGGAAGTGGTCGATATGCTCCACATACAGGTGACCGTCCAGGTGCTCCAGCTCGTGGCAGAAGCAGCGGGCGGTGAGCTCCGTGCCCTCCGCCTCGAACCAGTTGCCGAAGCGGTCCTGGGCCCGGACCCGCACATGGTCGGGCCGGGTGACCATGCCGAACTTGCCGGGGACGCTCAGGCAGCCCTCCGGCCCCGTCTGCTCCCCCTCCTGGAAGATGATCTCGGGATTTACCAGTTCGATGGGATGGTCCTCCTCGTCCAGCACCACCACCGCCCGGCGCAGGATCCCCACCTGGGGGGCCGCCAGGCCCACCCCCTGGGCCTCGGCCAGGGTGTCCTTCAGATCATCCAGAAGGTCATGGAGCCGCTGGTTGAAATCCGTCACAGGGCGGCATTTTTTGTTGAGCACCTCGTCGCCCATGGTAACGATCTTCCTGATTGCCATAGCTATTGTATCCCCCTTCCGGCGAAACCAATCCGCCGTACATGATTTTCTTTCGCTTAGTCCGCGCTGTTGCAGTCGATGAACAGGGACAGCCCCCGGCTCCCCTTCCACTGGGCGAAGGCCCGGGCGCAGCCGGCCAGCCGCTCCCGGGTGGGGTGGTCGTTGCGGCCCACCCAGAACAGCCGGTAGCGATAGCGGTTGTTCACCTTCAGCACCGGCGCGGGGGCGGGCCCCAGGAGCTCCGGCGGCTCCGGCAGGTCCGCCCCGGCCTCCGCCAGGGTCCGCCGCAGGCCGTCGGCTCCCCGGAGCACGTCCTCCTCCCCGGCCCCCGACACCGTCAGGGTGAAGAGGTCCGCGAAGGGCGGGTAGCGCCGGGCCCGGCGGATCCGGATCTCCGCGGCATAGAAGCTGCCGTAGTCCTGGCGGGCGGCGCTGGTGATGACCTCGTTGTCCGGGGTATAGGTCTGGATCACCGCCCGGCCGTCCTTACTGCCCCGGCCCGCCCGGCCCACCACCTGGGTCAGGAGGCTGAAGGTCCGCTCCGCGGCGGTATACTGCTCCATGTACAGGCTCAGGTCCGCCGCCAGGACCCCCACCAGGGTCACATTCTCAAAATCCAGCCCCTTGGCCACCATCTGGGTGCCCAAAAGGATGGGGATCTTCTCTTTTTCAAACCGGCTGAGGAGCTGCTCATGGTTGCCGGAAACGGTGTCCGCGTCCATCCGCAGCACGCCGGCGCCGGGAAAGAGCTCCCGGAGCTCCTCCTCCACCTTCTGGGTCCCCGCGCCCACCGCCTTCATCCGCCCGCCGCACTCCGGGCACACCGCCGCCGCCCGCTGGGAGTGGCCGCAGTAGTGGCACATGAGGCGACCGTTGGCGCTGTGGTAGGTCAGCGGCACGCTGCACCGGGGACAGGACGGGGCCGCCCCGCACTCCCCGCACAGCAGCATCCGGCTGTTGCCCCGGCGGTTGAGGAACAGGATGCTCTGCTCCCCCCGGCGGAGGTTCTCCTCCAGCTCCCGGCGCAAAGGCTCGCTGATGAGGGTGGCGTTCCCCCGGCGCACCTCCTCCCGCATATCCGCGATGAGAACCCGGGGAAGGGGCTGGTGGTTGTAGCGGACGGGCAGGGTCAGCTTCCGGTAGACCCCCTTCTGGGCCAGGTAGGCGCTCTCCACCGACGGGGTGGCGGAGCCCAGCACCAGGGCCGCGCCCTGCCGGGCGCAGAGATACTTGGCCACATCCCGGGCATGGTACCGGGGGGCGTTTTCCGACTGGTAGCTGGGCTCGTGCTCCTCGTCCAGGATCACCATGCCCAGGGCGTCCAGCGGGGCGAACACGGCGCTGCGGGTACCCAGCACCACGTCCACCTCCCCCCGGCGGATCCGCTTCCACTGGTCGTAGCGCTCGCTCAGGCGCAGGCCGCTGTGGAGCATCACCACCCGTTCCCCGAAATAGGCGGAGAACTTCGCCATCATCTGTGGCGTAAGGGCGATCTCCGGTACCAGGATCATCCCCCGCCGTCCCCGGCGGACGGTCTCCTGCAGGAGCCGGATATATACGGCGGTCTTGCCGCTGCCGGTGACGCCGTAAAGGAGGGCGCAGGCCCCCTTCCCCTGCTCCGTCAGCTCCATGACGCCGTCAAAGGCCGCCTGCTGCTCCGGGGTAAGGGAGATGGGCGCCCCGTCGGAGGGCTCCGGCTTGGGCACCCGGAAGGCCTCCTCCTGGGTGAGGGCCACAAGGCCGCTGCGCTCCAGGCTGCGGATGGTCTGCATGGAGGCCCCGGTAAAGTAGCAGAGGTCCGTGGTGAGGGCGCTGCCCACGGCGCAGAGGAGCTTTACCACCTCATAGCGCATGGGAGCGCTGCTGCGGCGGGCAGACACCGCGGCGAGAGCCGCTTCCGGCTCCACCGCCAGCGCCACCCGCCGTACCATTTTGTCCAGGATTTTTCTTGTGGCGGTGGTCTCCAGACGCACCAGTCCCCGCTCCTCCAGAGCCCGGAGGGCGGCGGCGGCCCCGCTGCCGGCGGCCTCCCGCAGCAGCTCGCCCTCCGCCTGGCCGCCGTTGGCCGCCAGCGCCTCCAGCACCCGGCGCTCCGCCGGGGTCTCCCCGCCCTCCAGGGCGGTCTCCCGGTCCGCCGCCAGTACATAGCGCTCCGCCAGGCGGTACCAGAGGCCCGCCGGCAGGATGGTGCGGATGGCGTCGTAGAGGGTGCAGAAGTACCGCTCCCGCATCCAGTAGGCCAGCTTCAGCCGGTCCTCGTCCAGAACGCTCTCCGCGTCCAGGACGCCGGAAACGGCTTTAAGGCCCCTGCGGCTCTCGCCGGGGCCCAGGGCCAGGATCATCCCTTCGCTGGTCCGGTTCCCCCGGCCGAAGGGCACGGTGACCCGGACGCCTACCCGGGCCTGACCGGCAAGGCTCTGGGGCACCAGGTAGTCATAGGGCTTGTCGATGGCGTAGGTAGCGGCGTCCACCGCCACCCGGGCCACCAGGGGCAGGGCGCGGCCCCCCTCTTGGGGCGGCTGGCCGTCAGCCCTCCACATCCGTGATGACAATGTCGGCGGCGTCTACGGAGATCTTTCCGTCGGCCACCTCCTGGATCGCCAGGGTCACGGGCTTGGTATCCAGCTTCTCCCCCAGATCCTCGGCCTCCCGGGCGATCTGGCGGGCCCGGCGGGCCACCACGTTGACCAGCAGATAGCGGTTGGGCACGTTGGTGGTGAGCTTGTTCATGGCAGGATAGAGCATCATAACTTCATCAGTCCTTCTAAAATGATTTCAGTGTCTATGGAAAAACCGCGCACGGGGAGGAAGCCGCCTACTTGTCGATCATGGCGATCCGCTCCTCAGGCTTGCAGTGCTCCGCCATCATGATGGCGGTGATCTCCGTCACGGCGTGGTCCACCGTGTCGTTGATCACGAAATAGTCAAAGGAGCTGGCGGCGGCAAACTCCTGTTTGCCCCGCTCCAGGCGGGAGCGGACCTTCTCCATGTCCTCGGTGCCCCGGCCGATGAGCCGGCGCTCCAGCTCCGCCCAGCTGGGCGGGGCCACATAGATCCGCACCGCCTCCGGCCGCAGCCGGTGGACCTGCTCCGCGCCCTGGATCTCAATGTCTAGGATCACATCCCGGCCCTGGGCCATGGCCGCGTCCACATACTTCTTGGGGGTGCCGTAGCAATTCCCCACAAATTCCGCGTGCTCCAGGAAGGCGTCCTCCCGGATCCACGCCTGGAACTGTTCCCGGCTGAGGAAATGGTAGTGGATGCCGTCCACCTCTCCGTGGCGGGGCTGCCGGGTGGTGGCGGAGACGGAAAAATACAGGTTGGGGTTGCTGGCCAGCAGCCGGGCCACCACCGTCCCCTTCCCCACGCCGGAGGGACCGCAGATGATAAACGTCTTTCCCTGTCTCATAGCTCCTCCTCCAGTACGGTGGGATCCACCCCGAAGCGGGGGGCCAGCTTCTCCATGGGAAGGCCCGACAGGACCACATGGTCGCTGTCCATGATGAGGACGGCGGCGGTCTTGCGGCCGAAGGTGGCGTCGATGAGCATGCTCCGGTCCCTGGCCTCGGAGATCAGGCGCTTGATGGGGGCGGAGTCCGGGCTCACCACGGCGATGAGGCGTCCGGCGGAGATCATGCTGCCGTAGCCGATGTTCACAAGCTCCACAGCGCCGCCTCCTATTCGATATTCTGGACCTGCTCGCGGATCTTCTCCACCTCCGCCTTCAGGTCCACCACGTCCCGGGCGATGGCCAGGTCACTGCACTTGGAGCCGATGGTGTTGCACTCCCGGTTGACCTCCTGAATCAGGAAATCCAGCTTCCGGCCCACCGGCGCGTCCCCCCGCAGCATATCCCGCAGCTGGCTGAGATGGCTGTGGAGCCGCACGGTCTCCTCGTCCACCGCCACCTTGTCGGCGAAGATGGCCGCCTCCGTAAGGATCCGGCCCTCGTCGATGGTGGCGCTTTGGAGCACCTCCTGCATCCTGGCCAGCAGCTTCTCCCGGTACTCCGCCACCGTCTGGGGGGAGCGCTCCTCCACCCGGGCGATGATGGCCTCCATAGTGTCCGCCCGGCCCAGGATGTCCTCCCCCAGCTTCCGGCCCTCGGTGGCCCGCATGGCGGTGTAGGCCGCCAGGGCGTCCTCCAGGACGGCGCAGATATCGGCGGAGATGCTCTCCAGATCCTCCTCCGCCTTGGTCACCGTCAGCACATCAGGCAGACGGGCCAGGTCCGTCACCGGGATGCCCTCCCGGACGCCCTGCTCCGCCCCCAGCTCCCGCAGCCGGGCCAGGGCGGTAAGGTAGGCCCGGGCCAGGGGCTCGTTGACGGAGACCACCGTCTCCTCCGCCCCCAGGGAGTCCACCGAGATGAACACGTCCACCTTGCCCCGGCTCACCGCCTTCTGCACCCGGGCCTTCACCGCGTCCTCGGCGAAGATATAGGCCCGGGGCATCTTGACGGCGCAGTCGAGATAGCGGTTGTTGACGCTGCGGACCTCCACGGTGATGTCCCGCCCGCCCCGCTGCTCCCGGGCCCGGCCGTAGCCGGTCATACTCTTGATCAAAATACGTCCCTCCTGTTGGCCGCGGCCCTTCCGGGTCCGGCTTCGCTTCAAAACATCCCTGCCCCCGGCCTCTCAGCAGCAGAAGAACCGCATGCCGCCGAAGCTGCAGGCATTACACAAGAGATAGGTGCAGGCCAGCTTCCCGCACATGTTGCTGCTGCCGCAGCCGGTGGAGTACACGTCGTATCCCTCGGGCCGGTAGGCCTCGCCGCCGTTCTCCACATAGTGGAGGGCCTGGCGGTACTCCGGATTCCCCGGCTCCATCTGGCAGGCGTTCTGGTAGTAGCGCCGGGCCTCGTCCACCCAGCCCCGGCGGTAGCAGATGGTGCCCTTGAGATAGTTCCACTCCCCGTCGTGGTCCTGGATCTGGCCCAGCAGCTGCTCCGCCATGGTCAGGTCGTTGCGGTTGATGGCCATGCGGACCCGCTGGTACACGGCGGAGCCGCTGTACGCCTGCTGGCGCTGATAGCCGTAGCCGCCGCTCTGCTGCTGGCTGTACCCGCCGCCGCTGTTCCCCCGGCCCTGCCGCTGGCGCTGGATGGTGTCGTAGGCCTCGTTGATCTCCTTCATCTTCTCCTGGGCCAGGTCCGCCAGGGGGTTGTCGTGGTAGTTGTCCGGATGGTATTTCCGGGCCAGCTCCCGATAGGCCTTCTTCACTTCCTCGTCGGTGGCGGTGCTGGGGATATTGAGTACTTTATAGGGATCGGTCATAGCTGTTCCTCGTCTCTGCCGCCAGGCGAAAAAAGTTTGTCCGCGGCTTGAAATGTTCCCTCTAAAACGGCCTGTCCCACCAGGAACATGCCTTCATATACGGTGGCCCGGATGATGGGCGCCCACACGCCGAAGTCCCACAGCTCGCTGGCCGCCGCCATCAGGCGGATGGAGTGGTCCAGGGACAGCACCAGGCTCTCCCGGGCCTCCCCGGTCAGCTTCCCCTCTGTGAGGCCGAAGCGGCAGATCAGGGGGTTGTAGTTCCCCGAAGCAAAGTCCTTCTCCAGGTCGTCCGCCGCGTCCACCAGGTAGATCCAGCGGCCCAGGTGGTAGAGCATCTGCTCCAGCACCCGGCGCTTGACGCCGTCCGGTACCTCAGCCGCGGCGCTTTGCAGCAGCAGGGCGAAGGTGTCCGCCGCCTGGTCCATGGAGGGGCAGCGCTCCTCCTCCAGCCGGCTCAGCTCCGCCAGGCGCTCCCGGGTGGCCCGGTCAAACTCCGGCCGGCTGCGCCGGGCCCGCCGGTAGGCGGGCCCCAGGGCAAGGGACGCGGCCCGGTACTTGGCGGCCAGGCCCCCGCTGTCCGCGACGGCGTCTCGCAGCTGCCACCAGGCCAGGATCACGCTGCAGTCCGCCGCCAGGTCCAGGGCGTCGTTTCCCGGGAAATAGTCCCGCCCCCGGAGGGGATGGACGGCGCAGCGGCCGTGGAGGGCCGCCTCCGGCGCCTCCGGCGCCAGCAGCACCGCCAGGAAGGTAAGGTCATAGTTGAGGATAAAGGGAGCCGCCCTGCCGCAGCGGCGGCCCAGGGTCCGGCACAGGCCGCAGTACATGGCGGAAAACCGGTCCGTATCCTCTTGGGACAGACGCCCCAGGGAGGGCCGCACATAGCCGAACATCGCTTGCCTACAACTTTCTTGTCACTTGATAGGTCACGGCGCCGCCCTGCCGGCGCAGCCGCCGGTCCAGGATAATGGCGCCGGCCAGGCCTGCGGCGAAGCCGGCAGCGCCTCCCAGGGCCCTTCCCCAGTCCGGCGCCCCCGCCGGGAGCAGGTAACCCAGGAGGAACAGCGCCACCGGCGCCAGATACACCAGCGCCGCAAGGGGCAGCACCCGACCGCTGCTGGTGTACACCTCCACCCGGTCCCCCGGGGAGAGGGGCAGCTCTGTGGCCGCCAGAACCGTCATGGCCCCGGCCTGCATGCCGCATCCGGCGCAGTGCTCACAGTCGTGGCCGCAGGCGGTCTGCCGGGCCACGGTGACCTGGACCAGGCCCGGGGCCTGGACTGCCGTTACCGTTGCCGTCTGTGTCATGGGGACGCCCTCCCTAGGACCGGATCTTGCAGGCCACCGAGCAGGAGCCCACGGCGCCCACGTTGTCATAGCCGTCCACCAGCACCTGGGCCGGGACGGAATAGGTACCATTGGAGGTATATTCCTCCAGGTCCACCACGATGCGGACGTCCTCCGCCGTCACCTGGTCTAGGATATCCTCCGGCCCCCGGAGGACCACCTCCACCGAGTTGGTGAGACGGTCAAAAGACTGCCCCTCCGAAAGGCCCACGGCGGAGATATTGGACACCGAGAGGGCCTTGGTGGCCAGATCGTCGCTGAAGGAGATGGTCAGGGTGGTGGTGGTAAAGCCGCTGATATTGACCGTTCCCGCCGGCAGGGAGATATCCAGCACCATCTCCGTATCCGACAGCAGGGAGGAAAGGTCAATCTCACCCAGAAGGATGTCCTCCTTGTTCTCCAAGCTGGCCGCATCGCCGGCCACCTCGATGGTGTTCTGCTCCAGCTTCCATTTCACGTCCTCCAGCATGGAGCCGGGGCTCTCCTTGAACTTGACCGTAAGGTCCAGGGTCTTGATGAGGTAGATAGGCGCATCCACCTGGACCTGGTTGTCCGAAATACGGATCCCCTCCACCTCCACCACGTTCCCGTCGGCGTCCAGCAGGTCGTAGTCGAATTTCCGGGAGATGGAGGAGCTGACACCGGTAAGATCCAGGTTGATCCGGGCCGAAGCCACCTGGTCCACGTCCTCCTCCCGGCCGCTGACCGTCAGCGTGGCGGGATCCAGCACCAGGCGCTCCGCCATGTAAATGTAGTCCTCGGCCACTTCCCCGGTGGCGGCCACCTCTACCGGGATCATCTTGGTGTAAAGCTCCACGACTTCCACCGTCACCATGGTGCGGGACGCCCAGTCCCGGGTGATCTTGGTGGAATCCACATCATCGGGGTACAGGAGCTGGTAGTTCAGGGTGTACGTCCCCACGGCGCTGATGTTGCTCAGGTTCACCTGGATGCGGATATCGTCCTTGTCCAGGCCGGAGATCAGGATGCGGGGCCCGCTGAGCTTGAGGTCGATGGTGATGTCCTCCCCTTCTGAGAGCATCAGCCCCCGGCTGGGCAGGGTATCCTCCGCGCCGATGAACTCGATGGGCACCCGGTAGTAAGTCTCCGTGATCGCGGAGCCCTGCACGTCGTCCACATACAGCCAGAACACGACGGCGATCAGCAGCGACAGGGCGATATACAGCGCCTTATTGGCTCTCTCACTCATCTTTGCTCTCACCATCCTTCTTCACCTTCGACAGGATGCTCCAAAGGTTCGGCTTTTTGGGCCCGGTCCCGCCGTCCTCCTCCGACGGCGGCAGCAGCTCGTTGCGCAGGAGCTGCTCCAGGGTCTCGGTCATGAGGTGCCGCTTGAGCATGCCGCCCACCGCCACGGAGATGGTGCCCGTCTCCTCGCTGACCAGGACTACCACCGCGTCGGAATTCTCGCTCATGCCGATACCGGCCCGGTGGCGCATGCCCAGGTCCCGGCTCAGGTTGACGTTGCGGCTCAGGGGCAGCATGCAGCCCGCCCCCAGCACCCGGCCGTCCCGGATGATCACCGCCCCGTCGTGCATGGGCGCCTTGACGAAAAAGATGTTCTTGAGCAGCTCCGAGGAGACCTCCGCGTCCAGCTTCGTCCCGCTGCGGAGCACCTCGTCCAGCTGGATGTGGCGCTCGAACACGATCAGCGCCCCGGTGCGGGAGCGGCTCATGTCCCCGCAGGCCAACACCGTCTGGGAGATGGACCGCTCCAGGATCTGCCGGTCCAACTGGGGCTTGGCAAACAGCTCCAGCACATTGATGCGGCTGCTGCCCACCTGCTCCAGCACCCGGCGGATCTCCGGCTGGAACAGGATCAGGAGGGCCAGGATACCGATATTTACGATGTGGCCCAGCAGGTAGTTCAGCGCGTTCAGCCGGTCGGTGGACAGCCACAGAGCCAGAAGGACCACAAGGACGCCCTTCAGCAGCCGAGAGGTGTTGGTCCGCCGCACCAGCTGCAGCAGCCGGTACACCAGATAGGCGATCACCAGGATGTCCAGCACATCCCAAAACCGGAGAGACAGGATAAAATCAATGACTCTCTGCGCTGCGTTCGCGATCACGTCCATGACTTCCCTCCACATCCTTCATTCCATAAGTATTCTTATTCTAATATAACTCCGGTGAAAAAGCAACAAATTCCGGCCGCAATTTTTGACCAATCCGTAAACTTTCAAGGGGAGATGGTTGACATAACCATCCCCCCTCTCCTTCCCGTCCCGTCATCAGCCCGCTGTCAGCAGACGGACCACCTCCTCCGCCTCCGCCGTGGTATTGAACACCGACGCGGAAAAGCGCACCGTGCCGGTGTCGGCGGTGCCCGCCGTCATATGGGCCAGGGGCGCGCAGTGGAGGCCGGCCCGCACCGCCACGCCCGCGGCGGCCATCCGGGCCGCCAGAGCCTCGGGGTCCTCCCCCTCCGGCACCACCGACAGGACGGAGCTTTTCCCGCCGGCCTGCCGGAAAAGGTGGAAGCCCCGCCGGCCCGCCAGGCCGTCCCCCAGGGCCCGGATCACCTCCGCCTCCCGGGAGGCGATTTCCGCCAGGCCCTGCTGCCGCACGAACCGGATGCCTGCCAGCAGCCCTGCCGCGCCGTGGACGTTCTGGGTGCCCGCTTCCAGCCGGTCCGGCAGGAAATCCGGCATCTCCTGCTGCCGGGACAGGCTGCCGGTGCCGCCCTCCAGAAGGGGCCGGGGCTGCTGCCCCGCCCCGCAGAGGAGAAGCCCCGTCCCCTGGGGACCGTAGAGCCCCTTGTGGCCCGGCATAGCCACATAGGCGGCGCCCCAGCCCTCCACATCCACCGGCAGGATCCCCGCCGACTGGGACGCGTCCACGATCAGCGCGATCCCCCGCCGGCGGCACAGCGCCGCGATGTCCCCGATGGGCAGGGCGCAGCCGAACACGTTGGACACATGGGTGCATACCGCCGCCTTCACGTCTTTGTCCAGGGCCCGGGAAAACCCCTCGACCATCTGGGCCGGGTCAAAAAGGCGGCCGTTCACTACCCGCACCTTCACCCCGCCGATGGCGGTAAGGGGACGGGTGACGGCGTTGTGCTCATACCCGGAGATCACCACGGTGTCCCCGGGGGACACCAGGCTCTTGATGGCGATGTTCAGGGCGTGAGTGGCGTTGCAGGTCATGACCACGCTCTCCGGGCCCTCGGTATGGAACAGCTCCGCCGCCTCCGTGCGGCAGCTGAGCATGATGTCCGCCGCCCGGCGGGCCGCCGGATAGTCTCCCCGGCCCGGGGTGGTCACGGTGCGCACCGCCTCCGCCACCGCTTCCGCCACCGCCGCGGGCTTTTGCAGCGTAGTGGCCGCGCTGTCAAAATAGATCATGTTCGCCCCTCCAAACTGTTACTGATTTCCGTCCCGGGGAGCCGCAGGGCCCCGCGCAAAAGGGAAGGCCGGACCGCCGGCCCGGCCTTCCTGTATATCACATGGCTGCCTCTCGGTAGGTCCCATCGCCCGGGGAATAAAAGGCGCGCATGGGCGGCAGGCCGCCGGAGCGCAGGATCCGCAGGGACGCCGGATAGTGCTCCGCGCCCACGCGGACGGCGTAGCTGCAGCCTCTGTCCGTCAGGCCGGAGGGCGCGCGGTAGTAGGGCGCCGTGACCCCGGAGCGCTCCAGCAGCTTGCTCATGCGCTGGGCATGGGTGATGGAGCGGCAGAGCAAAAGATAGTATGGCAATGCCAACGCCTCCCCTATCCGCAGTATATGCCGGGGCGGGCCGGTGGTGCCTCTCCGCCGGGAATTCCCGCTGCGGCGTCCGGGCCTGCCCGCCTCCCGGGGAAACACAAAAAAGGCCCCGCCGCAAAAGCGGCGGAGCCTGCTGCTGTTCTGCGTTCCTGCGGGGCACGTTCCCTGTCACGTCCGTTCCACCAGGAGGGCCACCGCGTGGGCGGCCATGCCCTCCCCCCGGCCGGTGAACCCCAGGGCCTCCTCCGTGGTGGCCTTCACGCTCACCCGGGTGACGGAGATCCCCAGATCGGCGGCGATATTGGCCCGCATCTCCGGGACATAGGGGGCGACCTTGGGCCGCTGGGCCACCAAGGTCACGTCCACGTTCCCCACGGCGTAGCCCTCCCGCTCCAGGCGCACCGCCACCTGCCGCAGGAGCTTCCGGCTGTCGATCCCCCGGTAGCGGGGGTCGCTGTCCGGGAAGAGCTGCCCGATGTCCCCCAGGGCGGCGGCGCCCAGGAGGGCGTCCATCAGGGCGTGGAGCAGCACGTCCGCGTCGGAGTGGCCCAGAAGGCCCTTCTCCCAGGGGATGGTCACCCCGCCCAGCACCAGGGCCCGCCCCGCCGTCAGCCGGTGCACGTCGTAGCCGTAGCCGATCCGCGGGGTCATCCCAGGGCCTCCTCTCTCCGCTGCAGGATCGCCGCCGCCAGGGCCATGTCCTCCGGCGTGGTGATCTTGATGTTCTCATAGGAGCCCTCTGTCAAGTAGACCTCCTTGCCCATCCGCTCCACCGCGGAGCAGTCGTCGGTGATGGGCGCGTCTGCCGCCAGGGCGGCCTGGAGCGCCGCCCGCAGCAGCGCCCCGTCGAACACCTGGGGGGTCTGGACGCAGCGCAGGGTCTCCCGGTCCGGCGTGCTGACCACCTTCCCGTCAGCCGCCACCTTGATGGTGTCCTTCACCGGCACCGCCGGCGCCGCGGCGTTGGTCCGCATCGCCAGGCGGATCACCCGGTCGATGAGCTCCGGCTCCGCCAGGGGCCGGGCCCCGTCGTGGACGGCGATGAAGGCGGCGTCCTCCCGGCACTCCAGGGCCGCCGCCAGCACCGAGGCCCCCCGGGTCTCCCCGCCCCGGACGATCTTGACCGGCTTGACGATCCCATAGGTCTTGCAGAGGTCGGCGATGGGCAGGAGGTCCTCCTCCCGGGCAGCCACCACGATCTCCGCCACCAGCTCCGCCTCGTCCAGGGCCCGCAGGGTGCGGGCCAGCACAGGGATCCCCTCCAGGGGCAGCAGCAGCTTGTTGCCGCCGCCCATGCGCCGTGAGCTGCCTGCGGCGGCCACCACCGCGCTGCAGACAGGTTCGATTTTCTCCTTTTTGGAAAGCAGCTTGTGCAATAATCTCTTCATACCACTTGTTCTCCCGCCACGGCGGCGTTGATCCGCCCCTCAATGGATTCATAGTCCTCCCCCAGGGCCAGGACGATCTCTGAAACCAGGATCTGCTTTGCGGTGTGGAGCATCTTCCGCTCCCCGGTGGAGAGCCCCTGCTGGCTGTCCCGCAGGGCCAGGCCCTTGATGACCCCCGCCACCTCGTAGAGATCCCCGCTCTTGATGCGCTGGAGGTTCTCCCGGTAGCGGCGGTTCCAGTTGCTGACCATTTCCGTCTCCATGGCCGGCAGGGCGGACAGCAGGCGCCGGGCCTCCTCCGAGCCCACCACGGGGCGCAGGCCCACCGCATGGCTGGAGGCGGTGGGGATCTTCAGCACCAGCCCGCCCACGGACATGCGAAACACATAGTAGTCCTGGACGGCCCCGGCGACCTTCTCCCTGACAATGTCCGCGATCACGCCCGCGCCATGCATGGGATGGGCCACCTTGTCCCCGATACCAAACATATTCCACCCGCCTTTCCCCACAGTACACTTCTCCACCAAAAAGCTCCTTCGGCCCCGCCGGAAAGGGTGACTTTGTACTTATTGTACCCTTTGGCGGGCAAAATTGCAAGTTCTATCAGGAAACGGGCTGATTTTATCCCTCCGGGTCCCAGAGCCGGCAAAAAAGGCAGGCAGCGGTCGCGCTGCCTGCCTCTGTGGGGCT
Organism: uncultured Oscillospiraceae bacterium; assembly: GCA_944387785.1. Taxonomy (GTDB): domain Bacteria; phylum Bacillota; class Clostridia; order Oscillospirales; family Oscillospiraceae; genus Pelethomonas. The sequence continues at coordinate 16,084 of CALXGG010000008.1, read as the reverse complement.
TGGGATCGGGATTACTCCTCCTCGTCCTCCGCGGCGGGGGCGGGAGCCAGCAGGGCCCGGATGGACAGAGAGATCTTCTTCTTCTCCTCGTCCACGGCGGTGATCTTGGCGTCCACGATCTGACCCTCGCTGAGGACGTCGCCGGGCTTCTCGATCCGGCGGTCAGCGATCTGGGAGATGTGGATCAGGCCGTCCACACCGGGAACGACCTCAGCAAAGGCGCCGAACTGCATCAGCTTCACGATCCGGACGGAAGCCACATCGCCCACCTTGTAGGTGTCCATGAACACCTGCCAGGGGTTGGTGGAGCGGTCCTTCACGCCCAGGGAGATCTTCTTCTTCTCGGGGTCGAAGGAGATGACGTACACATCCAGGGTATCGCCCACGGACACCACTTCGGAGGGGTGCTTGATGCGGCTCCAGGACAGGTCGGAGATATGTACCATCCCGTCCACGCCGCCGATGTCCACGAACACGCCGTAGCTGGTCATGCTCTTGACGGTGCCGGTGTAGTGCTTGCCCACCTCGATCTCAGCCCAAACGGCGGCAGCGGCGGCCTGACGGGCCTCCTGCTGCACGGCCTTGATGGAGCCCACCACGCGGCGGCGGGCCTTGTTCACCTCGGTGATCCGCAGGGAGACCTTCTGCTTGAGCAGCTGGCTCATGGCGGCGTCACGGGGCAGGCCGGACTGGGAAGCGGGGACGAACACCCGCACGCCCTTGACGGAGACGACGATGCCGCCCTTGTTCTCTTCGGTGACGGTGCCCTCCAGGACCTCCTTGCTGTTGCAGGCCTCCTCGATGTTCTCCCACACCTTGGCGGCGTCCAGGCGCTTCTTGGAGAGGGTGGCGTAGCCCTCGATATCGTTGACGCGGATAACGAACAGCTCCACCTCGTCGCCTACCTTGACCACATCCTCGGGCTTCACGGAGGGGTCGTCGGTCAGCTGGTCCACAGGGATGTAACCGGCCTGCTTGCAGCCCAGATCCACGTGGACTTCCGTGGGGGTAATGGCGGTGACCACGCCGGTTACCTTATCTCCTGTATTTAAAGTATTGGTATACTGTTCAAACATTTCGGCAAAATTTTCCATGCCTTCGCCAGGGATTTTTTCTTCACTCATCGTCTTTTTGACCTCCTTTATGATGCTCGCAGGCGTGGAGGCCCCCGCCGTCAGGCCAGCCACAAAGCAGCCTTGCAGAGCCTGCCTGGGAAGCGCGTCCGCATTTTCGATCTGGAAAACCCGGGGGCAATACAGGCGGCAGATGTCTGTCAGGTGCTTCGTGTTGGCGCTTTTCGGATCGCCAACCACCACCATAACGTCCACTTTGGCGGCTATTTCAGCGGCCTCCGTTTGTCGTATATGCGTAGCACTGCATATTGTATCAAATATTTTCAGATTTGTACACTGTTTTTTTAGAAATTTCAAAGAACTTTCCCAAACAGCCCGAACAAGGGTGGTCTGGGCCACCGCCGTCAGGGGCAGCTGCGCAGCCTCCGGGGTATCGGCCAGCCACCGCTCCACTTCCTCCGGGCCCCGGAACACCAGCAGGGACCGGCACCAGCCCGCCACGCCCCGGACCTCGGGGTGGCCGGGATCGCCGACCATCACACACCGGCGCCCCTCCTCCTCCGCCCGGGCCACGATCTGATGGACCCGGGCCACCTTGGGGCAGGTGGCGTCCACCACGGCGGCGCCCCGCCGCTCCAGCTCCTCGTACACCGCCCGGCCCGCGCCGTGGGCCCGCAGCAGCACGCTGTCCCCGGCCTCCGCCTGGGCGGGGTCGTCGATCTGCTCCATGCCCTGTTCCCGCAGGGCCGCCATCACATGGTCGTTGTGGATCACGCAGCCCAGCATCCGGGGCCGCTCCGCGGAGGCGGCCAGCTCCTCCGCCATCCGCACCGCCCGGTCCACGCCGAAGCAGAATCCGGCGCTGCCGGCCATGATCACCTTCATCCCCGGACCTCCGCCAGGCCATAGATCCGGGAGAGGATCTCCTCCGCCGCCTGGTGGTTCTCCTCCGGGGTGGGCCGCCGGCCGGCGATCACCGGGCGGTAGGGCTCCCCGAACACCACCGTGGTGCGGCGGAACAGCTTGTGCTTCCCGCCGCAGTAGATGGGCACCATGGGGGTGCCGGTGCGGGTGGCCATCACCGTCACGCCGCCCTTGGCCTCCGTGTCCCCCTGGTGGGCCACCCGGGTGCCCTCGGGGAACACCAGCAGCCGCCGGCCGTCGGTGAGGGCCTTCATGGCGGCCTTCATGGCCACCAGGTCGTTGCCGCCCCGCTTCACCGGGAACGCCCCCAGCTTGCGGATCAGCCAGCCCAGCACCGGGATGCGGAACAGGGAGTCCTTGCCCATGAAGGCCAGCCGGGAATCATTGGGCAGGCACACGGCGATGAGCACCGGGTCCCAGCCGCTGGCGTGGTTGGCGCACAGCAGGGCGCCGCCCTCCGGCAGGTTTTCCAGCCCCACCACCCGGTGGGGGAACAAAAGGGAAATGAAAGGCTTCACAAACACATAAGCAATATGATAAAAACGGTTCATTGGCCGATGCGCTCCTTAATGATCTCCAGGATCTGACCCCTGCTTTTTTCAAAGGTATTGCCGGTGGTATCCAAATAGACTGCGTCCTCCGCCGCCCGCAGGGGCGAGGCGGCCCGGTGGGCGTCGTTGTAATCCCGCTGGCGGATCTCCTCCAGAAGCTCACCGAAGTCCTTGGGCGTCCCCCTCTCCTTCAGCTCCTCCCAGCGGCGGCGGGCCCGGTCCTCCACGCTGGCGGTAAGGAAGATCTTCACATCCGCCTGGGGCAGCACCACCGTGCCGATGTCCCGGCCGTCCATCACCACGCTGTACCGCCGGGCCATATCCCGCTGCATGTCCATCAGGAAGGCCCGCACCTCCGGCAGGGCCGACACCCGGGAGGCGTACATGGAGATCTGGGGCAGCCGGATCTCCTTCGTTACGTCCTCCCCGTTGAGGTACATCCGCTGGAGCCCGTCGGCGTCGTAGTCCATGGTGACCTGTATCTCAGGCAGAAGGGCCCGGATCTCCTCCGCCGCCCCGGGGTCGATCCCCCGCCGCCAGGCGCAGTAGCCCACCGTGCGGTAGATGGCCCCGGTGTCCACATACACCGCCCCCAGCTCCCGGGCCACGCTCCGGGCCAGGGTGCTCTTCCCCGCCCCGCTGGGCCCGTCGATGGCCACGGCAAAGTTTTTTCTCTCGTCCATACGCTTTTTTTCCTTCCTCTCCGCCCCGCTTAATCAGACCAGGCGGCCCGGGCCGCCGATGTCCCGGCCAGGCGGCCGGTAGACCAGGCGATCTGCAAATTGAAGCCGCCGGTATAGGCGTCCACGTCTAGCACTTCCCCGGCAAAATACAGCCCCGGCAGCAGCCGGGACTCCATGGTGGAGGGGTTGACCTCCTTCACAGAAACACCGCCGGCGGTGACGATGGCCTCCTCCACCGGGCGGGGGCCGGTGATCTCCACCGGCAGGGCCTTCAGAAGGCCCAGGATCCCCTGGCGCTGCTCCCGGGTGAGGTCGTGGACCTTCTGCCGGGGCGGTATCCCCGTCAGGTCCACAAAGGGCTCGATGAGCTTCCTGGGCAGCAGGTCGTCCAGGGCGTTGATCAGATCGCTGTTCTGCCGCCGCTGGAAATCCGACAGCAGCCGCTTGTCCAAAGCCTCCGGATCCAGGGCGGGCTTGAGGTCGATCTCCAGCCGGTACCGCCGCTGGCCGAACCGGCGCATGTGGGCCGAGGCCGACAGCACCAGAGGGCCGCTGACGCCGAAGTGGGTAAAGAGCATCTCCCCCAGCTCCTGGTAGATGAGCTTGTCCTCCTCATAAGCCCGCAGCGTCACGTTCCGCAGGCTCAGCCCCTGGAGCCGCTGGCACAGCGTCCCAGCGGCGCACAGGGGCACCAGGGAACCCCGCAGCTCCGTCACCGTGTGCCCCGCGGACCGGGCCAGGCGGTAGCCGTCACCGGTGCTGCCGGTGAGGGGGTAGGACATGCCCCCGGTGGCCACCACCACCCGCCTTGCCTCCCGGCGGCCGCCCCGGCAGACCGCGCCCCGGAGGGCGCCGTCCTCCAGCCACAGGGCCTCCACCCGGTCCCTTGCCAGCTCCACGCCCAAGGTCCTGAGATATTTCTCCAGGGCGGCGCTGATGTCGAAAGAGCGGTCGGACACCGGGAACACCCGGTTGCCCCGCTCCGTCTTCAGCGGTACGCCGTGGTCCTCAAAAAAACGCATCACATCGGAGGGATCATATTGGGAGAAAGCACTGTAAAGGAATTTTCCATTACAGCACATTTTCCCCTGGAGCTCCTCCGCGCCGCAGTTGTTGGTCACGTTGCACCGGCCCTTGCCGGTGATATTGAGCTTTTTGCCCAGCCGCTCGTTGGGCTCCAACAGGCACACCCGCGCGCCGTTTTCCGCGGCGGCGATGGCGGCCATCATACCGGCGGGGCCGCCGCCCGCCACGATCACATCGTACCCCATCTCACACATCGTCGCTCTGGCCGAACACGCCGTACTCTTCCCAGATCCCCTCCAGCCGGTTGAAGATCTGGGAGATGTCCGCGTCCTTCCGGTGGCCCGCCGCCACGATGAGGGCGTTGAGGAGGCTGAAGGGAGCCACAAGGGAGTCCACGAAGGAGATCATGTCGCTGCTGGCCAGAAGGGCCGTGGAGGCCATGGAGTACAGCGGCGAGAGAGCGCTGTCGGTGATGGCCACGATATCCGCCCCCCGGTCGTGGGCGAAGCGGACGCCCTTGACGGTGGACTGGGAGTACCGGGGGAAGCTGATGCCCACCAGCACGTCCCCGGGGCCGATCCGCAGGATGCTCTCCAGGATATCGCCGGCGCTGTTGCTGGTGACCAGGGTCACGTTTTCAAAGATCAGGTGGAAGTAGAAGTGGAGATACCCCGCCAGGAAGGAGCTGGAGCGGACGCCCAGTATGTAGATATGCCGGGCCCCCATCAGCTTGTCCACCACGCTTTCAAAGGCAGCGCGGTCCATGCTCTCGATGGCGGAGCGGATCTTGTCCATATCGCTTTGCAGCACCGTGGTCACTACATCGGAGCCGAAGAGCCGCTCGTTGGAGGCCCGGATCCGCTGGATGGAGGTGAGCTTGCTGCGGACGATCTCCTGGAGGGCCTTCTGCATGGCAGGATAGCCCTCGTAGCCCAGCTCCGCGGCAAAACGGACCACCGTGGACTCGCTGACGCCCACCACGGTCCCCAGCTTGTTGGCGGTCATGAAGGCGGCCTTGTCGTAATCGGAGAGGATATATCCGGCGATCCGCTTTTGCCCCTTGGAAAAACCGGTCATCTTCTCCTGGATGATGTGCAGTACGTCCCTGGTCATGGTTGCCCTTCCTCCGCCAAAAATAATCATTCTCTGTTATCATATACAATTTTTGCGGAAAGTACAAGAAGAATCTGCCCGCGATCCAAAATTCTTACAGCTCCGCCGTCTCACCGGTGTGGAAAAAGTACAGGACCCGCCGCCTTACCGGCAGCTCCAGGATCCGCTCCAGGGCGGCGGAGTAGGCCTGGAGCTGGGGCTGATAGGCCGCCGCCCGCCGCTCCAGCTCCGTCCCGGCCACCCGGTCGGTCTTGAAGTCCACCACGGTGACGCCGCCCTCTGACACGGCGAACAGGTCCACCACGCCCTGGAGCAGCGCCTCCTCGCCGGGATCCAGGCCCGGGAAATAGTCCCCGGCGGGCACCAGCAGGCTGAAGCGGTACTCCCGCTCCACCCGCTCCGCCCGGCGCAGCTCCTCCGCCAGGGGCGAGGCCAGGAAGCGCCGGACCGCGTCCCGGTCCACCGCCTCCGCCTGCTCCGCCGTCAGCAGCTTCCGCTCCAGCAGGCCGGCGATCACCTCGTCCACATCCCCGTCCAGGGGCAGATACTGCATCACCAGATGCATGGCGGTGCCCCGCTCCTCCGGGCCCAGGGGCCGCCGGCCCGCCAGGAACCCCGGCGCGGCAAAGGCCCGCCGGACATAGGGCCGCACCGTGTCCGCCGCGATCTCCTGGTCCTTCTCCCGGCCCTTGAGCTGGGTGGCGGTGAGCTTGGTGGGGGCGGTGCAGGCAGCGGCGTAGGGGTACTGATACCCCAGTGCCCCTTCGTCGGGAACGGGCCCCGGATTGACAGACGCCTCCGCCGGCCCCCCCGCCTCCGCCGGCGTGGCGCCGGAGGGGGCCAGGACGTCGTGGAAGGCCACCGTCCAGGGCAGGTCCTCCGCGGGGCTCCACAGCCCCTCCTCCATCCCCGCCATGGCGCGCAGCCCCGCGGCCTCCCGCCGCCCCAGGAGGGGCAGCAGGATCCACTCCGCCATGGACTTGGCGGCGGCCACTGTCTCCGGCGGCACCGGCAGGGCGGAGAGGGCGGTGAGCTCCGCCAGCTTCTTTTCCGGATAGGCCAGGGAAGCCGTCATGATGAGCTTCTCCTTGGCACGGGTCATGCCCACATAGAGCACCCGCATCTCCTCCGCGCGCATCTCCCGGCTCAGCCGCTCCCCCACCGCCCGGTGGGCCGCCGTGGGATAGCGGATGTGCCGGTCCAGGTCGATGAACATGGGCCCCAGCCCCAGCTGGGGATGGACCAGCATCGGGGCCTGGAAGTCCATGCGGTTGAAGGGCTTGCTCAGGTCCGTCAGCAGCACGATGGGGAACTCCAGGCCCTTGGAGCGATGGATGCTCATGATCTGCACGCCGGTGGTGACGCTGCCGGTGGACACCACCGGCTGCTCCCCGTTCTCCAGCAGGCGGCGCAGCTGGCTGACAAAGGCGAAAAGGCCCCGGTAGCCGGACTGCTCAAAGGAGCGGGCGTACCCGCAGAGGGTGATGAGGTTCTCCCGTCGCCGCTCCCCGCCCTCCATGGCGCCGAACACGCCCAGGACGTTCCATCGGTCAAAGATCCGCCAGAGAAGGCTGTGGACGCTCAGGTCCTTGGCCTCGTCCCGCAGGAGGGCCAGCTGCTCCAGGAAGGCCCGGCTGTCCTCCGCCCCGTCGGCCGCCAGGGCGGCGTAAAAGTCCCCCTGGGGGTGGCCGCCCCGGATCACCGCCAGCCGGTCCGGAGTGAAGCCGAAGAGCGGCGAGCGCAGCACCGCGATCAGCGGCACGTCCTGCCGGGGATTGTCCAGGATCTGGAGCAGGGAGTACACCACCGCCACCTCCATCGTGGAGAAGAAGTCCTCGTTCTCCTGGACGGCGCAGGGGATCCCCTCCTCCGCCAGGGCCCGGACATAGTGGCGCAGCCGGGGCCCCGGGGAGCGCATGAGGATGGCGATATCCTCCGGCCGGCAGGGCCGCAGGGCCCCGGTGTCCTCGTCAGTGACGGGGAAGCCCTCGTCCAGCAGCCGCCGGATCCGCCGGGCCGCGAACCGGGCCTCCTCCAGAGGGCGGCTGAGAGGATTCTCCTCCCTCCTGCCGCGGGGCACCCCCAGGAGATGGAACTCCGTTTCGCAGTCCTGCCGGGAGGGCAGGTAGTCCGCCCCGAAGTGGAGGGCCTCCTCCTCCCCATAGTCCATCTCCCCCATCTCCCGGGACAGGATGGCCCTGAACACGAAGTTCACCGCGTCCAGCACCGGCTGCCGGGAGCGGAAATTCCGGGAGAGGAGGATCTTCCGGGGCGCTCCCGCCTCCTCCTGGCCGGCCATGGGATAGGCCCGGTACCTCTCCAGGAAGATGGTGGGATCCGCCAAACGGAAGCGGTAAATGGACTGCTTCACGTCCCCCACGGTGAAAAGCCGCTTTCCCCCCTCGGAGACCGCCTCAAAGATGCAGTTTTGCACCTGGTTGGTGTCCTGATACTCGTCCACCATCACCTCCAGGTACCGGCCAGAAACGATCCGGGACAGCTCCGTGGGGATCCCGTCCTCCCCCAGCAGCAGCCCCACGGCGGCGTGCTCCTGATCGGAGAAATCGGTGACGTTCCGGCGGAGCTTTTCCGCCTGATAGGCCCGGCCGAAGGCGGCGCACAACGACAGCAGGGCCTCCATGGCCGGGGCGCTGCGGCCCAGGTCCTCCGCCGCCTCGGCGGCGGAGGCGTCCAGCACGGCCAGGGCGGCCCGCATCTCCTCCTTGCAGCGCTTCCACTGGCTCTGGAGCCGGGCCTTCAGCTCCGGGGCCTCGCACTTGCGGACCGGGGACAGGCTGGGGAAAGCCAGGGTGCAGTTCCTGGCGGCGTCCCAGCCCTTTTCCGCCGCCGCGGCCAGGTTCTCCAGCAGGGCCGCCCCGGCCAGGAAAGCGGGGGCGTAGCCCTTCAGGAGCTTCTCATCGCCGGCGGCCTCCGCCGCCCCCGCCCCCAGGAGCCCCGCCCAGTGGCGGGCCCTGCGTCCCAGGGCCGCCAGCAGCTCCCGGCCGTAGGCCGTCTCCCCCACGTCGCCGGGAAGGGCCCGCCAGGCCGAAGCCTGCTCCGCCAGCCACTGCTCAGGGTAGGCGTGGCTCTGGATCTTATCGTGGAGGGTCAGCACCAGCTCCTCCAGCCGCCCGTCATCCCGGCCAAAGCCGAAGGCGTCCGCCAGCAGCACCGCCCCCGGCGTCATATCCGTATAGAACTCCTCCAGCACCCGGGGCAGCACCCGCCGGCGGAGAAGTTCCGCCTCGCTCTCGTCCAGCACCCGGAAATCCGCCGTGAGGCCCCGGCTCCCGCCGAAGTCCAGCAGATGGACGTTTTCCCGGAGCAGGGCGGTGCAGAAGGCGTCGATGGTCTTGATGTCCGCCTGGTACACCAGGAGGAGCTGCCGCTGGAGGTGGCGGTCGCCGGACCGTTCCGCCAGGCGCTTGGCCAGCTCCTGGGCGATCCGTCCCCGCAGCTCCGCCGCCGCCGCCCGGGTATAGGTGATGATGAGGAAGTCGTCCACATTGGCCTTTTCCTCCCCCAGCACCCGGCTGAACAGCCGGTCCACCAGCACCCGGGTCTTGCCGCTGCCCGCGGCGGCGGACACCAGCAGCCGTCCGCCCCGGTCGTCCACCACCGCCTGCTGTTCTTTTGTCAGCTGTATGCTCACAGGGCCTCCTCCTCTCCGATGGTCTGATCCACATGGCGCCAGAATTCCTCCGGCCCCACCAGCCGGAGCATCTGGGCATGGTCGCCGCCGTCGCCGTCCATGAAGTGGCAGGCGGAGGCGAACTCACAGTAGGCGCAGGCGTTGTCCTGCTCCCCCCGGGTCCAGGGATCCGCGTCGATGTTGCCGCTTTTCAGCTCCCGGGCGATCCGCTCCAGAAGCTTGTCCACGTACCGGCTGAGCTTGCCCAGCTCCGCGGCGGTGGCCACCCCCTTGGTGACGCTGCCGTCCTTCCCCAGGGTCAGGGGCAGGAACCGCGGGGATTCCAGGGCGCTGTGCTCCATGGCCCGCAGTACCTCCGGCTGGGACAAAACCATGCCGCTGCGGCGCAGCACCTTGTCCAGGGCCTCCCGTATCCGGCCGGGATCCTCGTCCCGGGGGGCGCTGACCAGCACGTCCCGGGCGGGCAGGTACAGTACCCCCGCCGGGACGATGTCCTTCCCGAAGAGGGCCTTGCCCTCCTTCTCCAGGGCAAAAAGGTACAGCAGCATCTGGATCCCCAGGCCATGGCAAAGATCGGCCAGATCGAAGGATTTTTTGCCCGTCTTGTAGTCCACCACCCGGAGGTACAGCTTCCCGTCCTTCAGCCAGCCGTCCACCCGGTCCACCTTGCCGTTGACGGTGAGGGAGGCGTCCCCCCCCCGGATGGTGATGGCGGGCAGGGCCCCGCCGTCCCCAAAGCCCAGCTCAAAGGCCATGGGCACGAAGTCCGACTCCCGCAGCTCCCGGGCCACGTTGGTGACGATGGCGGCGGCGGTGGTACGCAGCCGCCGGAACAGGTACTTGAACCGGGCGTCCCGGCTGTCAAAGCCCGGCATGGCGGCGTCCATATACCGCCGGATGGCCCGGTCGATGAGCTGTTTCAGCTCCTCCTCCCCCACCTGGGCAAAGCCGCCCCGCTCCGTCACGTCCTTCGTCACGTTCTCCAGGACATAGTGAAGGAAGGTGCCCACCTGGGCGGCGTCAAAGCCCGCCGGCGTCCGTTCCCTGGCCCGGAGACCGTACTCCATGAAGTAGGCGAAGTGGCAGGCGTTGACCCGGTCGATGCGGCTGGCGGACATCCGGTAGCTGCGGCCGTAGAGGGTCTCCACCGCCTGGGGGCTCAGCCGCCCCCGGGTCATCCCGGCGGCGCGCGCCATGGCGGAGAGGGCCCCGTCATAGCGGCCATCCCCGGCAAAGTAGTCCCACAAGGGCCCGCCGGGAAAGCTCCCCGCCGTCTCCAGGGCGGGGGTGGGGGCCGTCAGGCGGAAGGAGCGGCTGCCGTCCTCCGCCGTCTCCGCCGCGCCGGGCAGCAGGACCCGCAGCCGCTCCACCACGAAGGAGGGCCGCAGGGGGTTCCCCTGGGCGTCGGCGGCGGGCCAGGTCACCACCAGCCGCTCCGTGGGCTGGGCCAGGGCGGCATAGATATTGCGCAGCTCCCCGTCGAAGAGGTCCGGCCCGCTGGGGGCCAGCTCCACTCCCAGCTCCAGCAGCTTCTCCCGGTCCTCCCGGGAGAGAAGCCCCTGGCCGAAGGACACGGCGGGCAGCACATGGTCGTTGGCCCCCATGAGGAACAGCACCTTCACCCGGTGGCGGTCGTTGCGGGTGATCTCCGTGATCTGCACCTGATCCAGGGATACCGGGATGGTGCCCACGGCGTACTGGGTCAGCACCAGCTTGAACAGCCGGGCGAATTCCTCGGCGTCCAGAGGCATGTCCCCCAGGATCTCCGCGAACTGATCCATCACATCGCACAGCAGCTCCCACAGCTGGCCGTACTCCGCCGCCAGCTGCAGCGCCCCCCGCTCCTCCAGAAGGCCGGTGCGCCGCTCCAGCTGGCCCGCCAGATCCAGGGCGTCCAGGAACCCCCACAGGATCCGCAGCTTCCCCAGGGCCCCCTTCTCCTCCCGCAGGCCCTGGCTCAGCTCCGCCAGGGGCTTACGGATCCGCTGCCGCAGGCCGTTGATTTCCGCCAGGGCCGCCTCCTGCTCCGGGGTAAAGCCCTCCCGCCAGCCGTCCGGGTTGGCGCTCCAGGGCTCCTCCCGCAGCCACATGGAGCCGTGGATGTCCCACTGGATCACATAGTTCTCCAAAAGGTCGCACTCCCCGTCGGAGAGGCCCCCGAGGCCCGTTTTGAGCCAGCGGAACATATCCTCGTACTCACAGCCCCCCGTCACCGCGTCCAGTGCGCCGGCCACCAGGGCCATGACCGGTTTATCCAAAATATCGCTGCGGCGGCTGAGGTAGGCCGGCACGCCGTAGCGGGCGAACACGCTCTCGATCACCGCCTCATAGTCTCCCAGGTTCCGGGCGGCCACGGTGATATCACGGAACCGGCAGAAGCCGGAGCGGACCAGGGCCAGGATCTCCGAGGCCACATACTCCGCCTCGGTGAAGGGACTGTCCGCCCGATAGACCGTCGCCTGGCCGCAGTCCCCCTCCCAGGGCGCCCCGCTGCCGCCAAAAAACCGCTGGGACAAATACTGGAGGCCTGTGACAGCCTTGGGGGCCGGCAGGTCCTCCACCGTACATGCGGTCCCCGCCTGCCGGGCCAGCCGTATCAGCCTGTCCCGGGCCCGCAGGCCCTGGCGGAAGATCTCCAGGGTGCTGTTCCCCTCCCCCAGGAGGGTAATGGTCACAGACCGTGCCCGGCGGAGCATGACGGCGATGATCTGCTCCTCCCGGGCGGTAAAATAGGAAAAGCCGTCCAGGAACACGTCCCGGCCGTCGATATAGCCCGATTTTTCCAGGTTATCCGCCAGCTTTGCCATCAGGTCCCGGCGGTCTTTCCCGTCCTGGTACAGCCGGGACTGGTAGGCGGCGTAGATGAGGGACAGATCCCGGAGCTTCCGCCCCGCCATCCCCTCCAGGCCCGGATACAGCTCCGCCAGACGCTCCGGCGCCACCCGGTAGGCCTCCAGCTCGTCAAAGAGAGCCACCAGCTCCCCCAGGAAGGGGGCCTTTCGGGAGGGCCGGGCGTAGACGGTGAGCTGGGGCAGCACCTCCTGGAGGGCCAGCTGCATCATCAGCAGCTTCCCGCCGGGATCCAACGCGGCGTCCGTAAGGCCGCCGGTAAGGGACAGCACCCGGTTGGCCAGGAGCCGAAAGCTGAGGACCTCGCTGTGGCGGGCGGCGGTGGGACCGCAGGCCCGGCACAGGTCCACCTCCGCCTGGTGGGAGGCATGCTCCGGCACCAGCAGCAGCTGGAAGCCGCTATCCCCCAGCCGCCGGATCTCCTCCAGCACCCGGGCGGACTTGCCGGAGTTGGCCGGCCCCATCCATATCCGCAGCATACGCGCTCCTCTCTCCCCGCCCTGCCCGGCCCCTGACAACGGCCGGCGGCGGGATCTGTGGGTCTACCAGCCCGGCGGCGGGAAGGGGATGCCCCCGCTCCCGGGCAGAAAAAACAGGGTAACCGGCTTTTCTCGCCGGTTACCCCATTATAGCAGAGTTGCTGTCCCGTTTTCAACGCATGACGGGCCGCTGCCCCGGTGTTTTTCCGTCAGCGGATGACCACGTTCTCCTGCCCCAGCGCCTCGATAAGCTCCTCCACCAGGGATTTCCCCAGCAGGCAGGTGGCGCCCAGCCGCTTTCCGGTGTCGGCAAACACCAGCCGGGCGGGGGTCTGCCCTGGGAACATGCTGATGACCCGGTTCACATGGGCCAGGGCCGGGTGGCCGGCGGAGGGCAGGCGCAGCCACAGCACCTTCCCCTCCAGCACCTGGACCCCCGCCCTGGCCTGGGGCGCGGGGGCCTCCGGCGGCAGCTCCGCCCCCTCGCCGCTCAGGGGGAAGGCGCTGTCACAGAGGATCTGGGGCGGCTTCTCGTCCCGGACGGACAGCTTCCCCTTCACCAGCACCGCCGTCCCCTCCTTGAGGAAGCGGCCGTACCGCTCCAGCATCTTGGCAAAGCACAGCAGCTCAATGGAGGAGGTATCGTCCTCCACCGTGGCGTAGGCCATAAGGCTGCCGGAGCGGGTGGACTTGGTCTTGTAGGCGGTGACGATCCCCGCCACTGTGATGCGCTGCTCGTCCTGGTAGGAGGTTGGCCCCCCCTCCTGGGCGAAGTCCTCGTTGATGGAGGCGATGTGCACCGCGCCGGCCCGGCGGGCCGCCTCCCGGTAGGCGTTCATGGGGTGGCCGGATAGGTAGAGGCCCGTCACCTCCCGCTCCTGCCGCATCCGCTCATCCAGGGCGTACTCCGGCATCTTCGGCAGGGCCACCTCCCCCTCCGTGCGGCGGGTCTCTCCAGTGGACATGCCGAAAAAGTCCAGCTGTCCCTCTACATTCTGCCGGCGGCTGTCGCCAATGGCGTCCAGGAGCTTGTCGTGGACCGCCACCAGCTGGCTGCGGTAGGCCCCAAAACAGTCGAAGGCCCCGGCCCGGATCAGGTTCTCCACCGCCCGCTTGTTGATGTCGTAGTCGTACATCCGCTGGCAGAAGTCCTGGAAGCCGGTGAAGAGGCCGCGCTCCTCCCGCTCCCGGACCATGTTCTGGATAAAGCCCCGGCCGATGTTCTTGATGGCCACCAGGCCGAAGCGGATGCCCTCCTCCTCCACGGTGAAGCTGTCCCGGGAGCGGTTCACGTCCGGCGGCAGCAGGGCGATGCCCATGTCCCGGCACTCATTGATATACTCCGACACCTTGTCGGTGTTGTCCAGCACCGAGGTAAGGAGGGCCGCCATGTACTCCCTGGGGTAGTGGTACTTGAACCAGGCGGTCTGGTAGGCCACTACGGCGTAGCACACCGCGTGGGCCTTGTTGAAGGCGTAGTTGGCAAAGTCGTAGATCTCGTCGTAGATGGCCTCCGCCACGTCGGCGGGGATGCCGTTGGCAACGCAGCCGGAGATGCCCCGGGAGGGATCCCCCCGGATAAAGGCCTCCCGCTCCCGCTCGATGTCCTTGACCTTCTTCTTGGACATGGCCCGGCGCACCATGTCCGCCTGGCCCAGGGAATACCCGCCCAGGCGGCGGAAGATCTCGATGACCTGCTCCTGGTAGACGATGCAGCCGTAGGTCACCGAGAGGATGGGCTCCAGAGAGGGGTGTTTGTAGGTAATAAGCTTGGGGTCGTGCTTGCAGGCAATGAACTTGGGGATGGACTCCATGGGCCCCGGGCGGTACAGGGCCACGATGGCGGTGAGATCCTCGATGGACTGGGGCTTGAGCCCCACACACACGCCGGTCATCCCGGCGGACTCCATCTGGAACACGCCGGAGGTCTTGCCCTGGGTCAGCATGTCGAACACCGGCTGGTCGCCGTCCGGGATATCCTCCAGGGAGAAGCCCGGCTCCCTCCGGCGGACCATCTGCACCGCGTCCTCCAGGATCGTCAGGTTGCGAAGGCCCAAAAAGTCCATTTTCAGCAGGCCCAGCTCCTCCAGGGTCACCATGGTGTACTGGCACACCACCGACTCGTCGTTCTTGGCCAGGGGCACATAGGTGTAAACCGGATCCCGGGTGATGACCACGCCGGCGGCGTGGGTGGAAGCGTGGCGGGGCATGCCCTCCAGGGCCTTGGCGGTGTCGATGAGCTTTTTGATCTGGGGATCCTGCTCGTACATCTCCCGGAGGGGCTTGCTCATCTTGAGGGCCTCGTCCAAAGTGATGTGGAGGGCGCCGGGGCCGCTGGGCACCTGCTTGGCCACCACGTCCACCTCGGCGTAGGGCATGTTCAGCACCCGGCCCACGTCCCGGATGGCCCCCCGGGCAGCCATGGTGCCGAAGGTGACGATCTGGGCCACATGGTCGTCGCCGTACTTCCCCCGGACATAGTCCACCACCTCGCCCCGGCGGGTGTCGCCGAAGTCCATGTCGATATCCGGCATGCTCACCCGCTCCGGGTTCAGGAAGCGCTCAAAGTAGAGGCTGTACTGCATGGGGTCGATGTCGGTGATATGGAGGCAGTAGGACACCATGCTGCCCGCCGCGCTGCCCCGGCCCGGGCCCACGGGGATCCCCCGGTCCCGGGCAAAATTCACAAAGTCGGAGACGATGAGGAAGTAGTCGGTGAACCCCATCTTCTCGATCATATTGAGCTCATAGTCCAGTTGGTCGTGGTACTCCGGGTGGGCCGCCCCATAGCGCCGGGCAAAGCCCTCCTCGCAGAGCTTGCGGATGTAGGTCTGGGCAGTGTATCCCTCCGGCACCTCGAACCGGGGCAGGTGGTACTTGCCGAAGGTGAAGGTGAGGTCGCACCGGTCAGCGATGCGCTGGGTATTTCCCAGGGCGTCGGGGTACTGGGAAAAGAGGGCCTCCATCTCCTCCGTGGAGCGGACATAGAAGTTCCGGGGCTCGTAGCGCATCCGGTTCTCGTCCTCCACCAGCTTGCCGGTCTGGATGCACAGGAGCACGTCGTGGCTTTCCGCGTCCTCTGGGGCCAGGTAGTGGCAGTCGTTGGTACACACCAGAGGGATCCCTGTTTCCTCATGGAGCCGCAGCAGCCCCTGGTTCACCACGGCCTGGTCCTTGATGCCGTGATCCTGGAGCTCCAGGTAGAAGTTCTCCTCCCCGAAGATGTCCCGCAGCTCCAGGGCATAGTCCCGGGCGGCGTCATAGCTGCCGTTCAGGAGCCGGCGGGGGATCTCCCCGGCCAGGCAGGCGGACAGGGCGATGAGCCCCCCGCTGTATCGGCGCAGCAAATCCATATCCACCCGGGGCTTGATGTAGAAGCCCTCCAGGTAGGCCATGCTCACCATATAGCTGAGGTTCCGGTAGCCCTCCTCGTTGCGGCAGAGAAGCACCAGGTGGCGGCTCTCCGCGTCGAATTCGTGGACCTTGTCAAAGCGGCTGCGGCCGGCGGGGGCCACATAGACCTCGCAGCCGATGATGGGCTTGACTCCTTCCTTCAGGCAGGCCCGATAGAAGTCGATGGCGCCATACATGACGCCGTGGTCGGTGACGGCCACGGCGCTCTGCCCCAGCTCCCTGACCCGCTTGGCCAGGCCGTCGATCCGGCAGGCCCCGTCCAGGAGGCTGTATTCCGTATGGACATGGAGGTGAACAAAGGACATAGGCGTTTCCTTTC
>CALXGG010000007.1 GCA_944387785.1 uncultured Oscillospiraceae bacterium | reverse complement strand
AGCACTTCCTGGTACGCCGGCTACGTGAACTTCTGCGCCAACGCCGAGTACATCAAGGGCTATGACGCCAAGACCTTCGGCCCCAACGATCCCGTCACCGGCTATCAGGCCCTGGCCATGATCCTGCGCGCTGTTGGTTATGACAAGAACGGCGAGTTCACCGGCTCCGACTGGCAGGTCCAGACCGCTGCTGTGGGCAAGAAGCTGGGCGTCACCAACAATGTCAGCGAGGGCACCCTGGGCACCGCTGCCTCCCGTGAGGTCGTTGCCGAGATCCTGTTCCGCGCCATCCAGGTGCCTCAGGTCACCTACACCCTGGCCTTCGGCTACAACGACAGCACCCTGGGCGTGAAGAACGACTCCATCGGCTATGAGACCTTCAAGCTGATCGGCGCTGTTGATGCCAACGACAACTGGGGCCGCCCCTCCAAGGAGTGGAAGCTGGACAAGGCTCCTTACAACAAGGTCCTTGAGACCAGCGACACCAAGCTGGTGTCCATCGCCATCGATCCCATTGTCTCCTACACCACTCCCGTGACCCAGTGCCAGGTGGCTCAGGATGCCGGCTTCACCGGCGTGAAGAGCTACGTCACTTACACCAACGGTCTGATCAACAAGGGCACTGTCTCCCTGGTTGCCAGCAACACCGTTTCCACCATCGGCGCTCAGGGCCGTCAGACTCTGGTTTACAGCGACCGCATCGTGTACATCGACACCCTGCTGGCTCAGGTCACCGCTGTGACTCCTGTCCGTTATGATGCTGCTCAGCACATCATCACCCAGGCTGCCCTGACCATGAACGTGTACGACAACGACGCCAGCGTCACCGTGTTCGTCCAGAACAGCAGCACCGACTTCACCTACGCTGTTGGCGACATGCTGCTGGTCAACGCTGTCCAGACCCAAGCCAACAACAAGGTCATCAACGTCGGCGAGTACAAGTACATGGAGATCATCGGCGTTGCCCAGTCCATGGTCGGCGCTCAGTCCACCATCTGGAACAACACCGCCAAGCACGTCATCAACGGCACCACCTATGATGACAACAACCGCTTCCACTTCGATCAGGCCGGTACCGAGACCATCAACCACACCTGGTTCATGGATCAGTACGGCAACCTGATCGGCGCTGCCAACATCACCAGCACCAACTATGCTGTCCTCAAGAGCATCCGCTGGGTTGTGGGCAACCCCGGCTACGCTGAGGCTGTCCTGGTCGACATGACCGGCGCTGAGTCCACCGTTACCGTGGCCACCATGGACGGCGATACCAATCCCGCCCAGGGTTCCACCTTCGATGGCTGGGATACTGACAATGCGGTTCTCACCTATGCTTCCTCCAATGTGAACGGCGGCAGAATCCAGACCACTCCCAACCGGGCCCTGGTCTCCGACGAGGCTCTGCTGAACACCAACTTCAACGGCTACGCCCTGTACCGTGTTGACACCCGCATGGATGGTTCCGTGGATCTGACCGGCTGCGTGACCACCACTTCCGGTATCGCTTCTGTTGTCAACTACGTTGCTGGCGCTAACTTCTCTGCCAACGCTTCTGCGATCCTCAACCAGAACAACGTTGTCACTTATGTCAGCAGCAACACCCAGTACCTGGTGCGCGGCGCTAACAACACCTACACCGCCATCACCGGTACCCAGGCTATGGCTACCTACGCTACCGCCAACCTGTTCTACGTTGACGTCAACGGCGACTCCATCGCTGATTACGTCTACATCAAGAACGGTGTGGAGGCCAGCGCTGCTGCCAACCTGATCTATGTCACCACCGCTGCCTACACCGGTCCTCTGACCAACAACGGTGTGACCTTCTGGACCATGGAGGTTCTGGTCAACGGCCAGCCCCAGACCGTTGTTGATGTTTCTCGCAACGGTGACTTGGTCAGGGAGCTGTCCAACAACGTTAACAAGCTGTTCTATGCTACCTACAACGTTGCTCCTCAGTTCTATTATCTGACCAGCTTCGGCACCCTGGCCACCCTGACCAAAGTCGATGCCAATGAGATCCAGATCGGCACCAGCAACACCTTTGCTCGTTACCTGCCTCTCACCCGCATCCTGAATGGTGACACCCTGGTCTGCACCAACGCCGCTGTCAACTCCTCCTACCGTGTTGACGCTGCCGCTATCTACGGCACCGCCACCGCTCTGGACGCCAACGTCCTGGCTTACGACGGTATCTGGGTTGTCTACACCAAGGGCGTGGTGAACACCGCTTCCGCTGTGTATGTCGGCGCTCTGCTGGATACCAGCACCGCTCTGAACGTGGCTGCTGCTAACGGCACTGTCACCAATGATGGCAACAACACCTTCACCGCCACCATGGACAAGGATGTTGCTTCCACCACCATGACCTACACCGCTAACCGCTTCGCCACCATCACCGCTCCTGGCAACAACGTTGGCGAGGGCATTGTCACCGAGATGGTGAACAATCAGAACCCCAGCCGTGCTGTCAGCGTTGCCAACGAGGAAGGCACTGCTACTGTCAACTACACCGTCAAGCTGGTTTGGGTCACTTCCAGCAATGACGCTTCCCTGAAGAGCGTCAAGGTCGATGGCACTGACGTGACCATCCCCGCTGGCCGCACCGATCCCAAGGCTGATAGCGCTGTGTATCTGGGCTCCGTTGCCAAGTTCACCCTGAGCGCTGAGGCCAACAGCGCCGCCGCCAAGGTGGAGATCGGCTCCGGCGACACTCTGGACAACGCCGTGAAGAACCTGGCTGTCCGCAACAGCGTTGAGGTCACTGAGACTACCGCTCTCAACGGCGGCTATATCGTGATCCGCGTCACCGCTGAGAACGGCACCGTTCTCAACTACGTCTACAACACCGCTGCTGCTCCCCAGCCCTAATGGCTGAGATCATCACGGCCTGAGTAGATAAGCAAAAGAATCCCCCCGGGCTTTGCCCGGGGGGATTCTTTTGCTGCTGCCCATGGAGTCACCGCAGAGCAATATAGTCGTATACATATCCGGAACCATTGAGCTGGATAGTGCGGCCATCACTGGCCGCCGTCACGGTGAAACCGTTGTCTGTGAAATCCAAAGCCCCTTCATAGGGCTTTACGCTCCCGCAGGTTATCAGGCTGTTAAAGTTTGTCATGATAATCCCGCCGTAACCCACGATAAGCGCTGTCGGGCGGAATCCCAGGTCGATCGTCTGCGTGTCGCCATTCCCGGTATAGGTGCCGATCACAAAAGGCTTATTGTCCGGCGTATATGCTTTGCTGGTAATAGCATCCGCCACGCCCCTGGCGGCGTCGGCCTTGACCTCCGCCCGGTCGGCGGTGGTCTGGGCGGTTTCCGCCGCCGCGGCGCCGCCGTCGGCGGTGTCCTGGGCGGCCTTGATGCCTGTGTCGATGGCGGCCATGGCCTGGTTGAAATCCTCCATCAGGATCCGGTCGCTTTCCACCCACCGGGGCAGCTGATAATTTTCCGTATACTCCATACTCACTTCTCCTTTTTGTATTCGCCTTCTATTGCTTCCTCCGCTTCCTCCGGCTTTTTCCACAAATGGCCGCGGCCCGGGCCCTGCCCGGGCCGCCTCCACGAAAAAACCGTTACACACCTGGTGTGTAACGGCGTTTTGTTGCCCTCTCCCGTGCAACGGCATTTCCCACAAATTTCCGCATTCCGCCGCCCCGGCCCGCATAGACTTCCTTGAGGTGATGCATCTATGGTCATACATGTGGTCCGGCCCGGGGAGACCCTCAGCTCCGTGGCCCGGCAGTACAGCGTGGACCCGGCCCTGTTGGCGGTCCTCAACGGCGTAGCGGGAGACGGCCGCCTGGCGGCGGGCCAGGCCCTGCTGGTGCGGAAGGCCCGCCTGCTCCATATCGTCATGCCCGGCGATACCCTCTGGTCCATCGCCCGGAAATACGATGTCTCCCTGCGGTCCCTCTACCGCAACAACTACTGGCTCTACGGCAACCCCGACATCTGGCCCGGCCAGGTGCTGGTCATCCGCTATCAGGATGACCAGCGGCCCTCGATCCTTACCACCAGCTACGCCTACCCCTTTATCTTGGCACGGCTCCTCAGCGCCACCCTGCCCTATATGACCGCCATGGCCCCCTTTACCTATGGCCTGGACAAGGACGGCGATCTGCGTCCCCTGGAGGACGAGCGGCTGGTAGCCGAAACGGTGCGCCTGGGGGCCGCCCCCCTGATGCACCTGTCCAACCTGACGGAAAATGACGTTTTCTCCCCGGAGCGCAGCGCCCTGGTCCTCTTTGACCCGGAAAAGCAGGCCACCCTCACCGCCCAGATCCTGGCGATCATGGAGCAGAGGGGTTACCGGGGCCTGGACGTGGACTTTGAGAATCTCCCGGCGGAGCAGCGGGCGCCCTATGCCCGGTTCCTGGCCGGGCTGAAGGAGAAGCTGGCCCCCATGGGCTGGCCCCTGATGGCGGCAGTGGCTCCCAAGGTCCGGGATGACCAGCCGGGGCAGCTCTACGAGGGCCACGGCTACCCGGAGTTGGGGGAGGCGGTGGACTACCTGCTGCTGATGACCTACGAGTGGGGCTACGCCGCAGGGCCGCCCATGGCCGTGGCGCCCCTGCCCCAGGTCCGCCAGGTGCTGGATTACGCCGTCACCGCCGTCCCCCGGGAAAAGCTGCTGCTGGGGATCCCCAACTACGGCTACGACTGGCCGCTGCCCTATGAGGCCGGCGTCACCCGGGCCCGGTCCCTCTCCAACCAGGAGGCGGTGGCCCTGGCCCTGGAGAATGGGGCGGAGATCCAGTACGACGAGGAGGCCCAGAGCCCCTGGTTCCGCTACACCGACCGGGAGGGCCTCGGTCGTGAGGTCTGGTTCGAGGACGCCCGGAGCCTGGCGGCCAAGCTGGAGCTGGTGGCCGAGTACGGCCTGCGGGGCTGCGGCTTCTGGAACCTGATGCGGCCCTGGCCCCAGGGCTGGGCCACTCTCAACGCCCGGTTCCATGTGGAGGACCCGGGCTGGTAAGCGCCATATGGTAAAAACGCGGCAGGAGCCGGGACCCATGGGTCCCGGCTCCTGCCGCTTGAAAATGGAGAGAGGGAGAAAAAGAAAACTTATCGTCTATGGCATCATGATAGTACAGGCCTTACCCGAAGTCAACAGCCCCGCCGGACAATTCACGGAAAGTTCACACCTGATTCAAAATCCATTCAAAATCCTCTTGACGAACGGAGGAGAACGGTATATAGTTAGTAGGCTAAATTTTCAATGGAGAACGAAAGGAGACGTTTTATGGCGGAACAGACGCCGCTGGGCCGCATGATCGGCCATTGCGGACACCTGGGCAGGCTGTATATGGACATGCGTCTGCGGCAGAGCGGGTTCAACATCACGCCGGTCCAGTGCCACGCGCTGCTCTACCTCTCCCGGATCTGCGGAGACCGGGAGGTCATGCAGCGGGACCTGGAGCGGGAGCTGCATTTGAAGGCCTCCACCGTCAACGGGATCGTGGACCGCCTGGAGGAGAAAGGCTATGTTGCCCGCCGCCAGTCCCGGGAGGACGGCCGGCGGAGGATCGTCAGTCTGACTGACGGCGGCCGGGCCGTCACCGAGACGTTCCGGACGGCCCTGGAGGATACGGACCGGGCCTTCTGCGCGGTGCTGTCCGGGGAGGAGCAAGCGCAGCTGAGGGATCTGCTGGCGCGGCTGATCGCTAATCTGGAGGAAGAGGTACAACATTCATGATCAGAAAACTTTGGCCCTATACGCAGGGCTACCGGAAGTGGGTGTTCCTGGGCATCCTCTGCTCCGGCGCGGAGGCGGTGTTCGAGCTGCTGCTGCCGCTGGTGATGGCGGAGATCGTGGACACCCACATCCCCGCGGGGGATACCGACGGGATCTTCCGCTACGGAGCGCTGATGGTGGGCATGGCCCTGTTTTCCATGTTCCTGGGGGTGGCGGCGGCCTTCCTGGCCGCCCGGGCCGGCCAGGGCTTCGGCGCCAACCTGCGCCAGGCCCAGTACGACCACATCCAGGAGTTCGCTTTCCATAATATTGAGAAATTTTCCACCGCGTCCCTCATCACCCGCCTGACCACCGACTGCCACACCATGCAGATGACCCTGATGATGGCCATGCGGATGCTGGTGCGGGCACCGGTGATGCTGGTGAGCGCCCTGGTGCTGGCCATCGGCATCTCCACCCAGCTCAGCCGGGTGTTCCTGGTGGCCATGCCCCTGCTGGCGGCGGCGATCCTGTTCGTCATCCTGGGGGTTGCGCCCAAATTCAAGACCCTCCAGGAGCGCACCGACGGGCTGAACCTGGTGGTGCAGGAGAACCTCAACGCCATCCGGGTGGTGAAGTCCTTTGTCCGCCAGGATTTCGAAAACGAGAAGTTCGAAAAGCGGAACATGGGCCTGCGGAGCATCTCCGAGCAGGCCTTCGGCCGGGTCATCATCAACATGCCGGTGATGATGCTCATTACCTACGGCACCATTATCGCGGTGATGTGGTACGGCACCCCCATGGTCCAGTCCGGCGCCCTGGAGGTGGGCCTTCTCACCACCTTCTTCACCTACATCACCCAGGTGCTCATGAGCCTTATGATGGTGTCCATGATCATGATGATGCTTACCCGGTCCGTGGCCTGCGGCAAGCGCATCATCGAGGTGCTGGAGGAGCGGCCGGACATCCGGGACAGCGCCGCCGACCCGGACGCCCGGGTGGAGGACGGCTCCATCGACTTCGACCACGTCTGGTTCAAGTACAACACCGCCAGCGCGGCCTGGAACCTGGAGGACATCGACCTCCACATCAAAAGCGGCCAGACGGTGGGCATCATCGGGGCCACCGGCTCCGCCAAGAGCACCCTGGTGCAGCTGATCCCCCGGCTCTACGAGGCCACAGAGGGCGTGGTCCGGGTGGGGGGCCGGCCGGTGGCGGAGTACACCATGGAGCACCTCAGGGACAGCTGCGCCATGGTGCTCCAGAAGAACACCCTCTTTTCCGGCACCATCCGGGAGAACCTCCTCTGGGGCAACGAGCACGCCACCGACGAGGAGATCGACGCGGCCTGCGCGGCGGCCTGCGCCGACGAGTTCATCAGCCGCCTCCCCGGCGGGCTGGACATGGACCTGGGCCAGGGCGGCGTCAACGTCTCCGGCGGCCAGAAGCAGCGGCTGTGCATCGCCCGGGCGATCCTGAAGCAGCCCAAGGTGCTGATCCTGGACGACTCCACCTCCGCCGTGGACACCGCCACTGACGCCAGGATCCGCGCCGCCTTCCGCACCCAGCTGCCTCACACCACCAAGATCATCATTGCCCAGCGGATCATCTCCGTGATGGACGCGGACCTGATCGTCGTCATGGACGACGGGAAGATCTCCGCCGCCGGCACCCATGAGGAGCTGATGGCGTGCAGCGAGATCTACCGCGACGTATACCAGTCCCAGCAGGAAGGAGCGAGTATCGATGGCTAATCCACGGCCCGTGGGCGGCCCCGGCGGCCGGAACCGCCACGGCTATCAGAAGCCCAAGAACATGGGCAAGACGATCAGACAACTTATGGTCTACCTGGGCCGCTCCAAGTGGCTGCTCCTGGTGGTGGCGGTGTGCCTGGTGCTGTACAGCGTGTGCACCATCGGCGGCTCCTACCTCCTCAAGCCCCTGGTGAACGAGGCCATCATCCCCGGCGACTACGGGAAGCTGGCCCGGATCCTGGCCCTGATGGGGGTGATCTATGTCGCCGCCGCCGGCTTTTCCTTCTCCTATTCCCGGATCATGGTCCACATCTCCCAAAAGACCAGCTACGCCCTGCGGCGGGACCTGTTCGCCAAGATGCAGACCCTGCCCCTGCGCTATTTTGACACCCACACCCACGGCGAGCTCATGAGCCGCTACACCAACGATATCGAGACCATCACCGAGATCATGAACAACGGCCTCGCCAGCCTGATCTCCGGCAGCCTCACCTTCGTGGGCGTCATCGCTATGATGATCATTACCAGTCCCTTCCTGTTCCTGGTGACCATCTTCTGCCTGGGGCTGATGCTGGCGGTGGTAATGACCGTGGGCAAGCGCAGCCGCTACTTCTTCGCGGAGCAGCAGCGGGACATCGGTGCGGTCAACGGCTACATCGAGGAGATGATCGAGGGGCAGAAGGTCATCAAGGTGTTCAACCACGAGGAAAAGGCCCGCCAGGGCTTTGCCCGGCGCAATGAGGCCTACCGCCACAGCGCCACGGCGGCCCAGGCCTTTGCCGGTGCCATCATGCCGGCCATGGGCAACATCTCCCACATCAACTACGCCCTCACCTGCTGCACCGGGGCCCTCCTCTCCATCTATATGGGGCTGGACCTGGGCTCCCTGGTGATGTACCTCCAGTACGTCCGTCAGGTGAGCCAGCCGGTGGGCATGATCAGCCAACAGATCAACAACGTGCTGGCCGCCATCGCCGGCGCGGAGCGGATCTTTGAGGTCATGGAGGTGACGCCGGAAACCGACGAGGGCCGGACCACCCTGGTGAACGTCCGCCGGACCCCTGATGGCGCCCTGGAGGAGACCGCCGGCCGGGGGGACGGCTGGGCCTGGAAACGGCCCGACGGGAGTCTGGCGCCCCTGGCGGGGGACGTGCGCTTCCGCGATGTGGTGTTCAGCTATGTGCCGGGCAAGACCATCCTCCACGGCATCAGCCTCTACGCCAAGCCCGGCCAGAAGATCGCCTTTGTAGGCTCCACCGGCGCGGGAAAGACCACCATCACCAACCTTATCAACCGCTTCTACGAGATCGAGAGCGGCCTGATCACCTACGACGGCATCGACGTGCGGGAGATCAGCAAGGACAGCCTCCGGCGGAGCCTGGGCATCGTCCTCCAGGACACCCGGCTCTTCACCGGCACCATCGCCGACAACATCCGCTACGGGAAGCTGGACGCCACCGGCGAGGAGATCCGCGCCGCCGCCCGGCTGGCCAACGCGGACACCTTCATCCGCCACCTGCCCAAGGGCTACGACACCTGGATCACCGACGACGGCGGCAACCTCTCCCAGGGGGAGCGGCAGCTGCTGGCCATCGCCCGGGCGGCGGTGGCGGACCCTCCGGTGCTGATTCTGGACGAGGCTACCTCCTCCATCGATACCCGGACAGAGAAGCTCATCGAAAAGGGCATGGACAGCCTGATGCAGGGCCGCACCGTGTTCGTCATCGCCCACCGCCTCTCCACCGTCCGCAACGCCAAGGCCATCATGGTCCTGGAGCAGGGAGAGATCATCGAGCGGGGCGACCACAACGACCTGATCGCCCAGGGCGGGAAGTACTACCAACTCTACACCGGCCAGGCGGAGCTCAGCTGAAATATTTTTTCATTTCGTGATATTTGCAACAGTTATTTTCTGGCAAACGGGCTATACTAAAGCCATGAAAATCAGCAGCGCCCTGTGGGGCTGCTGCAGTGAAAGGAGTTTCCACCATGAAGTACGTTTGCGACGTTTGCGGCTATGTCTACGACGAGGCCCTGGGCGATCCCGACAACGGCATCGCCCCCGGCACCAAGTGGGAGGACGTCCCCGAGGATTTCGTCTGCCCCCTGTGCGGCGTGGGCAAGGACCAGTTCTCCGCTGAGTGATCGCGCCGATCTGAAAAAGCGCCCGGCCGGGTATCCGGCCGGGCGCTTTTTGTCTCTATCCGGCCTGGGCCCCGCCGGCCCCGCCGATGGCCTTGCCCACCTCCTGGACCACGGAGAGATGGGTCTCGTCGAAAAGATGCATGTAGATCTGTGTGGTGGTGGCGGTGCTGCTGTGGCCCAGGGCCCGGCTGATGCCGAAGAGGGGGACGTTGCGGCTGTGGGCGATGCTGGCAAAGCTGTGGCGCAGGCCGTGGAGGGTCACGTAGGGCAGGTCCTTGCCCGCCAGCAGGCGCTGGAGGCGGTTGCTGAGGTAGTCGGGCTGAAAGGGCCGCCCGCCGCTGTGGCAGAGGACGAAATCCCGGTCCAAATAGCGGTCCCCCAGGGCCTCCTTCTCCCGCAGCCGCCGCTGCCACTGGCGCTCCAGGAGCTCCTCCAGGTCCGTCAGGCCGCTGTACCCCAGCCGCCGGATGGAGGAGCTGTTTTTCGGCTCCTTGTCCACCGCCTTGCCGTTGACGGCAGTGCGGGCCTCCGCCACGGTGATCACCTTCTCCCGCCGGTCCACATGGCTCCATTTCAGGCCGCAGATCTCGCTGCGCCGCAGGCCCAGGTAGCCCGCCAGCTTCACCGCCAGCTCGATGCTGGAGCCCTCCAGGGCCTGGAACAGCCGCTGCATGGTCTCCGCGTCATAGTAGTGATGGACTGGCTGGTGGGCAGCGGGACGCACCGCCAGCTCCACTACGTTGTCGTCCACCAGGCCCTGCCGCCTGGCATGCTCCAGGGCATTGTGGAGGACGCTGTGGTGCTTGCGCACCGTGTTGGCGCACAGGCCCTCCGCCTGCTTGCCGTTGAGGTACTGCTGGACCTGGTCCGCCGTCAGCTCCCGGAGGCGGACCGTCCCCAGGCCCGGGATCAGGTGGTTGCGGACGATCATGGTGTAGCCGTGGAGGGTGCTGGCGGAGCGGCTGGGCCGCACCACCTGCTCCAGCCAGTAGCGCAGCCACCGGCTCACAGTCAGCTCCTGTTCGGGATGTCTCCGCTCCAGGCACCGGCCGGCCTGGAACTCCTCCAGGGCCTGGACCGCCTGCTCCAGGGTGGGGTAGCAGCGCACCCGCCGCCCGCTTTTCCCGCCGCCGTACAGCGTGGCGTAGTAACACCGGCGTTGGGTGTCATAGGCGATGTTGGTCATGATGGTTTTTCTCGGCATGCTCTCTCCCTCTCTTTCTCCGGCTCAACAGCCTGGACGGCTGCCTGCGGTGCTGAGACATAGGATAGACCAACATGGAGTAATTCGTCAAGTGCTGTATTTTTCATCCGAACGCTGACGAAAAGCGGCCCGCCCCTCCGCAGAGGGGCGGGCCGTTTGCTCAAGCGGTAACGGGACGGCTCAGCGCAGGAAGATCCGGGAACCGCCCTGGTAGTCCTCCACCACGCCGATGCGCTGGGCGCTGGGGACGCAGCCCTTCAGCTCGGCGTAGAGGGCGTCGGCGTCGGCGGGATCCACGGCGATCAGCAGGCCGCCGGCGGTCTGGGGGTCGAAGAGGATGTCCTGTTTGTACAAAGGAGTGTCCCCCATGTCCACCCAGGCCTCAGCGAAGCTGCGGTTGCGGTACATACCCTCGGGGAGGATGCCCATTTTCGCCAGCTCCATGGCCTCGGGGATCATGTCGATGTCGTCCACATGGAGGGTGATCTGCTTGTCGCTGCCCTGGGCCATCTCCAGCAGGTGGCCCAGCATGGCAAAGCCGGTAACGTCGGTGCAGGCGTGGATACGGTACTTCACCATGGCGTCCCGGGCGCTCTTGTTCAGGGTGGTCATCAGCTTGTAGGCCAGGGCGATGCCCTCCTGGGAGGCCATGTCCCCCTTGTGGGCGGTGGACAGCACGCCGATGCCCAAGGGCTTGGTGAACAGCAGCACGTCGCCGGTCTTTGCCCCGCTGTTGGTCAGGATGCGGTCGGGGTGGACGAAGCCGGTGACCGCCAGGCCGTACTTGGGTTCGTCATCGAAGATGCTGTGGCCGCCGGTAATGAGGCAGCCCGCCTCATAGACCTTGTCGTAGCCGCCCCGGAGCATCTGGTGGACCGCCTCCCGGGGCATGTCCTTGGGTACGCACATCAGGTTCAGGGCCAGCTTGGGCTCGCCGCCCATGGCGTATACATCGCTGAGGGCGTTGGTGGCGGCGATCTGGCCGAAGAGGTAGGGGTCGTCGGCGATGGGGGGAAAGAAATCCACGGTCTGCACCAGGGCCAGGTCGTCGGTGACCTTGTAGACTGAGGCGTCGTCGCTCTTGTCAAAGCCCACCAGCAGGTTGGGGTCGTGGTGGACCTTGATGCCGTCCAGCAGCTGGGCCAGCACCCCCGCGCCCACCTTGGCCCCGCAGCCGGCGCACTTGGCCAGCTTGGTCAGTTTCACTTCGTTTTCCATAGCGTTTTCCTCCTATGTCCATAGAGCGTTGTTATCGTATGGGGAACAGCCGGCGGTTTCCCGCCGGGAGATCGCACGGGCGGGGCTTACTCCGCCTCCCGGAGGACGGCGGACAGGTGCAAAATGGCCTCCAGCACGCCGCCGCCCACCGCCAGGGCCTTGTCCGAGGCGCAGAAGCAGTGGCTCACCTCGCACCGGGGATCCACATCGCCGCTTTTCATCCCCTTGTGCACGGCGGTGCCGTCGGGCAGGATACCCCGCAGCACGCCGCCGATGGTGCAGACCATGGGGACGTCGCCCACATAGCCGGCCACGTCGCCGGCGCGAACCTGGTCGCCGATCTCCCTGGCCGCCCGGAACACGCCGTCCGCCGGCGCCCGCAGCACCCGCTCCCCGGCGTAGCCGCCGATGAGGCCGGGCACCGCCGTGTTCTCCAGGGGGCTGCCCTCGTAGAGCGCCCGGCCCAGATAGTGGCCCCGCATGGTCTCCACCGCCGCGTGGCAGTCCGTGCCCACGGTGAAGCCGGGCCCCACGCCGATGACCACCGGGGCCATGTCCATGGCGGTGCCCAGGTTCCGCTTGGCCAGGATGGCGTCCACCACCACGTCCGGGGCCAGCAGGGGGATGCTCTCCCCGGCGGGATCTACCAGCACGGGCACGATGCCCTGCTCCAGCAGATCCGGCACCTCCTCTATGCCGCAGCGGCGGGCGGTGATCCCCTCCACCTCCGTCTCCCCCAGCCGCACCGCCTCGGAAAAACACACCGTGCGGCGGATGGCGGTGGGGGCGGGGATCTCGCACAGGCACACCGCCATGCCGCTGCGCCAGAGGCGCAGGGCGATACCGGTGGCGATATCTCCGCCGCCCCGGATCACGACAAACATAAAAAACTCCTTTTCCGCAGGGAGCCGGCAAATACCGGCGCCGGCAGCAGCGCCGCCAGCGCCCGGGCCTGTTCCAGGGCCCGGGCCTCCTCCGCCTGGTTGATGAATACCCGGTCCGCCAGGTTTTCCCGGCGGATCACCGCCGCCAGGGCCTCCGGGGTGATGGGATCCCCCATCCCCAGCCCCGACAGCCGGCAGAACACCTCCGGCCGGTGGGCCCCCCGGCACACGGGCTGCCCAAAGCCCGACGCCCCCACCATCAGGATCCGCCGGCCTGCCTCCGGAGGGACGGCCGGCTCGTGGGGCAGGTGGGCCTTGCAGGGCAGCTGGCGGGAGCCGTCGGCCTCCACCAGCACATAGTCCGCCAGGGCGGCCAGCTCACGGAAGGGAGAGGCCGGGGCGGTCAGCTTCCCCTCCGGTCCGGCCCTTCCCAGGCAGACGACCTTCCGCTCCGCCAGGAGGGCCGCCGCCTCCCCCGCCTCCGTGAGCACGGGGATGTGGGCCGGGGGCAGGATGTGGGTGGAGGTGGTGCAGATCACGGTCCCCCGGCGGGACAGCTCCTCCGCCAAAAGGTACATGGCGGTGGTCTTGCCGCCGCTGCCGATCAGGGCGGTGACGCCCCGCCGGATGTCCAGTAGCACGGACAGCTCCACCGCTCCCATCCTTTCCGGCCCCAGGGCCTGTCCATTTATTCTTTCGATGAATGGTATTGAAGAATACCGGGAATGCCTGTCCCAAGTATACCGCCTTCCGACGCCAGCGTCAAGGGCCGCCCGCCGCCCGGGGCAATTTCCCGCCCCGCCGTCGGCGGCGGAACGTCCTTCCGGGCAGCCCCGCTGCCGGGCCTGGGCGGAAGAAATTTTTCCCGGTTCCCCCTTGACACAGAGAAATTCCTATATTAAGATAGGAATTCGGAAAGGGGGCATGCCCACTGTGAAAATATCGACCAAAAGCCGTTACGCCCTCCACCTGATGCTGGCCCTGGCCATGCAGGAGGAGGGGGCCAATCTCTCGGTGAAATCCGTGGCGGAGAGCCAGGGCATCAGCGAAAAATATCTGGAGCAGGTGATCCCCACCCTGATCCGGGGCGGCATGGTCCGCAGCACCCGGGGCGCCCGGGGGGGCTACCACCTGGTGGGCAGCCCGGAGGACTACACCGTGGGAGCCATCCTGCGGCTGGTAGAGGGCAGCATCGCTCCGGTGTCCTGCCTGGACGACGAGGTGAACCAATGCGCCCGCTGCAAGGAGTGCGTGACCCTGGAGCTGTGGGAGCAGGTGGACCGGGCCATCAGCAACGTGGTGGACCATGTGACGCTGGCGGACCTGGTGGACAAGCAGCGGCGGATCGACGCCCGCTGCGCCTGCCACGTCCGGGGAAATTGCTGAAAGCTATTGACATTTCCCCTGCGGCGATTTATAGTGTAAGAAATCCTATATTCGTATAGGAATTATATTTTGGGAACAACCTATATCCGCCGGGCCGGGCCCGGCTTCAGGAAAGAAGGAATCAGGACTATGTTCGTATACGCTGACAACGCGGCCACCACCGCCATGAGCAAGGCCGCTGTCGACGCCATGCTGCCGGCCATGCACGAGCTGTATGGCAACCCCAGCAGCCTCCACCAGAAGGGACGGGAGGCAAACCTGGCCCTTATGGCCGCCCGCAGGACGGTGGCCGAGTGCCTGGGGGCCAAGCCGGAGGAGATCTACTTCACCGGCTGCGGCACCGAGTCCGACAACTGGGCCATCACCGAGGGGGCCCGGCTGGGGGCCGCCGCGGGGAAAAAGCACATCATCTCCGACGCCATCGAGCACCACGCGGTGCTCCACACCCTGGCCAAGCTGGAGAAGGAGGGCTTCGAGGTCACCTACCTCCCCGTCCATGAGAACGGGATCGTCCGCCTGGAGGAGCTGGCGGCGGCCATCCGCCCGGACACCTGCCTGGTGACTATCATGTACTCCAACAACGAGATCGGCACCATCCAGCCCGTCCGGGAGATCGGCGCGCTGTGCCGGGAGAAGGGCATCCTTTTCCACTGCGACGCGGTCCAGGCGGTGGGCCATATGCCGGTGGACGTGGTGAAGGACAACATCGACATGCTGGCCCTCTCCGGCCACAAGTTCCACGCCCCCAAGGGCGTGGGCGCCCTGTACTGCCGCAAGGGCATCAAGCTCAGGAACTTCATCGAGGGCGGCGCCCAGGAGCGGGGCAAGCGGGGCGGCACCGAGGCCATCCCCTCCATCCTGGCCATGGCGGCGGCCATGAAGGAGAGCTGCGACCACCTGGAGGAGAACATGGCCAAGGTCACCGCCATGCGGGACAAGCTGATCCAGGGGCTCAGCGCCATCCCCTACTCCCGCTGCAACGGCGACCCGGACCACAAGGCCCCCGGCATCGTCAGCTTCTGCTTTGAGGGCATCGAGGGCGAGAGCCTGCTGCTGCGGCTGGACCTGGCGGGGATCTGCGCCAGCTCCGGCAGCGCCTGCACCAGCGGCTCCCTGGACCCCAGCCATGTGCTGCTGGCCCTGGGCATGCCCCATGAGATCGCCCACGGCTCCCTGCGGCTGAGCCTGTGCGAGTACAACACCATGGAAGAGGTGGACTACATCCTCCAGGTGGTGCCCCAGGTGGTCAAGGAGCTGCGCCAGATGAGCCCCGTGTGGCTGCACATGTTGGAACACATGCCGGACCCCTACCAGTCCGCCCAGTAACGATACAGAGAAAGGAAGTACAGCGCTATGGCTATGGAATACAGTGAAAAGGTAATGGAGCATTTCGCCCATCCCCACAACGTGGGCGTCATCGAGGACGCCAACGGCATCGGCGAGGTGGGCAACGCCAAGTGCGGCGACATCATGCGGATGTACCTGAAGATCAATGAGGACGAGATCATCGAGGACGTGAAGTTCCAGACCTTCGGCTGCGCCTCCGCCATCGCCACCAGCTCCATCGCCACCGACATGATCAAGGGCAAGCCCGTCAGCGAGGCCCTGACCCTCACCAACCAGGCGGTGGTAGAGGCCCTGGACGGCCTGCCCGCGGTGAAGGTCCACTGCTCCGTCCTGGCGGAGCAGGCGGTGAAGGCCGCGGTGGCGGACTACTATAAGAATAAGGGCATCCCCTGTGACGACTGCCTGTGTGAGCACTGCCCCGCCGGCGGCTGCGGCCGCGAGGAGCACCAGTAAGCCCTCCTGGGAGACGGAAACAGGCCCCGGCCGGTACGGCCGGGGCCCTTTTTGCGGCCATATGGGGCGAAGCGCCCTTTTTGAAAGGACGCTCCGGCGGCTCCGCCGCCGGGGGCCATTCACAAACCGTTTCCCAAATGTTTATATTCTCGGCAAAAAATCTTCATACTTTGGACATAAATAAACAGTATGCTAGCACCATCGAAAGGGGAACGAACGGTTCCTCCCCAATATGAACGATTCTTCTGCAAGGAGGCATTCCTATGTATAACGATAACGAAAGAAACAATAACAACAGCGAGTACCATTACAGCTACCGGCCCAACTACGACGAGCCCCTGCCCGAGGTCCAGCCCGTGCCGGAGCCCGGGGAGCACAAGCCCCGCCACAGCAGGGCCAAGCGGATCACAGCCGCCATTTTGTGCGGCGCGCTGCTGGTAGGCGCCTCCTTCGGCGCCGGATGGTTCGTCAAGGACCGCCTGCTGAACCAGAAGGACGAGACCAGCATCATGGTCAGCCAGCGGGAGCTGCCGGAGGTGACTACCGTCAATGTGGACGGCAGCACGCCTCTGAGCTACACGGAGATCTACAACGCCAACGTGGACAGCTGCGTGAGCATCAACGCCTCCTCCACCAGCTATAACTTCTTCATGCAGCCGGTGGAGACCGCCAGCTCCGGCAGCGGCTTCATCATCACCGAGGACGGCTATATCGTCACCAACTACCACATCATCAGCGGCAGCAACAGCGTATCCGTCACCCTGGACGACGGCACCACCTATGAGGCCAAGGTAGTGGGCGGCGACGAGGACTACGACATCGCCGTGCTGAAGGTGGATCCCGGCGATACCAAGCTCAAGCCCGTGGTGCTGGGCACCTCCGGCAGCCTCCAGGTGGGCGATGAGATCGTGGCCATCGGCAATCCTCTGGGCGAGCTGACCTTCTCCATGTCCGAGGGCATCGTCTCCTGCGTCAACCGGGAGATCAACGTGGACGGCACCCCCTTCAACATGATCCAGATCACCGCCGCCATCAATGAGGGCAACTCCGGCGGCCCCCTGTTCAATATCTACGGTGAAGTGGTGGGCATCGTCTCCGCCAAGTACTCCACCTCCTCCTCCGGCAACTCCGTGGAGGGCCTGGGCTTCGCCATCCCCATGGATGACGTCAAGAGCATGATCGTGGACATCATGGAGAACGGCCAGGTCACCACCCGTCCCTACCTGGGCATCAGCGCCTGGTATGACAGCCAGCCCCAGCTCAGCGGCGTCAGCGCCGGCGTGTATGTGGAGAGCGTGGAGGCCGGCGGCCCCGCCGAGAAGGCCGGGCTCCAGGCCGGGGATGTCATCACCATGATCGGCAGCTCCATCATCTCCAACCGGGACGATATCAACTCCCTCAGCAAGACCTACAAGGCCGGGGACACGGTGACCATCACCTATGTCCGTGACGGCCAGGTGGCCACCACGGAGCTGACCTTCGGCAGCACCACCGACGCCAGCACCACCAGCACGGAGACCACCACCCAGCCGGAGACCGACAGCGGCCGGGGCGGATACTCCTACGGCGGCGACATGGATGAGTTCTTCGAGCAGTTCTTCGGCACCTCTTACAGCAGCGGCAAGGCCGCCTGATCCAGATTACGAGGATTTTCTTCTCTTCTTTCTCTCCTAACCCCTACGGGGCCATAAGGCATATGCCTTATGGCCCCGTAGGGGTTTTCTGCCGTTTGGCCATGGCAAACGGAAATCTTGTATGGCGAACGGCAATGTGGTACAATAGCCGGAGAAGACCCCGGTGGGGCCGCGCCGGCGCCCCGGGGCGGGGCCTCAGGAGCCGGTGGAGCGGTAGTGCCGCACCCCCAGCCGCCATGCCCCGGCGCAGGGCAGCAGGAACAGCAGGGACAGCAGCGGCAGCAGGCCGTACCAGCCGGGGCCCCGGTCCAGCAGGTACTGGAGGGGCCAGTACTGCACCAGGGCCAGGGGCACCAGCAGGGTGAGGATCCAGAGGACGCCCTTGCCGTAAAGGCCGAAGGGGTACTTGCCGTACTCCCGGGGGCCGTCGGTGAAGATGTTCATGACCTCCAGGCCCTCCAGAGTGAAGAAGCACAGGGCGGCGTTGATGAGGAAAAGGCCGAAAAACACCCCCGCCCCGCACAGGATCATCAGCGCCAGCACCGCCGCCTTGGCCGCAGTCCACCGGACGGCCCCGGCGGACACGGCCCAGCCCAGCAGCAGGGCGGCCTGGAGGAGACGGGGGGCCATGGTCAGCTTCATCTCCTCGCAGAGGAGCTGGAAGAGAAGGCCCCGGGGCCGCACCAGGATCCGGTCGAACCGGGCCTCCGACAGCACGGAGGCGAAGGCGTCCAGGCCCCGGGCGAAGCATTCAGCCAGGGATGTGGCCGCCAGGATCACCCCAAAGCACAAGGCCAGTTGAGGAAGGGTGTAGCCGGCGATGACGCCGAAGCGGTCCAGCAGGAACTTGACGCCCAGGAAGGTATTGACCGTTACCAGCAGCTGCCCCAGGCAGCTGAGAAGGAAGGACGCCCGGTAGGTCAGGGCGCTTTTGACATGGACGGATAAGAACTTCAGATACAGTCTCATGGCTCAGCCCCCCAGTATCACGGCCCGGCGCAGCCCGCCCCGGGTGAGGAGGGTCCCGGCGGCGATCAGGACTACTGCCCAAAACAGCTGTAATCCCATGGCGGCGGGAATGGCCTCCGGCGGGATATCCCCGCCGAAGATCCGAAGGGGGATGCTCTGCATGGCCCCGAAGGGGCTCAGCTGGGCCAGCTGCCGCAGGCCGTCGGGCAGGAACGGCAGGGGCACCACCCCGCCGCCCAGCAGGTCCGCCGCCGCCACCGACACCACCATCACGCCGTTGGCGTCGGTGAGGTAGAAGGACAGGGCGTAGATGAGCAGCGTGTAGGCGCATACCACCGCCAGCATCAGCGCCATGGAGCAGAGGAAGGCCAGGAACACCGGTGGGGCGATCCGCAGCCGGAGGCCGTAGGGGGCGGGCGCCAGGGCCCCTACCAGAAGGATGGGGCCCGCCCGCAGGGCCGCCCGGCTCAGCCGCAGGGCCAGGGACCGGGCCATCCACATGCCGTAGAGGTCCGTGGGGCGGGTGAGCTCATAGGCCACGGCGCCGCTTTTGACCGCCTCCACCAGATCCTGTTCCCAGTACCACATGGCAAAAAAGGCCAGGAATGCCTGCTGGAGCCAGATATAGGCGGCCAGGGCCTCCATGCCCATGGGGAAGCGGCCCGGGTCCGACAGCCAGAAGGCCCGGTAAAGGAGGATCTCCATGGTCCCCCACACCAGCTGGGTGCTCATGCCCGCCAGGGCGGCGGTGCGGTACTGGAGCCCCGCCAGCAGGCGCATCCGGAAGAACGAGGTATACTGCTTCATAGGGCCGCCCCCTATATGCCGAAGCGGCGGTAGAGATCCGCCACCGACTCCTCGGTGGAGAGGTTCTCCCCGGCCATGGAGCGGATCTCCCCGGGAGCGCCGTCCAGCAGCAGACGGCCCTTCCCGATGAGCAGTACCCGGCCGCAGAGGGCCTCCACGTCCTGCATATCGTGGGTGGTGAGGATCACAGTGGTGCCCCGGGTACGGTTCTCCTCCCGGATGAAGTCCCGGACCTTCAGCTTGGACACCGCGTCCAGGCCGATGGTGGGCTCGTCCAGGAACAGCAGCCTGGGGCTGTGGAGCAGGGCGGCGGCCACCTCGCAGCGCATCCGCTGGCCCAGGGACAGCATCCGGGCAGGGGTCCGCAGCAGATCCCCCAGATCCAGAAGCTCCGTCAGCCGCTCCAGCGTCTCCGCGAAGGCCCCCGGCGGTACCCGGTAGATGTCCCGCAGCAGCTGGAAGGAGTCCAGGATGGGCACGTCCCACCACAGCTGGCTGCGCTGGCCGAACACCACCCCTAACCGGGCCACATGGGCCTTCCGGTTTTCCCAAGGGACGAGGCCGTCTACCGTACAGCTGCCGCTGTCCGGCCGGAGGATGCCGCTGAGGATCTTGATGGTGGTGCTTTTCCCCGCGCCGTTGGGGCCGATATAGCCCACGATCTGGCCGTCGGGGATGGTAAAGGACAAGCCCCGCAGGGCGGGGACCTCATCCCAGCCGCCGGAGACCAGGCGGCGCAGGGCGCTGCCCAGGCCCGGCTCCCGTTTTCGGATCCGGTAGGTTTTGGAAACATCCCTCATTTCGATCATCGTTTTTGCCTCCTTCAAAATATCGGCCCGGGGCGGTCAGGCCAGCGGGGGGAGATGGGACCCTCCTCCATAGCCTTAATGCCGGCGGGAAATATCCTGTCGGGACAGGCGGCAGAAGGGTAACGACGCCTGCTGCCGCCGGGACAAAATACCCTCTTTTCTCCCACGCGCTGCGTGTGTCGAAAAGGAATTTTAGTTTACGCCCCTGAAGGGCGGCTTGTCAATGGAATTGGATAAAAATATATAAATAACACAGAAAAGGAGGCGTTTTCCTGTGAAACAGATCTTTTCCGCCCTGTGCCGGGCCCTGTCCTCCGGGTATGGGGCGGTGCTGTGCAGCATTATTGCCAGTGAGGGCTCCGCTCCCCGGGGAACGGGGGCCAAGATGCTGGTGACGGAGGACGGCCTCACGGTGGGCACCGTGGGGGGCGGCGCGGTGGAGTACCGGTGCGGCCAGCTGGCGGCGGAGCTGTGCCGGGAAAAGCGCTCCCGGTTCCAGTCCTACCGCCTTTCTGCGGGCCAGATCGCCGACATCGGCATGATCTGCGGGGGCAGTGTGGAGCTGTTCCTCCAGTATATCAGCCCCGACGACCCCCAGGCCCTGCCTCTGGCGGCGGAGGCGGCGGCCCTCTCCGGCAGCGGCCGGGGGGCCTGGCTCATCACCGCCATGGACCGCGGCGGCGGCTGGCGGTGGGGCCTGTGGGACCGCCTCGGCGGTCTGAGGGGCCTGGAGGGCATTTTCCCCCAGGCCCTTGCGCCCCTGCTGGGGGAAACGCCCCGGCTGGGGCGGGGGGATCCCCTTTTGTACGCGGAGCCCCTCAGCCGGGCGGGCACAGTGTATCTCTTCGGGGCGGGCCATGTGGGGAAGGCTCTGGCGGTCCTCCTGGACATGACGGACTTCCGGGTGGTGATCTGCGACGCCCGGCCCCACGCCGCCAGCCGGGAGCTGTTCCCCCAGGCGGCGGAGGTGCGGTGCCTGGCCTATGAGGACGCCTTCGCCCACCTGCCGCCGGTGACGGAGGAGGACTACATCGTCATCATGACCCCGGGCCATCAGGCGGACTTTGAAGTCCTGCGCCAGGCCCTGGCCACCCCGGCCCGATATATCGGCTGCATCGGCAGCCGGCGGAAGGTGGCGGCCACCCGGGAGAAGCTCCTGGCCGCCGGGATAGCGGCGGAGGAGATCGACCGGGTCTGGTCCCCCATCGGCCTGGACATCGGCGGCGACACCCCGGCGGAGATCGCGGTGTCCGTGGCGGCCCAGCTCATCGCCTGCCGCTCGGGCCATCTGGAGGAAAGGGGGCGGCGTCATGGCGGATAAGGAGCCGGGCCGGGTCCAGTCGGTGTGCAAGGCCCTGGAGCTTTTGTCCTGCCTGGCGGAGGCCCGGACGCCGCTGACTCTGGGAGAGCTGTCCCGGCGGACCGGAATGCCTAAGGCCACCGTCCACGGCCTTCTGGCCGCCCTGCGCAGCGGGGCGGTGGTGGAGCAGTCCGGGGAGGACGGCCGCTACCGGCTGGGGATCCGGCTCTTCGAGTACGGCTGCGCCGTGAGCCGGGGCTGGAACGTGCTGGAGGCGGCGGCGGAGCCTATGCGGCAGGTGGCGGAGGAGACCGGCGAGACCGCCTCCATCGCCACCCTGGACCGGGGAAACGTGCTGATCCTGGACAGCGCCGACGCCCGGAGCAACTTCCGGGTGGTGTCGGAGAAGGGCTCCCGCCTGCCCATCCACTGCACCTCCCAGGGGAAGCTGCTGCTGGCCTACATGCCCCCTGCCCAGCGGCGCTCCCTGCTGCGGGCCTGTGATTTTGCCGCCTACACCCCCCACAGCCACACCAGCCCCGAGTCCCTGGAGGGGGAGATGGAGCAGATCCTCCGCCAGGGCTACGCCATCGAGAACGGGGAGCTGCGCATCGGGCTAAGGTCCGTGGCGGCACCGGTATTCAACGTGGCGGGGGAGGCGGCCTACGCGGTGTGCGTGGTGGGCATGTTCCGCCGGGTGAATTCCCCGGAGCTG
Source organism: uncultured Oscillospiraceae bacterium (assembly GCA_944387785.1). Lineage (GTDB taxonomy): Bacteria > Bacillota > Clostridia > Oscillospirales > Oscillospiraceae > Pelethomonas. The sequence continues at coordinate 17,424 of CALXGG010000007.1, read as the reverse complement.
GAGCGGGCCACCAGGCTGCTGCTGGCCGCCGCGGAGCGGATCTCCTTTGAGCTGGGCTACCGCGGCCCACTATATCCCTGAGGGGTTCCGACCCCGGAAAGGAGCGGCGCTGTGCTGCAGATCGAACGGATCAAATTGTCCCTGGAGGAGGGGGAGGACGCCCTGGGGGAGAAGGCCGCGGCGGTCCTCCGCCTGCCCGCCGGGGAGATACAGTCATGGGAGATCCTCCGCCGGGCGGTGGACGCCCGGGAGGAGGCCCACCTGGTCTACACCCTGCGTGTGGCCGTCAAAAACGAGGAGAAGGTCCTCCGCCGGTGCCGGAGCAAACAGGTGGCCCGGGTGACGGAGAAGCCCTACCGGCTGCCGGAGGCGGTACAGCCGCCGGCGGAGCCGCCGGTGGTGGTGGGGGCGGGGCCGGGAGGGCTCTTCTGCGCCCTGGCCCTGGCCCGGTGCGGCGCCCGGCCCATCCTGCTGGAGCGGGGCAAACCGGTGGAGGAGCGCGCCCTGGATGTGGAGCGGTTCTGGGCCGACGGCGTGCTGGACACGGAGTCCAACGTGCAGTTCGGCGAGGGCGGCGCCGGGGCCTTCTCCGACGGCAAGCTGAACACCGGCACCCGGGACGCGAGCCACCGGTTCATCCTCCGGGAGCTGGTGGGCCACGGCGCGCCGGAGAGCATCCTCTATGACGCCAAGCCCCATGTGGGCACCGACTATCTCCACAAGACCCTGGTCAGCCTCCGGCGGGAGCTGCTGGCGCTGGGCTGCGACATCCGCTTCGGCCACCGGGTCACCGGCATTTCCCTCGCCGGCGGGCGCCTTGCGGCCCTGGAGGTGGCGGGCCCGGAGGGGAGTTATACCCTGCCCGCAAGGCGGGCGGTTCTGGCCCTGGGCAACAGCGCCCGGGACACCTTCGAGATGCTCCACGCCGCCGGCGTGCCCATGGAGCCCAAGCCCCTGGCGGTGGGGGTGCGGATCGAGCATCTCCAAAAGGACATGGACGCCGCGCAGTACAAGGCCCAGGCGGGCCACCCCCGGCTGGGGGCCGCAGCCTACAAGCTCAGCTGCCATCTGGACAGCGGCCGCAGCGTGTTCAGCTTCTGCGTGTGCCCCGGCGGCACGGTGGTGGCCGCCGCCAGCGAGGAACGCCGGACGGTGACCAACGGCATGAGCCTCTACGCCCGGGACGGCGTGAATATCAACGGCGGCCTTTTGGTCAGCGTCACCCCCGAGGACTTCCCCGGGGAGGGCCCCCTGGCGGGGATCGCCTTCCAGCGGGAGCTGGAGGAGCGCTCCTACGGGGCGGGCGGCGGCGGGTACATCGCCCCCGCCCAGCGGGTGGAAGACTTCCTGGCCCGGCGGCCCTCCCGGGGGCCGGGGGCCGTCATCCCCACCTACCGTCCCGGCGTGCGCTGGTGCGACCTCTGGGCGGTGCTGCCGGAATATATTTGTGAAGCCCTGGCGGAGGCCCTGCCCCTGCTGGAGCGGAAGGTCCGGGGCTTTGCCGCCGCCGACGCGGTGCTCACCGCCGTGGAGAGCCGCAGCTCCTGCCCCCTGCGGATCCTCCGGGGGGAGGACGGCCAGTCCGCCGTCCGGGGCCTGTGGCCCTGCGGCGAGGGGGCGGGCTACGCCGGGGGCATCATGTCCGCCGCCGCCGACGGCCTGCGGACAGCGGAGCAGGTGCTGGAAGAGATCAGAAAGGAGCAGACGCCATGAGAAAGCTGGCTGTATGCGTGACCTTCATGAACGAAAACTACCGCCGCCAGATCGACAGGGCCGCGGCGGCGGCAGGGTTTATGGCCCACTACTATGACACCCAGGCGGCCCTGGCGCCCCATATCGGGGACTACGAGGTGATCTTCGGCCACCCGGTGCCGGCGCTCCTCCGGCAGGCGGCGGAGCTGCGGTGGCTGTGCAGCGATTTTGCGGGAGTGGAGAAATACCTGGACGACGCGGTCTGGCCCCGGCCGGACTGCCTTCTCTCCAACGGCTCCGGGGCCTACGGCCCCACCATCTCCGAGCACGTCCTCATGGTGCTGCTGATGCTCATGCGGCGGATGCCGGAGTACCAGGCGGACCTCAATCGGCGGCTGTGGACCTACCATACCCCCATCCGCTCCATCATTGGTAGCCGGGTGGTCATGCTGGGCACCGGCGACATCGGCAGCCATGTGGCCCGGCGGCTGAAGGCCCTGGGGGCCTCGGTCACCGGCGTGTGCCGCAGCGGCGCCAGCGCCGAGCCCGCCTTTGACCGGGTGCTGCCCCTTCAGGAGCTGGACGGCGTCCTGGGGACGGCGGACGCCCTCATCCTGGCCCTGCCCGCCACGCCGGAGACGGAGGGCGTCCTCAGCCGGGAGCGGATCGCGCTGCTGCCGGAGGGGGCCTATGTGGTGAATGTGGGCCGGGGCTCCGCCATCGACCAGGAGGCCTTTGTGGAGGCGCTGCGGGCCGGGCGGCTGGCCGGGGCGGCCCTGGACGTGATGACCCCGGAGCCCCTGCCGGCGGACCACCCCCTGTGGGACTGCCCCAACACCATCATCACCCCCCATGTGTCCGGCAACATGTCCCTGGGCCTCACCTGCGACATCGACGTGGACATGTTCTGCGGCGACCTGGGCCGGTACGCCGCCGGAGAGCCCCTGCGCAACCTGGTGGATCGGCGCCGGGGCTACTGAAATATGGCAAGGGTGCATCATTGCAAAAAGAGAGCGCCGCGGTGATTCGTGGCGCTCTCATCATTCCATCCGGATCTACTTCCAGCTCCGGGGGCTGCGGCCGTAGGCGCTGCGGAAGGCCCGCAGGAACACGGAGTAGTCCCCGAAGCCCGCCTCCTCCGCCGCCTTCAGCACCGGCACCCCCTGGCGGATCTGCTCCGCCGCCTGCTGGAGCCGCTTCTGGCGGATATACTGGTGGACGGTGCAGCCGTAGATCTCCTTGAAGCGGTGCATCAGGTAGTAGCGACTGATGAAAAAGGTCCCCGCCAGGCGCTCGATGGTCAGATCCTCCCCCAGATGGTCCCGGATGAAGTGGGTGACCTCCTCCATCTTGGGGTCGAACCGGTAGGACACCGCTGCCTTTTCGGTGGGGGCCTCCTGGAGGTCCCGGTTGAGGGCCACCATCAGCTGCAGGGCGCAGGTGTCCGCCAGGAGGGGAGCGGCGAACTCCCGGCTCCGGGCGGCCTCCTCCAGCCGGCCGAACAGCTCCCGGTAGCGGCTGCGCTCCTCGCCCCGGGGGCGGTAGAGGTGGAAATCCCGCTGGCAGGCCAGGGCGAAGCAGGCGGAGAGGTCCGCCTGGGGAGTGCTGAACCGGGCCAGGAAATCCCGGTTGATCCACAGCACCATCCGCTCATAGGGCTGGCCGGGCTCCGCCGCGGGCTGGTGGATCAGGTTCCGGCTCACCAGCAGGATGTCCATGGGCTGAAGGAGGTACCGCTTGCCCTCGATGCTGTACGTCACCTTGCCTGCCAGCTGCAATATCAGCTTGTCGAATTCGTGGTAGTGGTAGCCCAGCTGCACCCCCTGGCTGTCCCGGAGGTGAAACAGCCGGTAGTCCTCGTTGAGGTATCCCCGCTTGCCCACTTCGCTGCGATCCAGCATAGCCCTCCCCTCACTTTCCGCCTGAAACCACGGCTTTCCTTTATTTTACCATGCTTTTCCTGCGCCCACAAGGGAGAGAACGCAAAAAGCCTGCGGATCCACAGGATCCGCAGGCTTTTCCGATGCGCTTGTCAGGCCGGGCTCACTGCCCCATGGGGGCGCCGCAGTGGGGGCAGAACTTGGCGGCGCTGATCTTGCCGCAGACGGGGCAGACCGTGCCCTCCTGGGCCTGCTCCTCCTCCATGGCCTTGTCCCGGCTGGCCTGGAGCTGGGCGATCTTCTCCTGGGAGGCCTTCACAGCGGCCACCAGGTCCGCCACAGCGTCAGGGACCTCGTCATGCTCACAGACGAACCACTGGCCGATGGCCCGGTAATTCTTATCCATCTCCCGCTTTTCCGCCAGGATGGCGGCGGAGATCTTGGCGGAATCGGCGGCATCCTTGGCCATCTCTCCCGCCGTGGCGGCCACAGCCCGGGCCTTCTGGGTCAGATCATCAAAAAAGCTCATACGTTCTCCTTTCGAAACAGGCGGTCCCAGCCGCCAGCCGAGGAATCTTCGCCCCTATTATAGCTTGTTTGCCGGGGGACTGCAAGCAGATTTTCTGACAGGGGCCCCAAAATTATTTCTATGCATTTCCCGCCGCCTGTGCTAAAATAGGAAATAACAGTCTATTCCGCAGGTGTTGGAGGATACATGTATGGCAATCACATCGGAGTTTTACTTCCCTTCCAGCGATGGGAAGACGCTGATCCATGTCAACCAGTGGACCCCCACGGAGCGCGGGATCACGGGAGTGGTGCAGATCGCCCACGGCGTGGCGGAGTACGGCGGGCGGTACGCCCCCTTCGCCCGCTATCTCTGCGCCCACGGGTATGTGGTGGTGGCCAACGACCACCTGGGCCACGGCCAGTCGGTCATCGAGGGCCGCCCCATGGTCTACCTGGGGGAGGAGGACGGCTGGCGGCATGTGGTGGACGACATGGAGGAGCTGCGCCGCCGGGTCTCCCGGGTGTTTCCCGGCAAGCCCTACTTCCTCTTCGGCCATTCCATGGGCTCCTTCCTCTCCCGCACCCATCTGATCCGCTACCCCGGCGTCCTGGACGGCTGCGTCCTCTGCGGCACCGGCCACCAGTCCCCGGCGGTGATCGCCGGGGGCAAGCTCATCGCCGACCGGGAGATCCGCCGCCTGGGGAAAAGCTCCTTCAGCGCCAAGGCGGACAAGCTGGCCTTCGGCGCCTACAACCAGCCCTTCCAGCCGGCCCGGACCAAGTTCGACTGGCTCTCCGCCAACGAGGCCAACGTGGACGCCTACATCGCGGACCCTCTCTGCGGCGGGGACACTACCCTGGGCCTCTTCCGGGACATGCTGGACGGCCTGGGCGTCATCACCAGGCAGTCCAATATCAATCAAATGGACAAGGAGCTGCCGGTGTTCTTCATCGCCGGGGACAAGGACCCGGTGGGGGACATGGGCAAGGGCGTGGAGAAGGCCTTCCGCTGCTTCAGGAAGGCGGGGCTCCGGGACGTGTCCATGAAGCTCTACCACGGCCTGCGCCACGAGATCCTCAACGAGAACGGGAAGCAGTACGTCTACCGGGACGTGCTGGACTGGCTGGAGGCCCGGAGCTGACGGGCCAGGGCGGGCAGGGACAGAAGCTCGGTGTCATGCCAGCGGTGGAGGACGGCGGCGCTGAGGGCCCCGTCCGCCGTAAGGAGGAGCCAGGCCCAGGCGGAGGCCTCCGGCGGCACCGCCGCCGCCAGGACCTCCAGGCCCGGCTGGAGCAGCTTCAGGCCCAGGGCGGACAAAAGGCCCCAGGCCGCGGTGAACCGCAGGCACACCCGGCCCCGGAGGTTCATGGCCTCCCCGGCGTAGTCCCAGAAGCGCACGGAGAACAGGACGTCATAGAGCCAGTGGACCAGGTACTCCGCCCCGGTGCAGAGGAGGCCGCCCGCCGCCGCCGCGGCCGGGAAGGGCCAGCCCGGGGGGATCAGCGCGGCGGCCGCCGCCATGGCCAGGCCGTACACCGGGCACAGCGGTAGCAGCAGGAACCCCCGGCGCACCTGCTTCTCCGCCCGGGTGGCGGCGGCATAGAGCTTCTCCAGGCAAAAGCCGATAAAGCTGTACGCGATAAAATACCAGAGCCAGGGCCCCATGGGCGCGCCTCCTTTCCTCTATGGAGGTAGCTTGCCCGCCGGGGCGGCGGATATACAAAGGAGGTGGGCCTCTTGCAGGATTCCTGGGAGGCGCTGGAGCGGGAATGTGCCGCTTGCCGGGAGTGCGCGCTGCACCAGACCCGGAAAAACGTGGTGTTCGGGGTGGGGAACCCCCGGGCGGAGATCATGCTGGTGGGCGAGGGCCCCGGGGCCAACGAGGACGCCACAGGCATTCCCTTTGTGGGCAAGGCGGGCCAGCTGCTGGACGACATGCTGGCCATCATCGGCCTGGACCGGGACAGGGTCTATATCTGCAATATCGTCAAGTGCCGCCCCCCGGGGAACCGGGACCCGCTGAACGTGGAGCAGGACGCCTGCATCGGCTACCTGCGCCGGCAGATGGCCCTGATCCGGCCCAAGATCCTGGTGTGCCTGGGCAGGATCGCCGCCATGCGGCTCATTGACGACAAGTTCCGCATCACCCGGGACCACGGACAGTGGTACGATGTGGACGGCATCCGGATGACCGCCATCTACCACCCCGCCGCCCTGCTGCGGGACCCGGGCCGGCGGCCGGAAACCTTTGACGACCTCAAGGCCATCCAGCGGGAGATCCAGCGGATCTGCGGCGGGACGGAGCTCTCCCGCCCCTGGATGGGCTGAGAAGCCCTGTCGAAATATCTAAAAGGGGCGGCGAAAATTCGTCGTCCCTTTTCCATGGCCCGCCCTTGTGGCGAAACCCAGGATGTAGTATACTAGTTAAGATTTGATTTCTATGGTGCGGGGGAGGATATATGGCAAGGATCGGTTTTGACAATCAGAAATATCTGGAGACACAGTCCGCCCATATCCGGGAGCGGATCCGGCAGTTCGGCGGGAAGCTGTACCTGGAGTTCGGCGGGAAGCTGTTCGACGACTACCACGCCTCCCGGGTGCTGCCGGGCTTCGAGCCGGACAGCAAGATCCGGATGCTCCAGCAGCTGAAGGACGACGTGGAGATCGTGGTGACCATCTGCGCCGGAGACATCGAGAAGAACAAGGTCCGGGGCGACCTGGGCATCCCCTACGAGGAGGACGTGCTGCGGCTCATCGACATCTTCCGGGGCATGGATCTGTATGTAGGCAGCGTGGTGGTCACCCAGTACAACGGCCAGTCGGCGGCGGACGCCTTCCTTAAGCGGCTGGGCGCCCTGGGGGTGCGGACCTACCGCCACTACCCCATTGCCGGCTATCCCCACAACATCGACGTCATCGTCAGCGAGGAGGGCTACGGCCGCAACGAGTACATCGAAACCACCCATCCCCTGGTGGTGGTGACGGCCCCCGGCCCCGGCAGCGGCAAGATGGCCACCTGCCTCAGCCAGCTCTACCACGAGAACCGCCGGGGGATCCAGGCAGGCTACGCCAAGTTCGAGACCTTCCCCATCTGGAACCTGCCCCTCAAGCACCCGGTGAACCTGGCCTACGAGGCGGCCACCGCCGACCTCTCCGACGTGAATATGATCGACCCCTTCCACCTGGAGGCCTACGGCGTCACCACCGTCAACTACAACCGGGACGTGGAGGTGTTCCCCGTCCTGCGGACCATCTTTGAGAGCATCCTGGGGGAGTGCCCCTACAAATCCCCCACGGACATGGGCGTGAACATGGCGGGCAACTGCATCATCGACGACGAGGCTTGCCGGGAGGCCTCCTATATGGAGATCCTCCGCCGGTACTACACCGCCCTCACCGACCGGCTCCGGGGCAAGGCCGACAACGAGCTGGTGTTCAAGCTGGAGCTGCTGATGAAGCAGGCCGGCATCACCACCGACATTTTCCCCGCCGTGGCCGCCTCCCTGAAGCGGGAGGAGGAGACCGGCGGCCCCGCCGGGGCCATGGTGCTGCCCGACGGGCAGGTGGTCACCGGCCGCACCAGCGACCTGCTGGGGGCCTCCGCGTCGCTGCTGCTCAACGCCCTCAAGCGGCTGGGGGGCATCAACCAGAGCCTGGATCTTATCTCCACCCAGGTGCTGGAGCCCATCTGCCGGCTGAAAACCGGGAGTCTCGGCCACAAGAACCCCCGGCTCCACAGCGACGAGGTGCTCATCGCCCTGTGCGTCAGCGCCCTCACCAACCCCATCGCCGCCCTGGCCCAGCAGCAGCTGCCCAAGCTGAAGGGCTGCGACGCCCACTTTACCGTGGTCCTCAGCGACGTGGATGAGAAGCTCTACCGCCGCCTGGGGATGCATGTGAGCAACGAACCGAAATACGAGCGGCAGCGGCTCTATTTCAAGTAAGCCGCCGCCGGGCGGGAAAGGCCGCGGGGACAAGCCCGCGGCCTTTCCATCCCATACGAGAAAGGAATCACCGCTATGGAAACCATCTCCCAGATCCTGGCCCGGGAGCTCAGCCAGCCTGTGGCCTATGTGGACAATGTCGTCAAGCTGCTGGACGAGGGGAACACCATCCCCTTTATCGCCCGCTACCGCAAGGAGCTCCACGGCTCCATGGACGACACCGCCCTGCGCACCTTGTACGACCGGCTCCAGTATCTCCGGGGCCTGGAGCAGCGCCGGCAGGAGGTGAAAAACGCCATCGAGGGCCAGGGAAAGCTGACGGAGGAGCTGTCCGCCGCCATCGACGCCGCCGCCACCCTGGCGGAGGTGGAGGACCTTTACCGGCCCTACAAGCAAAAGCGCCGTACCCGGGCCACGGTGGCCCGGGAGAAGGGCCTGGAGCCCCTGGCGGCCCTTTTGTACGCCCAGGGGAAGGACTGCCCCGACCCCCTGGCCGCGGCGGCGGACTATGTGGACCCGGAGAAGGGCGTGGAGACGGCGGAGGAGGCTCTCCAGGGGGCCAGCGACATCATCGCCGAGGATATCTCCGATGACGCCGCCGTCCGCAAGGCCCTGCGGGAGCAGCTGATGGGCCGGGGCTTCCTGACCTCTGCCGCCGCCGGGGAGGAGGACAGCGTCTACCGCCTGTACTATGATTTCCGCCAGCCCCTCTCCAGGCTCCAGGGCCACCAGGTCCTGGCCATCAACCGGGGAGAGCGGGAGGGCTTTTTGAAGGTGGCCGTGGAGAACGACCGGGACGCCGCATTGATCCTGCTGCGGCGGCAGGTGGTACGGCCCGGCAGCCCGGCCATGACCTTCGTCCGGGCCGCCGCCGAGGACAGCTACGACCGGCTGCTGTACCCCTCCCTGGAGCGGGAGGTCCGCGCCGCCCTCACCGACCAGGCCAGCGAGGGGGCCATCGGCCAGTTCGCTTTGAACCTCCGGCCCCTCCTCATGCAGCCGCCGGTGAAGGGCCATGTGACCATGGGCCTGGACCCCGGCTACCGCATGGGCTGCAAGGTGGCGGTGGTAGACGCCACCGGCAAGGTGCTGGACACCGCCGTGGTGTACCCCACCCACGGGGAGCGGCAGAAAAAGGAAGCCATTGGCACGCTGGCAAGGCTGATCCGCGCCCACGGCGTCACCCACATCGCCATCGGCAACGGCACCGCCTCCCGGGAGACGGAGCAGATGGCGGTGGAGCTGATCCGCCAGGCGGGGGGTGGCGTCAGCTATATGATCGTCAGCGAGGCCGGGGCCTCGGTGTACTCCGCCTCCCCCCTGGCGGCGGAGGAGTTCCCCCAGTTCGACGTGAACCTCCGCTCGGCGGTGTCCATCGCCCGGCGGCTCCAGGACCCCCTGGCGGAGCTGGTGAAGATCGACCCCAAGGCCATCGGGGTGGGCCAGTATCAGCACGACATGCCTCCCAAGCGGCTGGACGAGGCCCTCAGCGGCGTGGTGGAGGACTGCGTCAACGCAGTGGGGGTGGATGTGAACACCGCCTCCCCCTCGCTGCTGCGGCAGGTGGCGGGGCTCACCGCCGCCACGGCCAAAAACATCGTCAAGTACCGGGAGGACAACGGCCCCTTTACCGCCCGCAAGCAGCTTTTGAAGGTGCCCAAGCTGGGCCCCAAGGCCTATGAGCAGTGCGCCGGCTTCCTGCGGGTGCCGGAGAGCAAGGCGGTGCTGGACAACACCGCCGTCCACCCGGAGAGCTACGCCGCGGCGGAGCGGCTGCTGGCGCTGACCGGCTACACCATGGCCGACGTGGCAGCGGGGAAGCTGGACGGTCTGAACGGCCGGATCCGGGAGAAGGGGGCGGAGACCCTGGCGGAGGCCTGCGGCGTGGGGGTACCCACCCTTTTGGACGTGGCCAAGGAGCTGCAGAAGCCCGGCCGGGATCCCCGGGACGAGCTGCCGCCCCCTATCCTCCGCACCGACGTGCTGGAGATCAAGGACCTCAAGCCGGGCATGATCCTTACCGGCACCGTCCGCAACGTCATCGACTTCGGCGTGTTCGTGGATATCGGCGTCCACCAGGACGGTCTGGTTCACATTTCCCAGGTGAGCAGAAAGTTCATCCGCCACCCTTCCGAGGCGGTGGCCGTGGGGGACGTGGTGCAGGTGATGGTGCTGGAGGCGGACGAAAAGAAGAAGCGGATCTCCCTGTCCATGAAGCAGGTGCCCCGGGAGGCCCCGACGCCGGCGAAGGGATAAAGACTGCGCCAAAATTTGTATCATTTACGAAAACTTCACCACTTCTCCGTTCCTTATGCTATACTGGTACAAATAATATGATGCCCCTGGGCCGCCGCAGGCACAGGGGCTGTTCGAGGATGGTAGTATGAGCGAATTTGTGCGGTTTGAGCATGTCAAAAAAACGTATCATGTAGGCGAGGTGGACATCCAGGCCCTCCAGGACGCCACCTTCACTGTGGACAAGGGGGAGCTGTGCGTGATCGTGGGCCCCAGCGGCGCGGGCAAGACCACCCTGCTGAACATCCTGGGAGGGATGGATACCCTGACGGAGGGGAAGATCTTCCTGGGGGACAGCGAGGTGTCCGCCTACAACACCCGGCAGCTGACCACCTACCGCCGCTACGACATCGGCTTTGTGTTCCAGTTTTACAACCTGGTACCCAACCTTACCGCCCTGGAGAACGTGGAGCTGGCGGCCCAGATCTGCAAGGATCCCCTGGACGCGGCCCAGGTGCTGAAGTCCGTGGGGCTGGAAAAGCGCATGGCCAATTTCCCCGCCCAGCTCTCCGGCGGCGAGCAGCAGCGGGTGGCCATTGCCCGGGCCCTGGCCAAGAATCCCAAGCTGCTGCTGTGCGACGAGCCCACCGGCGCGCTGGACTACGCCACCGGCAAGGCCATTTTGAAGCTGCTTCAGGATATGAGCCGGCAGAAGGGCATGACGGTCATCATCATCACCCACAACAGCGCCCTGACGGCCATGGCGGATCGGGTGATCCGGGTGAAAAACGGCATGGTGGTCTCTGAGGAGACCAATGCCAGCCCGGTGCCCGTGGAGGAGATCGAATGGTAGGCACGATGCTGAAGTCCTCCCTGCGGGAGATCCGCCAGAGTCTGGGCCGGTATCTGGCGATCCTTGCCATCGTGGGGCTGGGCGTGGGCTTTTTCGCGGGGCTGCGGATGTCCCAGCCGGACATGATGGCCACCGGGGTGGCCTATCTCCGGGAGTACGGCCTGTATGACTTCCAGCTCATGTCCACCCTGGGCTTTACCGACGAGGATGTGGACGCCTTCGCGCAGATGGAGGGGGTCGCCTCCGCCGAGGGTTCCGTATATACGGATTTCCTCATGGTGCGGGGGGAGAACGAGGAGGTCGTCATCACCGCCCGTTCCCTGACGGACACTGTAAACCACACCGAGCTGGTGGCCGGCCGGATGCCGGAGGCCCCCAATGAGTGCGTGGGGGACGCCCGCCATTTCACCGAGGATGACCTGGGGATGACGGTGACGGTATCCCCCAACAACGACGAGGACACGCTGGAGCTGATGGCCTACGACGGGTACACCCTGGTGGGCCTGGTCCGCTCCCCCTACTACCTCAACTACGAGCGGGGCACCAGCTCCATCGGCAGCGGCAGCGTCACGGGGTTTGTGTATATCCCTTTGGACGGCTTCGAGTTTGACGCCTATTACGAGATCTACCTCTCCCTCTCCGATGCCGCCGACGCCTACTCGGAGGAGTACGAGGCGCAGATCGACAATCTGAAGGCCGCGGTGGAGGACCTGACGGAGGAGCGGGCGGACCTGCGCTACACCACCCTCTATGACGACGCCATGGAGGAGATCCGGGACGGCGAGCAGGAGCTCAGCGACGGCTGGGACGAGTACAACACGGAGAAGGCCGACGCGGAGCAGGAACTGGCCGACGCCTACCAGGACCTTCTGGACGGCGAGAAGGAGTATGAGGACGGCCTGAAGGAATACGAGGACGGCCTGAAGGAATACGAGGACGGCCTGAAGGAGTACGAGGACGGTCTCAAGACCCTGGAGGACGCCAGGGCGGAGCTGGAGGACGCCAGGGCGGAGCTGGACGACGCCAAGGCCCAGTTGGACGACGCCAAGGCGGAGCTGGAGGAGGGCGAGGCCTCCTACGACCAGCTCAATACCCTCTACCAGTCCGCCGTCCAGCTGGCCCAGTCCACCGGCACCGGCACCCCCGCGGCGCTGGTAAAGGCCCTCCAGTCCGGGGCTTCCCCCCAGCTGAACGCCGCCGTGGACCAGGCCATGCAGGCCCAGGGCAGCAGTCTGGAGGAGTTTCTGGGCGGCTGGGCCCAGGCGGAGGCGTCCGCCGGCCAGCCCCTGTCCCAGGAGTACCTGGACGGCCTTAAGGCCCAGCTGGAGGAAGGCCGGGCGGAGTATGAGAGCGGCCTTGGGGACTACCAGGAGGGCTACGCCCAGTATGAGGAGGGCCTCAGGGAGTATGAGGACGGCCTGGCCCAGTCGGAGGACGCCAAGCGGCAGCTGGACGACGCCAAGCGGGACCTGGACAAGGCCCCCGGCGAGCTGGCGGACGCCCGGCAGGAGCTGGACGACGGCTGGGAGGAGTACTACGACGGCGTCCGGGAGGCGGACGAGGAATTTGCCGATGCGGAGCGGGAGCTCCGGGACGGGGAGGATGAGCTGGCCGACGCCCGGCAGGAGCTGGCGGATCTGAAAAAGCCCACCACCTACGTCCTTACCCGGGAGGAAAACACCGGCTACGTCTGCTTTGACAACGACACCTCCATCGTGGCGGCCATCTCCGTGGTATTCCCGGTGTTCTTCTTCCTGGTGGCGGCCCTGGTGTGCATGACCACCATGACCCGCATGGTGGATGAGCAGCGGACCCAGATCGGCGTGCTGAAGGCCCTGGGGTACAGCAACGGCCAGGTCATGGCCAAGTACCTCTTCTACTCCGGCTCCGCCGCGGTGGTGGGCAGCGTGGCGGGCTACGCCGCCGGCGCCCACTGGCTGCCCTGGATCATCTGGGAGATCTACGGAATCATTTATGGCTTCGCGCCTTTGACCTTTATCTTTGACCCGGTGCTGGCGCTGGTGTCCTTCGCGGCGGCCCTGCTGTGCTCCATCGGCGCCACCTACCTCTCCTGCCGGGTGGAGCTGACCAAGGCGGCGGCGGAGCTGATCCGGCCCAAGGCCCCCAAGGCGGGCCGCCGGGTGTTCCTGGAGTACATCACCCCCCTGTGGCGGAGGCTGAGCTTCCTGCGGAAGGTATCCATCCGCAACGTGCTGCGCTACCGCAGCCGCCTGATCATGATGGTGCTGGGCATCGGCGGATGCACCGCCCTGCTGGTCACCGGCTTTGGCCTGCGGGACTCCATCCGGTCCGTGGTGGATGACCAGTACGCGGAGATCACCCTCTTCGACTACAACGTCTCCTTCCAGGATCCCCAGACCGAGGAGAGCGTGTCCGCCTATCTGGAGGCCTCCGGCTGGGAGCGGGAGGCGGCGCTCCTGGTCCACAACGGCAGCGTGGATGTGATCCACGGCGGGAGCAGCAAATCCGTGAACCTGGTGGTCTCCTCCACCGACGATCTGGAGGGCTTCATCTCCCTCCACAGCGGCGAGGAGCCCATCGCCTACCCCGGCGCCGGGGAGGTGGTGGTCAACGTAGGGTTGGCGGAGAACATGGGCCTGTCCGTGGGCGACCAGGTGGAGCTGCGGGACGACGACCTCGGCAGCCTCACCGTTACCGTGTCCGGTATCTGCGACAACTATGTGTTCAACTACGTCTACGTCTCCCCGGACACCTATCGGGAGCAGCTGGGAGAGGAGCCGGAGTACAAGAACCTCTACATCATGGCCCATGAGGACGCGGATCCCTATCAGGAGGGGGCCCTGCTGGCAGAGGATGACGATGTGAGCAACGTGACCATCAACGAGGCCACCCGGGTCCAGGTGGATAATATGCTTACCCGGATGGACTACATCGTCCTGGTGGTGGTGATCTGTGCCGGCGCCCTGGCCTTCATCGTCCTGTACAACCTTACCAACATCAACATCACCGAGCGGGTCCGGGAGATCGCCACCATCGAGGTCCTGGGCTTCTACCAGGGGGAGGTGGCCTCCTATGTGTTCCGGGAGATCTTCATGCTCTCCGCCCTGGGGAGCCTGGTGGGCCTGGCCATGGGCAAGGCGCTCCATGCCTTCGTCATGGAGCAGGTGCAGATCGATTCCATGTTCTTCCCCGTCTGGATCGCCTGGCAAAGCTACGGCTTCGCCCTGGCGCTGACCCTGCTCTTCACCCTGGTGATCTTCCTGGCCCTCCAGCCGAAGCTCCGGAAGATCGACATGGCGGAGTCCCTGAAATCCATCGAGTAGGCGCGATCCATTCAAGAAGGCGCGCCGGGCCTTCTGGCCCGGCGCGCCACTTTTCCGCCGTCACAGACAGGACAAAACGAAGGGGCCGGACAGATCCTGTCCGGCCCCTTCGGGTCTGTGTTCCCTTATGCCTGCGCGTATTGCGGGGGGATCACTTGCGGGCGGGGACCTTCTTGGACTCCCACTTGGTCACGCAGACGGAGCAGGAGATGTCGCCGGTGACGTTGAGGCAGGTGCGGCCCATATCGAAGAGGCGGTCCACCGCCACGATGAGGCCGATGTAGTCTACCGGCAGGCCAATGGCCTCCAGCACCATGGCCAGCATCCCCATGCCCGCGCCGGAGACGCCGGCGGTACCGATGGAGGCCAGGGTGGCGGTGACCACCACCAGCACCATCTGGCCTATGGTCAGCTGGATGTTGGCGCAGGCCGCCAGGAACACGGTGGCCACGCACTGGTAGATGGCGGTGCCGTCCATGTTGACAGTGGAGCCCAGGGGCAGCACGAAGGCGGCGATGTCCTTATCCGCTCCCAGCTCGTCGGCGCACTCCTTGGACACAGGGAGGGAGGCGGCGGAGGAGGTGGAGGTGAAGGCGAACATCATGGCCGGGAAGGCCTTGGCAAAGAAGCGGATGGGACTTATGCCGGCGAAGGCCTTGGCGGAGAAGGAGTACACCACCACGGCGTGGACGATGTAGCCCAGATAGGCGCACAGCAGCACCAGGGCCAGGGAGCCCAGGATGTCCGCCCCCTGGGTAGCCACCACCCAGGACATATAGGTGAACACGCCGATGGGGGCCAGGGAGATGACGAAGGCCATGAGCCGGTTGATGACCTCGTTGAAGGAGGTGACGATGTCCCGGGCCAGGCGGCCCTTCTCACCGGCGGCCATGATGGAGCCGCCGAAGAACAGGGCGATGACGATGACCTGGAGCATATTGGCGCTGCTGAAGGCCGCCCACATGTTGGAGGGGAAGATGCTCACGATGGTGGACATGAAGCCTCCATAGGCCGGCGGCTCGTAGGTGGCGCTGCCCAGCTCCTGGGAGAGGTCGGGGAAGAGGCCCGCGCCGTTGAAGATGCTGGCGAAGGCAAGGCCGATGACGCAGGCGATGGCGGTGGTCACCAGGAAGTAGGCCACCGTTTTCCAGCCAACGGAGCCTACCTTCTTCATGTCGTCCATGGACAGGATGCCGTCGATCATGGACAGGAGGACCACGGGTACTACGATGAATTTCAGCAGGTTGACAAAGATGTCTCCGAAGGGCTTGAGATAGTCTTTGGTAAAGTTGTCGCCGCCGGGGACGAAGGACAGGATCAGCCCCAGGACGATACCGGCCACCAGCGCAATGAAGATCTGCATCGGCAGGCTCAATTTCTTTTTCATACGCTACTCTCTCCTTTCATGTTGGCGGGAACCACCTGCTCCCTAATATCCATATTATGGCGTGGCTATGGAATATGCACAAACTATTTTTTAAGTATATGCTACAATTTGGCGCTTTTGCCGACAATCCTCCCTAACACCTGGAAGAAAGTGTAAGCATTGGGAGGCGGACCAGGGCGCCGCCCCGCCGGGAGCAGGGAGAAATACACAAAATCGGCCCTAGACAGCTGGATAAAATTATCACATCTGTGCCTTGCGCAGGGGCGGGCATCCCCCTATAATAGTCACAATATGACGAGGGAAAGGGGGACTGCCGGTATGACGACGCGCTGCGATGCCTGCCGTGGGGTCCCCGGCTGTCCGACCCGCCATTGCCTGTTCCGGTGACGTGTCACCGGCATTTTTTTGCCTGTCCGGCCCGGGCAGGCGGTGTGTGAAAGTGAGGAAGAAAACCATGAACGAGCAAAACGCCCCGATCTATGACGCGCGGCAGCTGGGTGTGCCCAAGATGCTGCTGCTGGGCTTGCAGCACATGTTCGCCATGTTCGGCGCCACGGTGCTGGTGCCCATCCTGGTCCAGGGCTACGGACTGCCCCTGAACATCCAGACCACCCTGTTTTTTGCCGGCCTCGGCACCCTGTTCTTCCACGTCTGCTCCAAGATGCAGGTGCCCGCCTTCCTGGGCTCCTCCTTCGCCTTCCTGGGCGGGTTCCAGGCCATGGCCGGGATGACCTCCGGGAAGTACGCCGGCATGGACCCCGCTGAGAAGCTCCAGTACGCCGTAGGCGGCATCGTGGTGGCGGGCCTTCTCTATGTGATCCTGGCCGCCATCATCAAGGCGGTGGGGGTGAAGAAGGTCATGCGCTTCCTGCCCCCGGTGGTCACCGGCCCCATCATCATCCTCATCGGCCTGAACCTGGCCCCCTCCGCGGTGAGCAACGCCTCCACCTGCTGGTGGCTGGCGGTGGTGGCCATGGTCATCATCGTGGCGGCCAACATCTGGGGCAAGGGCATGATCAAGATCATCCCCATCCTCCTGGGCGTGGTGGGCTCCTATATCGTGGCGGTCATCGCCAACGCCTGCGGCGCCACCGTCATCACCGACGCCGCCACCGGCGCCACCGCCCCGCTGCTGGACTTCAGCGCCCTGGAGGGCGTGAGCCTGCTGGGCTTCCAGCCCTTCGTCACCGACTTCACCGGCTCCATCGCCAAGTTCGACCTCACCGGCATCCTGGTGATGGCCCCCATCGCCATCGCCGCCATGATGGAGCACATCGGCGACATGTCCGCCATCTCCGCCACCGTGGGCAAGAACTTCATCGAGGATCCCGGCCTCCACCGCACCCTCATCGGCGACGGCATCGCCACCTCCCTCTCCGCCCTCTTCGGCGGCCCCGCCAACACCACCTACGGCGAAAACACCGGCGTGCTGGTCCTCAGCAAGGTCTACGACCCCCGGGTGATCCGCCTGGCGGCGGTGTACGCCGTGGTGCTGTCCTTCTCCCCCGCCTTCGCCGTGGTGGTGAACACCATCCCCGCAGCCATCATCGGCGGCGTCAGCTTCATCCTCTACGGCATGATCTCCGCCATCGGCGTGCGCAACGTGGTGGAGAACCG